>NZ_JBLROB010000008.1:0-252780 GCF_047921475.1 Micromonospora sp. SL4-19
CGGGGGCCCGGCGATCGGGGGTGGCCTGCTCGGGCGGCCCGGGGATGTAACCAACCGGGGCCGGCGATCATTCCACCGGCTCGACCCGGAGGGGATCGGCCCGGCGTGCTGCACGGGTGTCCCGGGGGATTTAACGACCGGGGGCCGCGGATCATTTCCCATCGGCTTCACCCGGCGGACCGGCAGTGGCGGATCCAGGGGATCTGCTCGCGGGGTCCGGGTGATGTAACGACGGCCGGTGGCGGATCATTCCGCCGGGCCGGCGGGCCCGTGCTGGCGGGCCGGGTGACCGGCGTGGGGTTGCGGCGCGGTCAGCCATGTTCAACGCCCTCGGCCCCCGCCTGATTCCGCCCCTGAGGTGGCGCCGGCCACGGGACGCCCGGGCACAAACCCGACACCGGCCGCGCGGCGTACATTCCGAGCCGGCGCCGGATGGGCTGTGCGTACCGGCTCGACCCGGCACACCGCTCATGACCGATCTACGGTCGCCGTTCTCGGGGCACGAGCCCCCACGGCAGGGCATATTCTTGATCTTCGCCGGTGGCGAGACGAACGATGCGTCTGTACGGTGTGGCGCAAGATCTTTTTATCTTCTCTCGGGGTGCGGCGGGTGTCTTCACTTCGTCCTGCCTGGCCTTGCCCAAGGAAGGGTTGTGGATGATCACGGGACATGACACCGTGCTTGTCGCCCGAGGGCCGGTGAATGGAATGTTTGCCAGCTTGCTGGACGACTTATCCGTAAGGTGGCCGGACCTACGCTTCTCGGCGCTTCCGCCCGGGCATGTTTCGTTCTCCAGGTGGAGGGGACAAGTCAGCGACCTTCCTGAAGATCGAGCAGATCTTCTGGTGGCGGTTGACGAGGGCATGCTGGACCATTGGGAAGAATGTGGATACGAATTGCGCGGGGACGGCTGCGGACCGTTCGGTGTCCTCTACCGACCCGCCCCATGGTCGACCTTGCCGATCAAGTTCATCGCCGACCCGTACGAACACGGGATCGGAATTTTTGAGCCGTACGATGGAATCCTGGTGGGGGGCGGCTACCACCTCGTTACCGTCGTTACTCCCGACGAGGACAGCGAATTCTCTCAGCAGCTCCTGAGGTCGATCACAAGACACATGGGGACTGCTTGAAGGCAGCGATGGGTCGGTGAGCGAGTGCATCGAGTTCTTTCCGGCGTCCAGTGACGAGAAGGCCAAGGCGGCAGTCGGGGGGCCTGTAATGGCTGCCACGAACTGGTTGGACGAGGTGTCGACCTGTGTCGCCGGCGAGTTGGAGCGCCTCGGTTGGTATCGAGAGCGATCGGTCGATGTGAGCCTCTGGGCGGCGGAGATCACCGGCGACGGATTTGGCTTCTTCGGCGTTGCCCGGCAGTTCTTGGAGTCGTTCGGCGGCATGGAACTGGTCAGGTCGGACGGAACGGGGAGCCTGGTGGTCGATCCGACTGAGGTCCAGGGTTATCGGGACGTGCCGTTCGTCGGTTGGCCGGCGAGGTTCGACCAGCAGTTCTGCCCTATCGGTGTGTGGGACGACATTCATTCGGTATTCGTAGGGAGCGCAGGGCTCGTGTTGACCTGCCTGGATGCGGGCTATACCCGGCGCGTCGCCGACTCACCCGCCGAAGCCCTGCACGCCTTCCTCTGCGGGGATCGAAGCCGGCTGCTGTGATGCCGCCCAGAGGGCTGAGATGGGGAGCGCGGCCAGGCTGTCGCCGAAGCGGTCCGGCTATCGATCTGCCGACGATGAGCCTTTACAGCTGCCGAGCGCCTGCCTCTCGATCTGCCGAGCCAGCTGGAGCGCTACGGGGAGCCGGGATCTCGGGCTCGGCCGGCCACGGCACCTCCGGCGAGCGGTGGTACGCGATCCCGGCGGCCGTCCAGCGGGGCCCGTGCTCGGCCAGCCGCCCGCGGAACCCGTCCCAGTCGTGCGTAGCCCTGGGCGACCAGCCCAGTTCGGCGACGGCGGGCAGGCGCGGAAAGAGCATGAACTCGATCTCGGCCAGCGACGTGACCGACTCGGTCCAGAGCGGCGCCTCGACCCCGAGCACCGTCTCCGCCGGCACGTCGGCCAGGTGCGCTCGCGGGTCCCAGTCGTACGCCGTCCGCACGTCGGTCAGGCCCGCCCAGTCGTGCCCGATCGGGGTGTCCGGGGCGTACTTCATGTCCAGGTAGGCGTGGTTGGCGGGGGAGAGAATCAGCCGGGCACCCCGGCGTACCGCCTCGGCCGTGGCCGGGTCGTCGCCGTTGGTGCCCCACCACTGCAGCACCCGCCCCTCGGCGTGCCCGGCCGGGGCGAGCTGGTGCCAGCCGATCACGGTCTTCCCGGTCGCCGCGACGATCCGCTGTGCCCGCTCGACGAAGCCGGTGTACGCCTCGCCCTTGACCTTGAAGGCCTCGTCGCCGCCGAGGTGCAGCCACGGACCGGGGGTCAGCGCGGCCACCTCGCCGACCACGTCGGCGACGAAGTCGTACGTCCGCTCGTCGGCGGGGTCGACATAGCTGAAGCCGACCTCGGTGCCGGTGTACTGCGGTGGCGCGATCTTTCCCGGCGCCAGCTCGGGGTACGCGACCAGCGCCGCGTTGGTGTGCCCGGGCAGGTCGATCTCCGGCACCACGGTCACGTGGCGGCGGGCGGCGTACCGGACGATCCGCCGGTAGTCGTCCTTGGTGTACCAGCCGCCCGATCCACCGCCCACCTCGGTGGCCCCGCCGACCTCGGTGAGCCTCGGCCAGGCGTCGACCGCGATCCGCCACCCCTGGTCGTCGGTGAGGTGCAGATGCAGGTGGTTGAGCTTGTACCGGGCCAGGTGGTCGACCACCCGCAGCACGTCGTCGACGGCGAAGAAGTGGCGGGCCACGTCGAGCATCGCGCCCCGGTACGCGAACCGTGGCCGGTCGACGATCATGCCGCCGGGCACCGCCCAGAGCTCGGCGACCGCGGTTGCGCTCTCCACCGCCGCCGGAAGGAGCTGCCGGAGCGTCTGCACGCCGTGGAACAGGCCGGCCGCGGTGGCGGCGGCGATCCGGACCTCGGTACCGGTCACGTCGAGCCGGTAGCCCTCGTCGCCCAGCGCCTCGGCGGCCTCGGCGCCGGTCCCGGCGGTGCCCGTGCGACCCGAGCGCGCCTCCGCCGGCGCGTCCGCGCCGATCGTGCCGGCCGCGCCGATCGTGCCGGCCGTGCTGGCCGTGCCGGCCGTGCTGGCCGTGCCCGCCGCGCCGGCGTCTCCGGTGGACGTCGTCGCGTTGGACAGGGTGAGCACGAGCGAACCGTCTCGCCGGGCGTCGGAGTCGGTGACCGGGACCGGGTAGCCGGTCGCCGGGCGGAGCAGCGCGGCGAGCTGTTCGGCGACGTCCCGGGCGGCGGGGTCGGCGTCGACCCGGATCACCGCGTCCGCGGTGAGCAGGAAGTCGGCCGCCGGGTCCGGCGCGACCAGCTCGGGGGCGGGCACGACGTCGCCCAGGCGCATCGGCGCGGGTGGGGCGAGCAGCTCACCGGCCGCCTGGGCGGCGGTCCGGGCCAGCTCGGCGGCGGCCGGCTGCCGGGTGGCGAGGTCGACCCGGTCGAGCGGTTCGGGACCGGTCTCGGAGGAGGCGGCGGGGATGGTCGGCACGGCGACGGCTCCGGGGTGTATTTGCGCTGGATATGGCAAAGGTCAGGATCAGCAAAACCAGTGCCGTCAAGAGTACGAGGGGAAGCGGAATTGCGTGATCCTGCGCGTGGAAACGTTCCCAACAACGGGTACGAACGCGGATAGTGGTGACGACTGTGCCGATTGTCACCGAACGGTCCCAGGCCACTCGAAGTTCGCTTAGCCTTCGCCCACCGAACACTGACGACGCCGGATTACCGGTGGTCGGTCCCGGGGTATGTGCGAACTGAACCTTCGTTAAGTGTCACTTCCGGCGCGTGGGAGGCTCTGGTGGCAGCGCAGCAGACGGTGGACAACAAGTACGTCTACGACTTCGCCGAGGGCAACAAGGATCTCAAGGACCTGCTCGGCGGCAAGGGGGCCAACCTCGCCGAGATGACGAATCTCGGCCTGCCGGTCCCGCCCGGCTTCACCATCACCACCGAGGCCTGCAAGGCGTACCTGGCGACCGGCCGGGAGCCGGACGGGCTGGCCGACCAGATCGAGGCGCACCTGGAGTCGTTGGAACGGGGGATGGGCCGCAAGCTCGGCGACCCCGAGGACCCGCTGCTGGTCTCGGTCCGTTCCGGGGCCAAGTACTCCATGCCCGGCATGATGGAGACCGTCCTCAACGTCGGCCTCAACGACCGCAGCGTGGTCGGGCTCAGCGCGCAGGCCGGCGCGAACGACCGCTTCGCCTGGGACTCGTACCGCCGGCTGATCCAGATGTTCGGCAAGACCGTCTGCGAGGTGCCGGGCGAGGAGTTCGAGCACGCCATCGACGAGATCAAGCGTGCCAAGGGTACGCACAACGACCTCGACCTGGACGCCGACGATCTGCGCGGGCTGGTCGAGGCGTACAAGAGGATCTTCGCCAAGCACACCGGGCGGGAGTTCCCGCAGGAGCCACGGGAGCAGCTCGACCTGGCCATCCGCGCGGTCTTCGAGTCGTGGAACGCCGAGCGCGCGGTGGTCTACCGCCGGCAGGAACGCATCCCGGCCGACCTGGGCACCGCGGTCAACGTGGTCGCCATGGTCTTCGGCAACCTCGGCCCGGACTCCGGCACCGGCGTCGCCTTCACCCGTGACCCCGCCAGCGGTGCGCAGGGCATCTACGGCGACTACCTGGCCAACGCCCAGGGCGAGGACGTGGTCGCCGGCATCCGCAACACCGTGCCGCTGCAGGATCTGGAGCGGATCGACAAGAAGTCCTACGACGAGCTGCTCGACTACATGGCCCGGCTCGAGGAGCACTACAAGGACCTCTGCGACATCGAGTTCACCATCGAGCGCGGCAAGCTCTGGATGCTCCAGACCCGGGTCGGCAAGCGCACCGCGGCGGCCGCGTTCGTCATCGCCGGACAGCTGGTCGACGAGGGCCTGATCGACCTGGACGAGGCGCTGCACCGGGTCAACGGCGCGCAGCTCGCCCAGCTGATGTTCCCTCGGTTCAAACTGGACCACGAGTTCGAGCCGCTGGCCACGGGCATCGGCGCGTCGCCGGGCGCCGCCGTCGGCAAGGTGGTCTTCACCTCGGCGCGGGCGGTCGAGCTGGCCGCCGAGGGGGAGCCGGTGATCCTGGTCCGCCGGGAGACCAACCCGGACGACCTGAACGGCATGATCGCCGCGAAGGGCATCCTCACCTCGCGCGGCGGCAAGACCAGCCACGCCGCGGTGGTGGCCCGGGGCATGGGCAAGACCTGCGTCTCGGGCGCCGACGAGTTGGACGTGAACGTGCCGGCGAAGAAGTTCACCGTCGGCGGGCACACCGTCGGAGAGGGCGACATCGTCTCCATCGACGGCACCACCGGCAAGGTCTACCTCGGCGAGGTGCCGGTCATGCCGTCCGAGGTGGTGCAGTACTTCGAGGGCACCCTCGATCCGGAGCAGACCGACCACCCGCTGGTGCGGGCCGTACACCGGATCATGAGCCGCGCCGACGTCACGCGGCGGCTGCGGGTCCGGACGAACGCCGACACCGGCGCGGACGCGGCGCGGGCGCGGCGCTTCGGCGCCGAGGGCATCGGCCTGTGCCGCACCGAGCACATGTTCCTCGGCGACCGGCGGGAGCTGGTCGAGCGCCTCATCCTCGCCGCCACCGACGCCGAGCGGGAGGGCGCGCTCGCCGCGCTGCTGCCGCTGCAACGGGCGGACTTCATCGAGATCTTCCGCGAGATGGACGGCCTGCCGGTCACCGTACGGCTGATCGACCCGCCGCTGCACGAGTTCCTGCCCCCGCTGGAGCAGCTCGCGGTCAACGTGGCCGTCGCGCAGGAGCGCGGCGAGGACGTGGCCAAGGAGGAGGCGCTGCTCGCCGCCGTCCGGCGGATGCACGAGGAGAACCCGATGCTCGGCCTGCGCGGCGTCCGGCTCGGCCTGGTCATCCCCGGCCTGTTCGCCATGCAGGTCCGTGCGATCGCCGAGGCCGCCGTCGAGGTCACCCGGACCGGTGGGTCGGCCTGCCCGGAGATCATGGTCCCGCTGGTCGGCGCGGTCCAGGAGCTGGAGACGGTACGCGCCGAGGCCGAGAAGATCATCGCGGAGGTGGTCGGGGACAGCGGCGTCGAGGTGCTGATCGGCACGATGATCGAGGTGCCCCGGGCGGCGCTGACCGCCGGGCAGATCGCCGAGGCGGCGCAGTTCTTCTCCTTCGGCACCAACGACCTGACCCAGATGGCCTGGGGATTCTCCCGCGACGACGTCGAGGGTGCGTTCTTCTGGCGCTACCTGGAGCTGGGCATCTTCGGCATCTCGCCGTTCGAGTCGATCGACCGGGAAGGCGTCGGCCGGCTGGTCCGGATCGCCGCCGAGGAGGGCCGGGCCGCCCGGCCGGAGCTGAAGCTCGGCGTCTGCGGCGAGCACGGCGGCGACCCCGACTCGGTGCACTTCTTCCACGAGGTCGGGCTCGACTACGTCTCCTGCTCGCCGTTCCGGGTGCCGGTGGCGCGGCTGGAGGCCGGGCGCGCGGCGGTGGTGACCACCGGCTCCGACTCCCGCTGACCGGTCGCGGGGCCGCCGTCCGCCGGGCCGGCGGCCCCGCGCCACCTCCGGGCTCTCCCGGCGCGCCATCCGGGGCGGCCCGGCGTAACCTGAGCTCGCCCTCGTACGTGTCGATCAGGAAGGGTGGCTGCATGACCAGCGTCTGGGAGAACCTGACCGTCGACGCCCATGACCCGTCCCGGCTCGCCCACTGGTGGGCCGAGGCGCTCGGATACCAGGTGATCAGCGACAAGCCGGACGAGGTGGAGATCCGTCGATCGCCGGACGAACTGCCCGGCATCGTCTTCGTCCCGGTCACCACGCCCAAGGAGGGCAAGAACCGGCTGCACATCGACCTGCGCCCGGCCGACCAGGAGGCCGAGGTGGAGCGCCTGGTCGACATGGGCGCCCGGCACGTCGACATCGATCAGGGCGACGTCGGGTGGACGGTGCTGGCCGACCCCGAGGGCAACGAGTTCTGCGTTCTGCGTGAGCGCGAGGAGTGAGCCGGGTTTGCGAGCCCCGCAGTCGCGAACAGAGGTGGCGCGAGGAGCGCGAGGAGTGAGCCGGGTTTGCGAGCCCCGCAGTCGCGAACAGAGGTGGCGCGGCAGCGGGGATGACGGTTGAGCGCCGGCGCCGGCGCTGACGACGCGGCGCGCCTGGTCGTCGAGGCACCCAAGGACACCGGGTACGGGCGGTCGCCGTACGAGCGGGACCGGGCGCGGGTGCTGCACTCGGCGGCGTTCCGCCGACTCGCCGCGAAGACCCAGGTGCACACCGCCGGCACCGACGACTTTCTGCGTACCCGGCTGACCCACTCGCTGGAGGTGGCGCAGATCGCCCGGGAGATGGGCGCCCGGCTCGGCTGCGACCCGGACGTGGTGGACACCGCCGGGCTGGCGCACGACCTCGGGCACCCGCCCTTCGGGCACAACGGCGAGGCCGCCCTGGACGGCCTCGCCGCCGACTGCGGCGGCTTCGAGGGGAACGCGCAGACGCTGCGGGTGCTGACCCGCCTGGAGGCCAAGGTGCTGGCCGCGGACGGCCGCTCGGTCGGGCTCAACCTGACCCGGGCCTCGCTCGACGCGGTCAGCAAGTATCCCTGGGAGCGCCGCCCGGGCGGGCGCAAGTTCGGCGTGTACGCCGACGACCGCCCGGTCTTCGACTGGCTGCGTGCCGGTGCCCCGCCCGGTGGCCGCTGCTGCCTGGAGGCGCAGGTGATGGACTGGGCCGACGACGTGGCGTACTCGGTGCACGACGTGGAGGACGGCATTCACGGCGGGTACGTCAGCCTGCGCCCGCTGCTGGAGGACGCCGACGAGCGGCGGGCACTGTGCGCCGACGTGGCGGCCGAGTACTCCGGGGAGTCCGCGGACGACCTGGGCGGGGTGCTGGTCGAGCTGCTGGCCGAGCCGGTGCTCGCCCCCCTGGCCGCGTACGACGGCAGCCACCGGGCACTGGCCGCGTTGAAGGCGACCACCAGCGTGCTCACCGGCCGGTTCGTCTCGACCGTGGTGGTCGCCACGCAGGAGCGCCACGGCCCCGGCCCACACCGCCGGTACGCCGCCGACCTGGTGGTGCCGCGGCGCATCCGGGCACAGTGCGCGCTGCTCAAGGGCATCGCGCTGCGCTACGTGATGCGTCGTCCCGGCGTCGGGCCCCGGTACGCGCAGCAGCGGGAGATCCTCGCCGAACTGGTCGCCGCGCTGGCCGACCGGGCGCCGGACGCGTTCGACCCGGTCTTCGCGCCGCTCTGGCGGGACGCGCCGGACGACGTCGCGCGGCTGCGGGTGGTGATCGACCAGGTGGCCTCGCTCACCGACCCGGCCGCCCTCGCCTGGCACGCCCGCCTGGTCCGGGTGGCCTGATCAGGGCGGGAACGACCACCGGTGGGAGCCCCGGGGTGACTTAGGTTAGCCTAAGCAGCATGACTGAGCGCCCCAAGAAGGTCACCGCCGCCACGGTCGTACGGACCGAGCGGCCCACCCCCCACCTGATCCGGCTGGTGCTGGGCGGGGAGGAGCTGGCCGGACTGCCGGTGGGCGCCTACACCGACCACTACGTCAAGTTCGTCTTCCCGCCGGCCGGAGTGGCCTACCCGCACCCGACCGATCTGGCCACCGTCAAGCGGGAGTTCCCGGCCGCGCAGTGGCCGCGGCTGCGGGCGTACACGGTGCGGGCCTGGGACGCGGCGGCGGGCGAGTTGACGATCGACGTGGTGCACCACGGCGACGAGGGGCTGGCCGGGCCGTGGGCGGCCGCGCTGCGCCCGGGCGACCGCGTGCTCTTCACCGGCCCCGGTGGGGCGTACGCCCCGGACCCGGCGGCCGACTGGCACCTGCTGGCCGGCGACGAGAGCGCGCTGCCGGCGATCGCCGCCGCCCTGGAGCGGCTGCCGGCCGGCGCGCCCGCCAAGGTCTTCGTCGAGGTCGAGGGCCCGGCCGACGAGCTGCCGCTGACCAGCCCGGGCGCGGTCGAGGTGTGCTGGCTGCACCGCGCCGGCCGCCCGGTGGGCGCGGCGCTGGTGGCGGCGGTCCGGGCGCTGGACTTCCCGCCCGGCCGGGTGCACGCCTTCGTCCACGGCGAGGCCACCTTCGTCCGGGAACTGCGCCGGCTGCTGCGGGCCGAGCGCGGGGTGCCCCGGGAGGCGCTCTCCATCTCGGGCTACTGGCGGCGCGGCATGGACGACGAGGGCTGGCGCTCCACCAAGGGCGCCTGGAACGCCCAGGTCGAAGCCGAGGAATCCATCCCCCTGCCGACCTGATCAATCGCCCTCCGGCGGGGGTGGGGTGAGGGTGCGGGTGCTCAGGACGGTGCCGACCTGTGCGGCGGAGCGGGCGACCCGGTGGCGGATCGCGCGCAGGTGTGCCGCGACCGAGGCGGGGACCACCAGCGCCGCGACCGATGCCGCCAGCCAGGCCGGGCCGGCGGCCAGCACCGCCAGGGTGGTGGCCAGGCCGACCAGCACGCTGTTCACCAGCGCGAGCATGCCGGCCTGGCTGACCAGGTCGCGGAACCAGTGCCGGTGGAACGGCTCGGGCGCGAAGGGCCCCGGATCGTCCAGCGTCGGCATGACGATGAACGGGGCCAGGTCGGGCGCGCGGCGGGCCAGGTACGTGCGCAGCACGGTGGCGGCGACGGCGTACCGCCGGCCCCGGTCGTTCAGCTCGATCTGACGGGCGAAGACGAAGATCCCGAGCAGCAGGACCAGCACTCCGAGCCCGGCCAGCACCGCCGGGCCGACCCGGCCGTCGGAGGTGCCGGTGGTGATCAGCCCGGCCGACACGGCGGTCGCCCCCGATGCCACCGCCAGGAAGAACGTGAACCGGGCGGTGGACTGGTCGTGCACCGTGCGGCTCAGCTCGCGCAGGTGCTCGTACTCGGCGAGCGCGATGGTCAGCTCCGTGTCCTCGGCCATTCGGCGTCCCTCCCTTCGGTCGCGGAGGTAACCGTAGTCAAGATCCGCTAGTCGTCGCTGACCTGTCATGCTCCCGACTGAGAGTGGGTGTACCTCGGTATGTAGTAGAGGTGCTACATTTCGCGGTAGTGATCCGTCAATCTCGGGGGATGGTCATGACCGCGGTCGAACTATCGGGAGTCGCCAGCACTCCACACCCGCCCGACGAGGACCTGGTCCTCGACGTCCGCGACCTGCGCATGCGGTACGGCACCGTCGACGTGCTGCACGGGGTCGACTTCACCGCCCGGCGCGGCGAGGTGCTCGCCCTGCTCGGGCCCAACGGCGCCGGCAAGACCACCACGATCGAGATCCTGGAGGGCTTCCGGCTGCGCTCGGCCGGGGAGGTCCGCGTCCTCGGCGCCGACCCCGGCCGGGGCGACGAGCGCTGGCGTGCCCGGATGGGGGTGGTGCTCCAGTCCTGGCGCGACCACGGCAAGTGGCGGGTCCGGGACGTGCTGGCCCACCTGGGTGTCTTCTACGCCGCCTACTCCACCGACCGGATCCGCCGGCCGTGGCCGGTCGACGAGCTGCTGGACACCGTGGGTCTCACCCCGCACGCGGGCAAGCGGGTGCAGCAGCTCTCCGGCGGCCAGCGCCGCCGGCTCGACGTGGCGGTCGGCATCGTGGGCCGCCCGGAGCTGCTCTTCCTGGACGAGCCAACGGTCGGCTTCGACCCGGCCGCCCGGCGCGAGTTCCACGAGCTGGTGCATCGCCTCGCCGACCTGGACGAGACGACGATCCTGCTCACCACACACGACCTGGACGAGGCGGAGAAGCTCGCCGACCGGATCCTCATCCTGACCGGTGGTCGGATCATCGCCGACGGCTCGCCCGACGAGCTGGCCCGCCGGGTCGCCGGCGACGCGGAGATCCGCTGGACCCGGAACGGGGAGCGCTTCGTGGACACCGCGGCCGACGCCACCGGCTACGTCCGGGACCTGCTCCGGCAGTACGGCGACACGGTGCAGGAGCTGGAGGTGCGCCGGGCCAGCCTGGAGGACGCGTACATGGCACTGGTCTACGAAGAGGAATCCGGGGCCCGGGCCGGCACGGCCGCCCGGGTGTGGCAGCAGGGGAGCGACCGGTGAGCGAGCGTCAGCGAGCGAATCATCAGCACAGCGCCGTGGTGCCGCATGCCGGCGCCGAGCGGAGCGGGGTGGCGGCATGAGCCCGACCAGCGTGGCCGTCCGGGCCGGCATCCAGCGCGGCGTGATCGAGCTGCGCAACACCTTCACCAACGCCCAGGACCTGTGGAACTACTTCTTCCCGACAGTGATCCTGCTGGTCACGCTGTTCTTCATGCGCGATGCCACCGTGCCCGGCACCACCTTCTCGCTCGGCGCGCGTACGCTGCCCAGCGCCCTCGGCATGGGGCTGGCTTTCGGCGGCCTGCTCGGCCTGGCCCAGCAGCTCATCGTCGACCGGGAGGACGGCACCCTGCTGCGCGCCAAGGCGACGCCGAACGGCATGCTCGGCTACCTGATCGGGAAGATCGTCATGCTCTCGGCGATTTCGCTGATCGGGCTGGCGCTCCAACTCAGCCCGGCGCTGTTCTTCCTGGACGGGATCCGGCTCACCGACGGCGGCGCCTGGCTCACGCTGGCCTGGGTGGTGCCGCTCGGGCTGGTGGCGACGCTGCCGCTGGGCGCGGTGATCGGCTCGCTGATCGAGAACCCCCGGAACATGGGCCTGGTGGTGCTGCCGATCTTCGGCCTCATCGCGCTCTCCGGGATCTTCTACCCGATCAACGGCTACCCTGGCTGGCTCCAGGCCGTCGCCCAGGCCTTCCCGATCTACTGGCTGGGGTTGGGGATGCGCTCGGCGCTGCTGCCGCAGGCGATGGCCGCCGTCGAGTTGGGCGGGTCCTGGCGGCAGCTGGAGACGCTCGGCGTGCTGGGCTTGTGGGCGCTGGGCGGGTTGCTGCTCGCCCCCGCTCTGCTGCGCCGGATGGCCCGTCGGGAGTCCGGCTCGCGAGTGGCGGCGCGGCGGGAGCGGGCCATGAAGCGGGTCGGTTGAGAGGGCGTCGATGAGTGAGACCGTGTACAACCGGATCGCGGTGCTGCGGGCCGAGCGGGGCATCTCCCGCCGACAGCTCGCCGACGCGCTGGGCGTGCACTACCAGACGGTCGGCTACCTGGAGCGGGGCGAGTTCCGGCCCAGCCTGCACCTGGCGCTGCGGATCGCGGCCTACTTCGAGGTGTCGGTCGAGGTGGTCTTCTCGATCGAGCCGTTCCCCCGGATCGGGGGCGCGACCAGCGACGCGGGCCGTACCGCCTGACCGCCGCGCCGGTCCACCGGACCGGCGCGGCGGTGTCCGCCACACGCCGTCCCCCCGACCGCCGGATCGTCGGTCCGGCAGGGCAGGATGTACGCCGAGGAGGTGGCGGAGATGGCGGGGCGGATCCGGGACGAGGACATCGCGCTGGTCCGCGAGCGCACCTCCATCGCCGAGGTCATCTCCGACACGGTCACGCTGAAGTCCGCCGGCGGCGGCAACCTCAAGGGCCTGTGCCCGTTCCACGACGAGAAGAGCCCGTCGTTCAACGTCTCGCCCGCCCGCAACGTCTGGTACTGCTTCGGCTGCGGGGCCGGCGGCGACGCGATCAAGTTCCTGATGGACGCCGAGCACCTGAGCTTCGTCGAGTCCGTCGAGCGGCTCGCCGCCCGCGCCGGCATCCAGCTCCGCTATATCGAAGACGACCGGTCGGCCCCGCGTACCCGCCCACAGCAGGGGCAGCGGCAGCGACTGGTCGCCGCGCACGCCGCCGCCGTGGAGTTCTACCGCGCCCAGCTCACCACGGCCGGGGCCCGTCCCGCCCGGGAGTTCCTGGCCCAGCGGGGCTTCGACCGGGCCGCCGCCGAGCGGTACGGCTGCGGCTTCGCCCCCGACGCCTGGGACCTGCTCACGAAGCACCTGCGGCAGCAGGGCTTCAGCCACGACGAGCTGGTCACCGCCGGGCTGTCCCGCCCGTCCCGTTCGGGCACGCTGATCGACCGGTTCCGCCGGCGGCTGCTCTGGCCGATCCGCGACCTCACCGGTGACGTCATCGGCTTCGGCGCCCGCAAGCTGTTCGACGACGACGACGGCCCGAAGTACCTGAACACCCCCGAGACGCCGATCTACAAGAAGTCCCACGTCCTCTACGGCATCGACCAGGCCAAGCGGGAGATCGCCAAGCAACGAAAGGTGGTCGTGGTCGAGGGGTACACCGATGTGATGGCCTGCCACCTGGCCGGCATATCGACGGCCGTAGCGACGTGCGGTACTGCGTTCGGTGGCGACCACATCGGCGTGCTTCGCCGGCTGCTATTCGACGACTTCACGGCCATGGAAGAGGTCATTTTCACCTTTGATGGCGATGCCGCAGGGCAAAAAGCGGCACTGCGCGCCTTTGGTGATGACGGGCGCTTCATGGCGCAGACCTACATTGCAATCAGCCCAGACAACATGGATCCCTGCGAACTACGACTGGCTAAGGGCGACCTGGCCGTGCGCGACCTGGTAGCAAGGCGGGAGCCATTGGTCTCGTATGCGCTTCGCTCGCACGCTAGCAAGTTTGATCTCGACAGCGTGGAAGGTCGACTGCGAGCGCTGGACGCCACTGCTCCCCTCGTGGCAAAGATCAAGCGGCAGGACCGACGAATCCACTATTACCGCGAGCTGGCGGGCTACCTAGGACTTGAGCCTGAGGACGTGAGCCGTGCTGTAGCAAGAAGCGAGCGAGGCGCTGCAGAACGATCTGGGACCGGAGCCGCGCCGGTAGCGCAACGTCCTCTTCCTGCTGTCGATAGCCCGCGCGCAATCGTCGAACGGGAGGCGCTGAAGCTCGCCCTCCAGGAGCCGGTGCTGGCCGGCCCGATGTTCGACGCGGTGGAGGCGGGTGAATATCGGCACCCGGTTCACGTGGCGGTCCGGGCGGCGATCGCCGCGGCCGGCGGGGTGGCGGCGGCGACCGGCGGGGCGGTCTGGATCGAGCAGGTCCGGGACGCCTGCGACGACCTGGCCGCGCAGGCGCTGGTCGGCGAGCTGGCCGTCGAGCCGCTGCGCATCGACGGCGAGCCCGACCCTCGCTACGTCTCGGTCACCATGGCCCGCCTCCAGTGGGGCTCGGTGACCGGCCGGATCAAGGACCTCAAGTCGAAGATCCAGCGGATCAACCCGGTGAGCAACAAGGACGAATACTTCGGCCTCTTCGGGGAGCTGCTCTCGCTGGAACAGCACGCGCGGGCGCTGCGCGAGCAGGCCGCCGGAGGACTGTGATGGGGCTGTTCAACCGCAAGCCGAAGCTGCCGCCCGCCCACCGGCCGCCGCTGGCCGCCGAGGAGCGGGTGCTCGCCTGGGCCGCCGCCGGTGACGGGGGCGGCGACGGCGTGGTGGTCGCCAGCAACCTCGGGCTCTGGCTGCCCGGCCGGGGGCACCGGATCGGCTGGCACGACATCCTCAAGGCGGTCTGGTCCGGCCGCGAGCTCACCGTAACCCCGGCCGAGCGGGTCGCCGAGCGGGACGATTACCTGGTCGTCGCCGACTGCCCGGCCGAGACCTACCTGCTGCTCGACCCGGGTGACCTGCCGCACCAGGTGCGGACGCGGGTCACCCGCTCGGTCGCCTTCACCGCGCACCACCCGGTGCCGGGTGGTGCCGGCCGGATCGCCGCCCGCCGGGTCCCCGGCGTGGACGGGTTGACCTGGACGGTCCGCTACGACCCGGGCACGCCCGTCGACGACGAGGCGGTGGCCGCCGAGACCGGGCGGCTGGTCGCCGCCGCCCGAGGCGCCACCGCCCCGACGAACCTCTGAACGTCAGCCGCCCTGGTAGTACCGGGCCGCGCCCGGGTGCAGCGGGATCGGGTCGGTGCCGGCCGCGCTCTCCCGGGTGAAGTTGGCCGCCTCCGGGTGCACCGCGATCAGCTCGGCCTGGTGCGCGAAGAGCAGCCGGGTCAGGTCGTACGCGAGCTGCTCGGGCATGTCCGCGTTGACCAGGATCACGTTCGCCACCGTCACGGTCGGCGTGGCCTCCGGGGTGTAGTAGATCTCCTTCGGCAGCGAGGCGGTGGTGTAGATCGAGCCGTACGTGGCGTTGAGCGGCTCGATCAGGTCGGCGATGGGCAGCAGCCGGTACGCCCCGGGGTCGTTGACGAGTAGATCCCTGATGCCCGGGGTGGGCAACCCGCCGGAGAAGAACATCGCGTCCAGACTGCCCGCCTGCATCTGTTTCACGGTTTCCGGCAACGACAGATGCAACCGCTGGATGTCCCGGTCCGGGTCGATGCCTGCGGCGGTCAGCAGCCGGCCGGCGATGATGTCGGTGCCGGACTTCGGCGACCCGGTGGAGATGCGCTTGCCGCGCAGCTTGGCGAAGGTGTCGATCTTCCCGTCGGCGCGGACGATCACGTGCGTGTAGTTGCGGTAGACCCGGGCCAACGCCCGGACCGGCTGTGGCTGCCCGTCGAACGCGCCGCGCCCGGTGACCGCGTCCGCAGCGGTGTCGGCCAGGCTGAAGGCGATCTCCATGTCGCCGCTGCTCAGCCGGTTGATGTTCTCCACCGAGGCGCCGGTCGGCTCGGCCCGCGCCTCGTAGCCACTGAGGTGACGGTTGATCACGTCCGCGTAGCCGCCGCCGATCTGGTAGTAGACGCCGGTGGTGTTGCCGGTGGCCAGGAAGATGCGCCCGCCGTGCCACGCCTGCGGCCCGGCGTCCACCTCGCCGCAGCCGGCCAGCAGGACGGCCAGCAGCGCGGCCACCAGCCGCAGCGGGCGCCGGGTCACGCCCGGGCCGCCGGTTCCAGCGCCTCCGCCACCCGCTGGACCAGCGTCGCCGTCTCGTAGCCGATCTGGCCCAGATCGCAGCCGGGAGCGGCGAGCACCCCGAGCAGGGCCCGCTCGCCGACCGCCATCACCAGCATCACCCCGCCGTCCATGTCGACGATCTGCTGGCGTACCCGGCCGGCGGACATCAGCCGGGCGGCACCCACGGTCAGGCTCGCCAGGCCGCTGATCACGGCGGAGAGCTGGTCCACCTGGTCCGGCGCGAGGTGGGGGGAGGCGGCGAGCCGCAGTCCGTCCTCGGACACCGCGAGGGCGTGCGACACGTCCGGCACCCGCTCGGCGAAGTTCGCCAGCAGCCAGTCGAGTCCGGCGGTCACGGATGGGGTCATTGTGTTCTCCCGGTGGGTGCGGAGTGGGGGGTGGTGTGGCGCATGGCGCTGGCAACACCCTCGGCGAGTGCGGACAGGCGGGCCCGGACCACCTCGGGGTCGAGCAGGTCCTCAGCGGGTCGGGGCGGCGGGGCGGCGCCCGGCGGGGTGGTGGGGAGGTGACCGCCCCGGGTCCGGCGGGGCAGCCCGGCCCCGGTGATCGGCGATGCCGCCGGGGTGCCGGAGGGTCGGAACCGGGCGGCCTCGGGGCCCGGCAGGGCGATCCCGGGCGGCCGTACGGCGGCCACGCCCCGTACGGTGCCGGCCGGCGGGGGTGACCCGGCCACGGGGCCGGCGACGAAGGGTGCAGGGTGCAGGGCGACCGGGGTGGGCGGGCGGGTGACCAGGTCGAATGCTGCTGAACCGGCGGCCGGTGACCCGCCGGTGGCGGGCGGTCGGAACCAGGGCGCGGCACGTACGGCCAGGGGACGGCGCGCGGCCGCCGGCCGTCGGGTGACCGACTCGACCCGGGTCAGCGCGGCCTCGGGCACCTCCACCTGGGCGACCGTGCCGGTGCCGGTGTGGTGCAGCTGCACCCGGATCCCGTGCCGGGCGGCCAGGTGGGCCACCACGTGCAGGCCCATGCTGCCGGCCGCGACGCTGGAGAGCATGGCCGGCGAGGCGAGTCGCTGGTTGATGCCGGTTAGTCGGCTCTCGCTGATCCCGATGCCCTGGTCGTGCACCCGCAGCGTGAGCCCGTCGACGGTACGCCGCCCGTCCACCAGCACCGGCGTGTGCGGCGGAGAGTAGACGGCGGCGTTCTCCAGCAGCTCGGCCAGGAGGTGCACCAGGTTGCCGACCGCCGCGCCGTGCACCGCCGCGGTCGGCACCTCGACCTCCACCCGGGGGAAGTCCTCGATCTCGGAGGCCGCCGCCCGGATCACGTCGTCGAGCAGCAGGGCGCCCTCGTGTCCCCGGCCCGGCTCACCGCCGGCGAGGACCAGCAGGTTCTCCCCGTTGCGGCGCAGGCGGGCGGCGAGGTGATCCAGCGCGAAGAGCCGCTCCAGCGCGTCCGGGTCGGTCTCCTCGTGTTCGAACTCGTCGAGCAGGCGCAGCTGGCGGGTGATCAGCGTACGGATCCGCCGGGCCAGCGCCTCGGCCATCCGGGTCACATCCAGCCGCAGCTCGGCCTGCTCACCGGCGAGCCGCAGGGCCGCCTTGTTCACCGTGTCGAACGCCTCGGCCACCTGGGCCACCTCGTCCCGGCCGCGCCGGATGCCCTCGGTCAGCCGAGTCGCCGTGCCGTCACCCGGGTGGCCCTCGCCCAAGGCGATCGCGGTGATCCGTTCCGGTAGTTCCCGGTTCGCCATGGTGAGCGCGGCGACCCGCAGCCGGCGTAGCCGCCGGCTGGTCCGCACCGCCAGCAGCACGGCGGTGACCAGCGAGGCGAGGGCGACGGCGGTGGTCGTCCCGGCGGTGAGCAGGGCGCGCTGCCGGGCGGTACGGGCCAGCGCGGCCGCGTCCCGATCCAGCGCCTCGGAGAGTTCCCGGCCGAGCAGGTTGTACCGGCGGATGGTGCCGCTCTGCGCCACGTACCAGGCGTCGCCGTCGGTCTTCAACGCCTCCGGCTCACCGTCGGTGTCCAGCACGTTGTCGCGCCGGGTGCGGGCCACCTCGACGTCGGCGCCGGCGATCAGCCGGTACCAGGCGGCGTTCGCCGGGCCGGTGGCGATGCGGAGGAACTCGGCCTGGCGCTGTTCCCGGGCGCCGCGTAGGTGGGCGAGCCGGGCCAGCTCGCCCCGGGCCAGCGCACCCCGGACGAAGACGCCGCGCAGCAGGTCGCGTTCCAGCGCGGCCAGGTGTTCCTGGGCGGCCACGGTCGCCACCTCGCGGGCGCCGTTGGCCAGGGCCGCGTCCCGTAGCTGGGCCGGGAGCGCGTCGGCGACGGCGAGCAGCGACTCGACCAGCGTCACGTACGCCGGGTCGGCCAGGTCGCCGCCCAACGCCAGCGTGCGGGTCGGGACGAGCTGGCTGAGCCGGCCGTCCGCGTCGTTGAGCACCGGGGCCAGGTCCGGGGCGGCCCGGCGGGCCTCGTCGCTGGCGGAGCGGTAGCGGTCGACCGCGGCATCCACCCGGCGCCGCTGGGCGTCGACCAGCGGCCGGCCGGCCGTGCCACCGCGCTGGCGTAGGGCCGCCGTCTCGCCGAGCTCGCGTTCCAGCTCGTGCACCAGCCGTACGGTGGCGGTGGCGGTGCCGGCGAGCACGCGGGCCCGGTCGGCGTCGGCCGAGGCGTTGAGCGCGGCGTCGGTCTGGGCGGCGCCGAGCACCACCAGGCCGACCGTCGCCACCAGGATCGGCGCGAGCAGTTGGGTGCGGACCGACCAGAACTGGCCGGTGCGGCCCGCGGCCCGATGATGCCGGCGCACGCGGACGGGGTTGGGGAGCGGCACGGGGTCTCCCGGTCGGGGTCGGGGTGCCAGGCCCGGACGGTCATCCGGGGCCGGCGTTTCGGATCAGCTCGCGCCGAGGTTCATGAGCGCCTTGTCCGCGCCCCCGCGCGGCTGCGCGCCGGCTGGCTGGCGCATCGGGGGAGAGCCGTCGTTGGGGCGAACAGGCGACACGAGCAGGCACGATACGCGAATCGCGTACCGGGGGGAACATTGCCGAAAGTGATTGCATTGAGTGACGGAATTGAAGGGGTAGCCACTCATATGCGGGTCTTATTAGGAATCTCCTTCGCAAATGTCGGATCCTGGAGATGCGCTGCGGTTACGCCATTCGGGCGGGACCGACAACAATCTGTCCGGAATGGTGAGCAAAGGTCCTGACGGCGGGCATCGCGGTCGCTCTGTCGGCCGTCACTCGGCGTAGTCGACGCCGCATCGGCTGTCCGGGCGGCCGCCGGCGTTAACCGGTCGAGGTTGTCGGACCGGGCGGCTAGGGTCACCCGGTGACCACTGCTCGACCACTCATCCAGGCTCGAGGGCTGGTGAAGCGGTTCGGCGACTTCACCGCCGTCGACGGCATCGACGTCGAGGTGCGCCCCGGCGAGGCGTTCGGCTTCCTCGGGCCCAACGGCGCCGGCAAGTCCTCCACCATGCGGATGATCGGCTGCATCTCCCCGCCCTCCGACGGGGAGTTGCGCATCCTCGGCATGGACCCGGTCCGCGACGGTCCGGCGATCCGGGCTCGACTGGGCGTCTGCCCGCAGCTCGACAGCCTTGATCCCGAGCTCACCGTCCGGGAGAACCTCACCACCTACGCCCGCTACTTCGGCATCCCGCGCCGGGTGGCCCGCGAGCGGGCCGCCGAGCTCCTCGACTTCGTGCAGCTCGCCGAGCGGGCCGAGAGCAAGGTGGAGCCCCTCTCCGGTGGCATGAAACGCCGGCTGACCATCGCCCGCGCGCTGGTCAACAACCCGGAGATCGTCCTGCTCGACGAGCCCACCACCGGGCTCGACCCGCAGGCCCGCCACCTGGTGTGGGAGCGGCTGTTCCGGCTCAAGCAACAGGGCGTCACCCTGGTGCTCACCACGCACTACATGGACGAGGCGGAGCAGCTCTGCGACCGGCTGGTGGTGATGGACGGCGGCCGGATCGTGGCCGAGGGCTCGCCGCGCGCCCTGATCGAGCGGCACTCCACTCGCGAGGTGGTGGAGCTGCGCTTCGTCGCCGATTCGCAGGAGGTGTTCGCCGGCAAGCTGAGCGGGTTGGGGGAGCGGCTCGAGGTGCTGCCCGACCGGATCCTGCTCTACGTGGCCGACGGCGACGAGGCGGTGGCCGAGGTGACCGCGCGCGGCCTCGTCCCGGCCAGTGTTCTGGTCCGGCGCAGCAGCCTGGAGGACGTCTTCCTCCACCTCACCGGCCGCACCCTCGTGGACTGAGTGCTGACCTTCAGCCCCGACGCCTGGCGCGTGGCACTCACTCGCGGCGTGCCAGCTGTTTCAGGGACGCTAGGAACTTGATGGCGTAGACGATTCAGCCGGAACGGGTCCGCGGGGCAGAAGTCACTTCCGGCCGTGAATCGTCTGTGTCATCAAGTTCGTAGGCGGAGCGGAGTTGTGGCGCGGGGCGCGGTAGGCACCGAACGCCGGCTGCCGCCAGCAGGTGCCCGAGGGCCAGCGGGAGCGGGGAAACTGGCGCGACATCGTCCGATGTCGCGCCGTAGGGTGGCCGGCGGTCTTGTCGTACCTGGCCGGTAGGAAGGCCGATGTGGAAGGCGGACGGGGGTGGCCGACGTGAGCGTGGCGGAGCGGGCCGGGGCGGCGGTGTCTCGGGTGCCGGCGCTGGCGGTGCTCGCGCACTACCTGGTCGGCTACCGGCGCACCTGGCGGGCCGGCGTCTTCTCGTCCTTCCTGCTGCCGGTGCTCACCGTGCTCGGCTTCGGCGTCGGCGTCGGCGCGTACGTGCATCGGGGTGTCGGCGGGGTGTCCTACCTCGACTGGCTGGTGCCCGGCCTGATCGCGTCCACCGCGCTCCAGGTCGCGGTGGCCGAGTCGACCTGGCCGGTGCACAGCAACTTCCGCTGGATCCGGACCTACCATGCTCAGGTCGCGGCGCCGCTGCGGATCGGCGACATCCTCGCCGGCCACCTCGCCTTCGTGTTGTTCCGGGTGCTCAGCAGCACGGCCGCGTTCCTGCTGGTGACGGCCCTGTTCGGGGCGCTGCGGTCGCCCTGGGCGGTGGCCGTGCTGCCGGTGAGCCTGCTGCTCGGCCTGGCGCTCGCCGCGCCGGTGTTCGCCTTCAGCGCCGCGGTGCCGAGCGACAGCTACCTGGCCCTGCTGTTCCGCTTCGCGATCATCCCGATGACCCTCTTCGCCGGGGTGTTCTTCCCGGTCGAGTCGCTGCCGGCGGGGCTGCGCCCGGTGGCGTACGCGACCCCGCTCTGGCACGGCGTGGACCTGTGCCGGGCCGCCACGCTGGGCGTCGCCCCGCAGTGGTCGGTCGCCGGTCACCTGCTCTACCTCGCCGGCTGGGCCGCGGCCGGCTGGCTGCTGGCCCGGTGGATGTTCCGCCGCTCGCTCGTCGTCTAGGGGAGGATGTCGTGGTCGGTCTCGTCCTGCCCCGGCTGGTCAGCTTCGAGGGGGCGCCGCGCCGCGCGGCCTCGGTCGCCGAGCGCAACCTCACCGCGCTGCGCAGCGCGTACTGGCTGGTGCTGCTCTCCGGCTTCCTGGAGCCGGTGCTCTACCTGTTCTCGATCGGGATCGGCGTGGGCGCGCTGGTCGGTGACCTCACCCTGCCCGGCGGGCAGGTGGTGGCGTACGCCGCGTTCGTGGCTCCGGCGATGCTGGCCTCGTCGGCGATGAGCGGTGCGCTGTCCGAGACCACCTTCAACTTCTTCGGGAAGATGAAGTTCATGAAGCTGTACGACGGGGTCATCGCGACCCCGGTGCAGCCGTTCGAGATCGCCCTCGGCGAGCTGGCCTGGGCGATGATCCGGGGGAGTCTCTACTCGGCCGCCTTCCTGGTGATCATGGTGGCGATGGACCTGACCAGCGCCGGCCGGGCGATCATCGCCTTCCCGGCCGCGGTGCTGGTCGGCTTCGCGTTCGGCGCGCTCGGCATGGCGGTGTCCACGCTCATGCGCAGCTGGCAGGACTTCGACCTGATGGGGTCGGCGCAGTTCACCCTCTTCCTCTTCTCGGGCACGTTCGTGCCGGCCGAGGCGTACCCGGCCGTGCTGCGCTGGGCGGTCGAGCTGACCCCGCTCTACCGCTCGGTGCACCTCGTCCGGGGGATCACCGTCGGGACGTCCGGCTGGTCGTGGCTGCTGGACGTGGCGTACCTGGTGGTGCTGGCCGGCGGCATGCTCGCGCTGGCGTCCCGGCGGATGGGGCGGACGCTCTACCCGTAGGCGGTTAACCGGCCGTCGCGCGGGCATCTCGTGGGTCCACGCCGACGACGAGGGAGGGGCGATGGCCGCCGACGAGCCTTCCGCCCGCGACGGGCCCGCCCGGGGCCGGCCAGCCGGGCCGGAGCGCCCGACCGAGCTGCCGGTCGCCAGCTGGGTGGCGGCGCTGAAGCGGATGGTCCGGGGGGCCCGGGAGGACCGGCTGACCGACTGGGCCGCCGCGCTCACCTACTACGGCGTGCTCTCGCTCTTCCCCGGCGTGCTGGTGTCCATCTCCGTGCTCGGCCTGCTCGACACCCGGGCACCGCAGGCGGTGCGGGACATCGTCGACGAGGCGGTGCCGGAGGCGAACGTCCGGCAGCTCATCGAGACCGCGATCGACCAGGCGCGCAGCTCCAAGGGGCTGGCGAGCGTCGCCGCGGTCCTCGGCCTGGTCGCAGCCTTCTGGGCGGCCTCCGGTTACCTCGCCGCCTTCATGCGTGCGGCCAACACCATCTATGACGTGCCGGAGGGGCGGCCGATCTGGAAGCGGCTGCCGATCCGCGTCGGCATCACCGCGCTGGTCGGCGGCATGCTGCTGGCCATCGTCGTGATCGTGGTCTTCACCGCCCGCGTGGCCGAGCACGTGGGTGGCGTGTTCGGGTTCGGCCCCACCGCAGTGCAGGCGTGGAAGATCGTCAAGTGGCCGGTGCTGCTGGTGCTGGTCAGCCTGGTGCTCGCGACCCTCTACCGCGTTGCGCCGAACGCCCGCCACGGCGGCTTCCGCTGGGTCAGCCCCGGCAGCGTGCTTGCGGTGGTGAGCTGGCTGGTGATCTCCGTGCTCTTCGCCCTCTACGTCCACTACTTCGGCTCGTACCACAAGGCCTACGGGGCGGTGGCCGGGGTGATCATCTTCCTGGTCTGGCTCTGGCTGAGCAACATCGCCATCCTGCTCGGCGCGGAGTTCGACGCCGAGTTGGCGCGCAGCCGTGCCATCGAGGCGGGGCATCCGGCCGAGGAGGAGCCGTACGTCGAGCTGCGCGACCACCGCGGGCTCCGGAAGAAGCGTGGCGGCACCGACCGCTGACCCGACAAGATCACTTTCGATGAGCCGTCGCCAGCTTTTGTTCAAATGGACAAAAGTTTGGATCAGATCGCTTGAAGCTATGGACATACGACCCGGAAGGCTCCTACTGTGTCGGACACGACACATCGCTGTTGCGTCGATGTGAACGATTCCGATGCGGAGGTGAGTCCCGGTGCGGACGGTGGAACCCCTGCACGTACAGCTCCTGCGACTGCTTCGGGACGAGGGGGCGGTCTCCAGGGCCGAGCTCGGCGACCGGCTGCAGATGCCCCGCCCCCGCCTCCTCGCTGAACTGGACCGCCTGGTCGGCCTCGGCTACGTCGCCGAGGCGGGGCTGGCCGCATCCCGGGGTGGGCGCCGCTCGACGCTGGTGGAGCTGAGCCCGCACCTGCGTTTCGCCGCGGTCGACCTGGGCGCCAGCTCGATCGACGTCGAGGTGGTCAACGGCCGGCTCGAACCGGTGACCGCGTACACCGAGTCCGCCGACATCCGCTCCGGCCCGAAGGTGACCCTCCAGCGGGTCAGCGAGCTGCTGCACAAGGCAAAGGTGGACGGGGCGTACGAGCGGCTCGACGCCGTCGGCATCGGCGTGCCCGGGCCGGTGAGCTTCCGGGACGGAGTGCCGGTCTCGCCGCCGATCATGCCGGGCTGGGACCGCTTCCCGGTCCGTGAGCTGCTGACCCGGGAGCACGGCTGCCCGGCCGTCGTCGACAACGACGTGAACATCATGGCGATCGGCGAGCGGCACGGCGGCGTCGCCCACTCGGTGGACGACTTCCTCTTCATCAAGATCGGCACCGGCATCGGGTGCGGCATCTACCTCAACGGCGAGGTCTACCGGGGCACCGACGGCTGCGCCGGCGACATCGGCCACATCCAGGTCGACCCGAACGGCCCGATGTGTTCATGCGGCAACCTCGGGTGCCTGGAGGCCGTCTTCAGCGGGGCGGCACTGGCCCGGGAGGCCACCGCGGCGGCCCGCGCCGGGGTCTCCCCGGCGCTCGCCGAGCGACTGACCGCCCGAGGCGCGGTGACCGCGCTGGATGTGGCGCAGGGGGCGGCCGAGGGGGACGTCACCTGCATCCAGCTCATCCGCGACGGCGGCCGGCGGGTCGGCAGTGTGCTGGCCGGGCTGGTGAGCTTCACCAACCCGTCGATGATCGTGATCGGTGGTGGACTCGCCCAGCTCGGGCACATCCTGCTCGCCGAGATCCGCAGCGTCGTCTATCGCCGCTCGCTGCCGCTGGCCACGGGCAACCTGCCGGTCGTCCTCTCCGAGCTCGGCCCCCGGGCCGGGGTCGCCGGGGCCGCGGTGCTCGCCAGCGATGTGGCCTTCGGGGAGGCATCGTGAGCGCGACGAGTGAGCCGACCGAGCCGCTGGTGGAAGCCCCCGCCGACACCGTCGCGGGCGAGGTGGTCCTGCGCCTCACCGACGTGGTGAAGACGTTCCCCGGCGTACGCGCGCTGGACGGGGTGCAGTTGGAGGTCCGCGCCGGCGAGGTGCACTGCCTGCTCGGGCAGAACGGCGCCGGCAAGTCCACCCTGATCAAGGTGCTCGCCGGGGTGCACCGGCCGGACTCCGGCGAGGTGCAGTGGCGCGGCGAGCCGGCGAGCTTCGCCAACCCGCAGGCCGCCATGCGGGCCGGGATCGCCACCATCTACCAGGAACTCGACCTGGTCGAGGACCTGTCGGTGGCGGAGAACGCCTTCCTCGGCCACGAGCCGCGCCGGCTCGGCTTCGTCCGTCGCGGCCACATGGCCCGGCGGACCCGGCAGATCCTGGCCCGGCTCGGGCACCCGGAGATCCCGCCCGGCCGGCTGGTGCGCCACCTGCCCGCCGCCGGCAAGCAGATCGTCAGCATGGCCCGGGCGCTCTCCCACGAGGCCCGGCTGATCATCATGGACGAGCCGAGCGCCGTGCTCGCCCACGACGAGGTGGGCAACCTGTTCCGGATCATCCGGGAGCTCACCGCGCAGGGCATCGCGGTCATCTACATCTCGCACCGGCTAGAGGAGATCCGCGAGATCGGCGACCGGGTCACCGTACTCAAGGACGGCCGGACCACCGCGGCGAACCTGCCGGCCCGCGCCACCCCGACCCGCGACCTGGTCGCCCGGATGACCGGGCGGACCATCGAGTACGTCTTCCCGGAGCGCCCGGCCGACGAGCCCGCCGGCGCGGAGCTGCTGCGGGTCGACGGGCTCACTCGGACGGGCGAGTTCGCGGACGTGTCGCTGACCGTGCGGGCAGGGGAGATCGTCGGCATCGCCGGGCTGGTCGGCTCCGGCCGCTCCGAGCTGCTGGAGACGATCTACGGCGCTCGGCGCGCACACGGCGGCACGGTCCGGATGGACGGCCGCGCGCTGCGCCCAGGCAGCGTCGGCGCGGCGGTGCGGGCCGGTATGGGGATGGCGCCGGAGGAGCGCAAGAGCCAGGCGCTGCTGCTCGGCGAGCCGATCTACCGCAACGTCACCCTGGCGACCTTCAGCCGGTACGCCCGCCTCGGCTTCACCGACGCCGGGCGGGAACGGGCCGAGGCGGACCGGATCGCCGACTCCCTGGAGCTGCGGCCCCGGGGCGTACGCCGGCCGGTGCGTACCCTCTCCGGCGGCAACCAGCAGAAGGTGGTGGTCGGCCGGTGGCTGCTCGGGGACACCCGGCTGCTGCTGCTCGACGAGCCGACCCGCGGCGTGGACGTGGGGGCCCGGGCCGAGCTCTACCAGGTCATCCGCGCTCTCGCCGCCAGGGGCGTCGGGGTGCTGCTGGTCTCCAGCGAGGTGCCCGAGGTGCTCGGCCTGGCCGACCGGGTGCTGGTGATGCGGGAGGGCCGGGTGGTCCGGGAGGCCCCGGCCGGCGAAATCGACGAGAACACCGTGCTCGACCTCGTCATGGCGGGGTCCCTCATGGAAGGCGCGCCGGCATGAGCGAAATGACACCCACGGCCACGCCGGAACGGCCGGCGGGCGTGCCCGCCCAGGCGCCGCCGGTCGCCCCCGAGGGGACCACGAAGTCCGACGCGCCGGGGCGGCTCTCCTGGTGGCGCGGTGACGGTGGCGAGGGCGCCCGACGCAACCTCGGCCTGCTGGCCACCCTGGTGGTGCTGGTCGTCATCGGCATCCTCACCCGACCCGACCTCTATGGCAACGCGAGCTGGGTGTGGGGCAACACGCTCACCATCCTCAAGCTGGCCTCGGTGGTCGGCGTGGTCACCGTCGGGATGACCTTCGTGATCATCGGCGGTGGCATCGACCTGTCGGTCGGCGCGATCGTCGCGCTGGCCGGGGTCTGGTGCACCACGGTCGCCACCCAGAGCTACGGCGCCGGCGGCATGATCTTCAGCGCGCTCACCGTCGGGCTGGCCGTCGGCGTGGTCAACGGCCTGCTCATCTCGTACGGGCGGCTGGTGCCGTTCATCGCCACCCTCGCGATGATGGTGGCCGCCCGAGGGCTGGCGGCCGAGATCTCCGACAAGCAGACCCAGGTCTCGAACAACACCTTCATCAACGGCATCGCCAGCACGGACCTGCTCGGCATCCCGCTGCTGGTCTACATCCTCGCCGTGGTGGTGGTCGCCGGCTGGGTGCTGCTCAACCGGACCACCTTCGGCCGCCGTACGGTGGCGGTCGGCGGCAACCCGGAGGCGGCCCGGCTCGCCGGCATCAACGTCCGGCGGCACACCCTGATGCTCTACGGGCTCTCCGGCCTCTGCTGCGGCATCGCCGCGGTCATGCTGACCGCGCAGGCCACCTCCGCCCAGGCGGCCATGGCCAACCTCTACGAGCTGGACGCGATCGCCGCCGCGATCATCGGTGGCACGCTGCTCAGCGGCGGGCGGGGCACCATCATCGGGTCCCTGCTGGGCGTGATCATCTTCTCCACCATCACCAACCTCTTCGCCATCAACGGCCTCTCCACGGAGGCGCAGAACATGGTCAAGGGCGGCATCATCGTCGCCGCGGTCCTGGTCCAACAGGTGCAGTTCCGCAGCCTTACCCAGTTCCTCGGCCGCAACCGGGCCACCACCACCTGATCCCACCGCGACACCGGCGGCCACCTCGACATCGACGGTGGCCGGGTCAAGCACACCCAAATTCCACCCCATCACCTCATCCAGGAGGCCGTCATGACAACGCAGGGACGCGACCTGTCGCGCCGCCGGCTGCTCTTCGGCGGGGCCGCGCTCTCCGCCGGCGTAGTGCTCGCCGGTTGCACCAGCAACGAGAGCGCGCCCACCGCCGCGCAGACCAAGGCCGCCGAGAGCGGCGGCAACAGCGAGCCCGGCAAGAAGGTGATCATCGGCTTCTCGGCGCCGGCCGCCGACCACGGCTGGATCGCCGCGATCACCAACAACGCCAAGGCGCAGGCCGGGGCGTACTCGGACGTGGAGTTCAAGAGCGTGGAGGCCGGCGCGGACGCGGCGGCCCAACGGGCGGCGCTGTCCACCCTGATCTCGCAGAAGCCGGACGTCATCGTCCTGCTGCCGCACGACGGCAAGGAGCTCAACGCGTTCGGCCTGGAGGCGATGAAGGCCGGTATCCCGGTGGTCAACCTGGACCGGGCCTTCCCCGACGCGCGGGCCTACCGGCTGCAGATCAAGGGCGACAACTACGGCATGGGGGTGGCCGCCGCCACCTACATCGCCGAGCAGCTCAAGGCCAAGGGGGCCAGCAACCCGGTCATCGGCGAGATCCCCGGCATCGACTCGCTGGAGCTGACCCAGGAACGCTCCAAGGGCTTCGCCGACACCCTCTCCTCGTACGGCCTCAAGGTGGCCAACCGCCGCCCGGCCGAGTTCACCGCCGACTCCGGCCAGCAGGCCGCCACCGGCCTGTTCCAGGCGCTGCCGAAGATCGACGCGATCTGGAACCACGACGACGACCAGGGCATCGGCGTCCTCGCGGCGGTCAACCAGGCCAACCGCAAGGAGTTCTTCATGGTCGGCGGGGCCGGCTCGAAGAAGGCCATGGAGGACATCAAGGCCGACAACACGGTCCTCAAGGCGACCGTCACCTACAGCCCGTCGATGGCCTCCTCGGCCATCTCGCTGGCCCGCCTGATCGGCCAGAACAAGGGCATGTCCGACCTGGTCGAGCTGCAGGTTCCGAAGGAGATCGTGCTCGCCTCGGAGACGATCACCAAGGAGAACGCGAGCGACTACCTGAAGCTCGGGTTCTGACACACGGGGGGAGACCCACCTTGTCCACTCACGACAGACTCCTGCGGGTCGGTATGGTCGGCTACGCGTTCATGGGCGCCGCGCACTCCCAGGCGTGGCGCACCGTGAACCGGGTGTACGACCTGCCGGCGCGGGTGCGGATGGCGTCCATCTGTGGCCGGGACGAGCCGAAGGTGGCCGCCGCCGCCGACCGGCTCGGCTGGGACGGTTACACGACGGACTGGCGACGACTCGTCGAGTCCGACGAGATCGACGTGATCGACATCTGCACCCCGGGGGACAGCCACTGCGAGATCGCCATCGCCGCGTTGGCCGCCGGCAAGCACGTGCTGTGCGAGAAGCCGCTGGCCAACAGCGTCGAGGAGGCCCGGACGATGGCGGCCGCCGCCGCCCGGGCCCGGGCCGACGGAGTACGGGCCATGTGCGGGTTCAACTACCGCCGGGTGCCCGCAGTGACCATGATGCGGCAGCTCGTCGCCGACGGGCGGATCGGCGAGGTCCGGCACGTGCGCGCGGTCTATCTCCAGGACTGGATCATCGACCCGCAGTTCCCGCTGGTCTGGCGGTTGCAGAAGGACAGGGCGGGCTCCGGCGCGCTCGGCGACATCGGCGCGCACATCATCGACCTCACCCAGTACGTCACCGGGCAGCGGATCAGCGGGGTCAGCGCGCTGACCGAGACCTTCGTCAAGGAACGGCCACTGCCGGCCGAGTCGAGCGGCCTCGCCGCGCAGGCCGACGGCAACGGCCGGGCGATGGGCCAGGTGACCGTGGACGACGCTGCGGTGTTCGTCGCCCGGCTCGACGGCGGGGCGCTGGCCACGTACGAGGCGAGCCGGTTCGCCACCGGCCGTAAGAACGCCCTCCGCGTGGAGATCAACGGCTCGCTCGGCACCCTGGTCTTCGACCTGGAACGCCTCAACGAGCTGGAGTTCTACGACGCCAGCCGGCCCGCCGCCGAGCAGGGCTTCACCCGGATCCTGGTGACCGAGGGGGAGCACCCGTACATGTCGGCCTGGTGGCCGCCCGGCCACATCATCGGCTACGAGCACTCCTTCACCCACCAGATGCGCGACTTCGTCGAGGCGGTCGCCACCGGCACCGACCCGACGCCGTCGTTCGTCGACGCCCTGCAGGTCCAGCTCGTGCTCGACGCGGTGACCCGCTCGGCGGAGCTGGCCGCCTGGACGGAGGTGGAGCCCGCGCTGGCCGAACTGGCCGCCTGACCCTGACCCTGACGCGGCGCCCGCCCGCGCCGCCCGACGAAGCTTCCCGACGCCGACCGGCGAGGGCCCGCCGCGGTTGCGCCCCGCGGCGGGGACGAGGTCGACGCCGGGGAGTGTGCCACCGGAGTACTCCGGAACGGCACGACCAGCACGGCCGTCCGGTGCGGCCGGACCGGGATTCCCCGGCCGCACCGGCGGACCGGCCCGACGACCTGGGGAGGAAGCACGATGCGTACGGGTGTCTGGCTGGTGGGAGCGCGCGGCTCCGTCGCGACCACCAGCATCGTCGGGGCGTTGGCCCTGCGGGCCAGGCTCGCCGAGCCGGCCGGCTGCGTCACCGAGCTGCCCGATCTGCGCGGGCCGGCCCTGCCGGCCTTCGCCGACCTCGTCCTCGGCGGCCACGACGTGGTGGCCACCCCGCTCGCCAAACGAGCCGAGGCGCTCGCCGCCGCCGGGGTGCTGCCCGGCCGGCTGGTGGACGCCCTCGCCGGGGAACTGGCCGGCGTCGAGGCGGCGTTGCGGACCGCGCCGACCGGGGCCACCCAGGCCGAGCGGGCCGCCGCCGTGACCCGGGACCTGACCGACTTCCGGCGCCGGCACGCGCTGGACCGGGTGGTGGTGGTCAACGTCTCCGCCACCGAGCCGGTCCCCGCCGCGCACCCGGCCCACCACGACCTCGCCGCGCTGCGGGACGCGCTGGCCGGCCCCGCCGAGGTGCTGCCCGCCAGCTCGCTGTACGCGTACGCGGCGTTCACCGCCGGCTGCCCGTACGTGGACTTCACGCCGTCGACCGGGGCCCGGCTCCCGGCGTTGGCGGCGCTGGCCGACGAGCACGACCTGCCGTACGCCGGGCACGACGGCAAGACCGGGGAGACCCTGGTCAAGTCGGTGCTCGCGCCGATGTTCGCGATGCGGCACCTGGCCGTGCGGTCCTGGTCCGGGGTGAACCTGCTCGGCGGCGGGGACGGCGCGAACCTGGCGGACCCGGCGGCCAACGCGGCCAAGGTGGCCAGCAAGCAGCGGGTTCTCGGCGAGACCCTCGGCTACCTGCCGCAGGGCGACACCCGGATCGACCACGTCGCGGAGCTCGGCGACTTCAAGACCTCCTGGGACCTGGTCACCTTCGCCGGTTTCCTCGGCACCAGGATGCGGATGGAGTTCACCTGGCACGGCTGCGACTCCGCGCTGGCCGCCCCGCTGGTGCTCGACCTGGCCCGGCTCACCGCCGCCGCGCACGCCGCCGGCCGCCGCGGTCCCCTCACCGAGTTGGCGTTCTTCTTCAAAGACCCGCTCGACACGTCCACCCACGCGCTGGCCGAGCAGTGGGTGCTGCTGCGGGAGTTCGTCGCCGGGTTGCACGCCGGGGCCCGCTGATGACCCGCCTGGCCGACCTCGCCGAGCTGGTCCGGGCGCCCGCCGCGCTCTCCGTACCGGGGGACGTGCTGGCCGGCGCGGCGGCGGCCGGCGCGCTGGACCGGCGTACGCCCGCGCTGGCCGGGGCGTCGGTGCTGCTCTACTGGGCCGGCATGGCGGCGAACGACTGGGCCGACCGCCGGCTCGACGCCGTCGAGCGCCCCGAGCGGCCGATCCCGTCGGGCCGGGTCCGCCCGGCCGCCGCGTTCGGCGTCGCCGCCGGCCTGACCGCCGCCGGGCTCGCCGTCGCCGGCGCCGTCGGGGGCCGGCGAGCCACCGCCGTCGCGGTCCCGCTCGCCGCCGTGATCTGGGGATACGACCTGCTGGCCAAGAACACCGCCGCTGGTCCCGCGGTGATGGCCACCTGCCGGGGGCTGGACGTGCTGCTCGGTGCGAGCCCCGGCCCGTCGGCCGGCGCCGGCCGGAGCGCGGCGCGCGGCACCGGCCGCACCCCCTCGGCCCGGCGCGGACTGGTCCGGGCGGTGCCGGCGGCGCTGACCGTGGCCGCGCACACCTGGACCGTCACCGCGCTGTCCCGCCGCGAGGTCTCCGGCGCCGACCGGCGGCTGCCCCGGGCCACGCTCGCCGGCACCGCCCTGGTCGCCGCCACCGCGTTGAGCCGTACCGACCCGGTTCCCGCCGCGCTGGCCGCCGGCTACGCCACCCGTTACGGGTCCGCGCAGGCCCGGGTGCTCGCCGACCCGTCGCCGGCCCGGGTGCGCGCCGCGGTCGGGGCGGGCATCACCGGGCTGCCCGCGTTGCAGGGCGCGCTGACCGCCCGGGCCGGGGCCCGGCTGCTCGGTCTCGCCGTCGCCGCGGCCGCCCCGCTCGGCCGCCGGCTGGCCCGACTGGTCTCGCCGACATGACCACCCCCCGGCTCCCGTCCGCAGGCAACGCCGCCGGCGCCGCGCGGACGCGGGCGGACGCCGAAGTCAGGCCGGCCGGGCGTCCGCTGGACCCGGCCGGGCTGCGCTTCGGGTACGGGACCAACGGCTTCGCCAACCACCGCCTCGACGACGCGCTCGGCGTGCTCGCGGACCTCGGCTACCAGGGGGTGGCGCTCACCCTGGACCACGACCACCTGGACCCGTTCGCGCCGGGGCTGGCCCGCCGGGTGGCCGCCGTGCACCGCCGGCTGGCCACGCTCGGCCTGGCCGTGGTGGTCGAGACCGGTGCCCGCTACCTGCTCGACCCGTGGCACAAGCACGCCCCGACGCTGCTGCACGACGACCCGGCGCTGCGGATCGAGTTCCTCCGCCGGGCCGTCCGGATCGGCGCGGACCTGGGCGCGGAGGCGGTCTCGTACTGGGCCGGTGTACGCCCGCCGGAGGTGGCGGAGTCCGTCGCCTGGGACCGGCTCGTCGCGGGCTGCGCCACCGTCTGCGCCGAGGCGGCGGCGGCCGGCGTGCCGCTCGGCTTCGAGCCCGAGCCGGGCATGCTGGTCGAGGACATCGCCGGCTGGCGGCGACTGCGGGACGCGCTGGGCGCGCCGCCCGGCTTCGGCATCACCCTCGACATCGGGCACTGCCGCTGCCTCGAGCCGCGGCCGGTGCCCGACTGCGTGACGGCGGTCGCCGACCACCTCGTCAACGTGCAGATCGACGACATGCGCCGGGGCGTGCACGAGCACCTGGAATTCGGCACCGGTGAGATCGACTTTCCGCCGGTGCTGCGCGCCCTCGCCGACGCCGGCTACCGCGGCCTGGTGGCCGTCGAACTGCCCCGGCACTCGCACGCCGCGCCGGGCGTCGCCGCCCGCTCGATCGAGTTCCTGCGCGCCGCCAGCAAAGGCGGTGGCTGAAGACCTGCCACCCGGCTCAGAGGGGAGACGGCAATGACACCTGACCGACTGCGCGCCGCGTTGCGGGACGTACCCGACCCGCAGTGGTTGGACGCGGCCCTGCGCCGCGTGGCGACCGAGCCCACGGCGATCCAGCGCCTCTTCGCCACCGCCGCCCGGCGGTGCGGTCGGGAGCCGCTGGCCGACCCGCCCGGCTGGACGGTCGACGAGGCCGCCCGCACGCTGCTGCTCACCGCGCTCCCCGCCGACCACGCGACGGCGGCCGGCTCCCTCTACCGGCACGGCGACGCCGCGGAGAAGCGCGCGGTGCTGCGCGCCCTGCCGCTGCTGCCGATCGGGGCGGCCTGCGTCCCGCTGCTGCACGACGCGGTCCGCACCAACGACACCCGGCTGATCGCCGCCGCCCTCGGCCCCTACGCCCGGCACCTGGAACAGCCGGCCTGGCGGCAGGCCGTGCTCAAGTGCGTCTTCACCGGCGTACCGCTGGCGGTCGTCGACGACCTGGCGGGCCGGGCGGACGGCGAGCTGGCGGCGATGCTGGCCGCGCTCGCCGCCGAGCGGTACGCGGCCGGCCGGACCATGCCCGCCGACGCCATCGACCTGCTGGACCGGCTCGGCGCCGGCTCGCACCCGACCACCCCCATGGAGGCGTGATGCGCATCTTCGACCCGCACATCCACATGACCTCACGAACCACCGACGACTACGAGCGGATGGCCGCCGCCGGGGTACGCGCGGTGGTGGAACCGGCGTTCTGGCTCGGCCAGCCCCGCACAAGCACCCAGTCGTTCGTCGACTACTTCGACTCGCTGATCGGCTGGGAGCCGTTCCGGGCCGGGCAGTTCGGCGTCCGACACCACGCCACCGTGGCGCTGAACCCGAAGGAGGCCAACGACCCGCGCTGCCGTCCGGTGCTCGATCTGCTCCCGCGTTACCTGGACAAGGACGGCGTGGTGGCCGTCGGCGAGATCGGCTACGACTCGATGACCCCGGCCGAGGACGCCGCCTTCGCCGGGCAGCTCGCGCTGGCGCTCGGGCACGACCTGCCGGCCCTGGTGCACACCCCGCACCGGGACAAGGCCCGCGGCGTCGAACGCACCCTGGCGGTGGTCGCCGAGTCCGGCATCGAACCCGGGCGGGTGCTGGTCGACCACCTCAACGAGGTCACCGTGCCGCTGGTCCGGGACACCGGCTGCTGGCTGGGCTTCTCCATCTATCCGGAGACGAAGATGTCGCCGCCGCGGATGGTCGAGCTGCTCAGGACGTACGGGACGGAGCGGATGCTGGTCAACTCGGCCGCCGACTGGGGGCGTTCCGACCCCCTGCTCACCCGGGCCACCGGCGAGGCGATGCTGCTCGCCGGGTTCAGCGACGACGACGTGGACCGGGTGCTGTGGCGCAACCCGGTGGAGTTCTACGGCCAGTCCGGGCGGCTGGACCTCACCGACCTGGACGGGCTGGCGCCGACCTTCGCCGGCAACTCCATCCTGCGTGGGGGTGACTGATGCGCTTCCGACACGCCGACGGCAGCACCGTCCACCTCGGCTACTGCACCAACGTGCACCCGGCGGAGGACCTGGCGGGGATCCTCGCCCAGCTCGACACGTACGCGGTTCCGGTTCGCCGGGCGCTCGGCGCCGACCTGCTCGGCCTGGGGCTGTGGCTGGCCGCCCCGGTGGCCGCCGCGCTCGCCGCCGACCCGGCGGCGCGCCGCCGGCTCCGGCACGAGCTGACCGTACGCGGGCTGGAGGTGGTCACCCTCAACGGCTTCCCGTACGCGGCCTTCCAGGCGCCGGTGGTGAAGGGGGCGGTCTACCACCCGGACTGGACCACCCCGGAGCGGCTCGGGTACACCCTGGACCTGGCTCGGGTGCTGGCCGACCTGCTGCCCGAGGACGCGGCCCGGGGCTCGATCTCCACCCTGCCGCTGGCCTGGCGCACGCCGTGGGACGCCGACCGGGCCGACGCCGCCCGGCGCCGCCTCGACGACCTGGCGGCCGGGCTCGCCACGGTGGAGCGGGAGACCGGCCGGACCGTCCGGGTCGGCTTTGAGCCGGAACCGGGTTGTCTGGTGGAGTCCACCGGACAGGCCGGTAAGATATTGTCGGCTATGGATATCGACCGGCTTGGGATCTGCCTCGACCTGGCGCATCTCGCCTGCGCCTGGGAGGAGCCGGTCGAGGCGCTGGGCCGGCTGCGGGCCGCCGGGCTGCCGGTGGTCAAGGTGCAGGTCTCCGCCGCCGTCGAGGCGGCCGATCCGGACGGGTCGGCCGAGGCGCTACGCCGCTGGGTCGAGCCGCGCTTCCTGCACCAGACCCGGGCCGCCGGCTGCGCCGGCGCCACCGACCCGGCCGACCCGGCGTACGCCGCCGACGACCTGGACGCCGCACTCGACACGCGACTGCCCGGTCCGTGGCGGGTGCACTACCACGTGCCGCTGCACGCACCGCCCGAGCCGCCACTGCGCGCCACGCTGCCGGTGCTGCGGGCCGCCCTCGCCGCGCTGTACGCCGGGCCGGTCGCCGGCTGCGAGCACCTCGACGTCGAGACGTACACCTGGGGGGTACTGCCGGTGGCGCGGCGGCCGCGCACCGACGCGGAGCTGGCCGCCGGGATCGCCGCCGAGCTGGCCTTCGCCCGCGACGAGCTGGTCGCGCTGGGGCTGGCCACGCCCGCGGAGGTGCGGCGATGAGCGAGCGTCAACGAGCGAATCGAAGCGAGGTGCCGGCATGAGCAAGCGGTTGGTGGTTATCGACGTGGTGGGGTTGACCCCGCGCCTGCTGGCGCACATGCCCCGGCTGCGCGCGGTCGCCGAGGCCGGGTTCGCCGCCGAGCTGGGTACGGTGCTGCCCGCGGTCACCTGCTCGGTGCAGTCCACCTTCCTCACCGGAGAACCGCCTGCCGGCCACGGGATCGTCGGCAACGGCTGGTACTTCCGGGATCTCGGCGAGGTGCTGCTCTGGCGGCAGCACAACGCCCTGGTCGGCGGGGAGAAGCTGTGGCAGGCGGCGCGCCGGGTCGAGCCCGGCTACCGGGTGGCCAACGTCTGCTGGTGGTACGCGATGGGCGCCGACGTGGACTGGACGGTCACCCCGCGCCCCATCTACCACGCCGACGGGCGCAAGGAGCCGGACTGCTGGACAGACCCGCCCGAGCTGCACGACGTGCTGACCGACGACCTCGGGACCTTCCCGCTGTTCACCTACTGGGGGCCGGGGGCGGGGCTGCCGTCGTCCCGGTGGATCTGCCGGGCCGCCGAGCGGATCCTCGCCGACCACGCGCCCGACCTGACCCTGGTCTACGTGCCGCACCTCGACTACGACCTGCAACGCTTCGGCCCGTCCAGCCCGGAGGCAGCCGCCGCGGCGGCCGAGCTGGACGCGGTGCTCGCCCCGCTGCTGGACGCCGCCCGGCAACGGGAGGCCACCGTGGTGGCGCTCTCCGAGTACGGCATCACCGACGTCTCCCGCCCGGTGGACGTCAACCGGCTGCTCCGCGCCGAGGGGCTGCTGCGGGTCTACACGCAGGCCGGGATGGAGTATCTGGATCCGTGGACATCGCGTGCCTTCGCGGTCGCCGACCACCAGATCGCGCACGTGTACGTGAAGGACCCGGCCGACGTGGCAGCGGTGGCGAAGCTCTGCGCCGGGTTGCCCGGGGTGGCCGAGGTGCTGGACGCCGCCGGCCAGGCCGAGTACGGGCTGGACCATCCCCGCTCCGGCGAGCTGGTGCTGGTCGCCGAGCCGGATGCCTGGTTCACCTACTACTACTGGCTGGACGACGCCCGCGCGCCCGACTTCGCGCGCCTGGTGGAAATTCATCGGAAGCCGGGTTACGACCCCGCCGAGTTGTTCTTCGACCCGGCCGCCCCGGGTGCCGCGAAGCGCCGGGCGGCAGTGGCGCTGGCCCGCAAGAAGCTCGGCCTGCGCTACCTGATGAGCGTGGTCGGGCTGGACGCCGGGGCGCGAGCGGTCCGTGGTTCGCACGGCCGGCTGCCCGCCGATCCGGCCGACGGGCCGGTGCTGCTCTGTTCCGACCCGTCCGCGGCCCGGGACCGGGTCGCCGCGACCGACGTGAAGGCTCTGCTGCTCCAGCTCGCCGGACTGGCCCGGGAGGCGCCGTGACCGTCACCGTCGTACCGACCGATCCGGCCCTGCTGCGGGACCGCTTCGACGCCGCGCTCGACGCGTTCCTGCGCGAGCGGTGGCTGGGTCGGTCGGGCGACGGCAGCGACGCCGTCCACGCCGTGCTGCGCCGGTTCGTTCTCTCGGGTGGCAAGCGGCTGCGGCCCCTGTTCTGCTACTGGGGCTGGCGGGGATTCGGCGGCCCCGACGGCGCCCCGATCGTGGCCGCCGCGGCGGCCCTGGAGCTGTTCCACGCCTTCGCGCTGATCCACGACGACATCCTGGACGGCAGCGACCACCGCCGCGGCCAGCCGTCGGTGCACCGGCTCTTCGCCGACCTGCACGCCCGCTCGTCGTGGCGGGGAGATCCGGCGGCGTACGGGCGCAACGCCGCCCTGCTCTGCGGCGACCTCTGCGCCGCCTGGTCGGGGCAGATGTTCCACGGCTGCGGGCTCGAACCGGCCCGGGTCCGCCGCGGCCTCGCCGTCTTCGCCCGGATGCGGGCGGAGGTGATCGCGGGGGAGTACCTGGATGTGGTCGCCGCGGTCGGCGACGGCTCGGTGGCCTCCGCCCTCGCGGTGGTGCGGATGAAGACGGCCCGCTACACGGTCACCCGCCCGGTGCAGATCGGCGCCGCCCTGGCCGGCGCCGACTCCGCCACGGTGACCGCGCTGGCGGCGTTCGGCGATCCGCTCGGGGACGCCTTCCAGCTCCGCGACGACCTGCTCGGCGTCTTCGGCGATCCGGCCGTCACCGGCAAGTCGAACCTGGACGACCTGCGGGAGGGAAAGCCGACCGTGCTGCTGGCGCTGGCCCGGGAGATGGCCGACCCGATCCAGGCGGCGCGGCTGCGGGCGCTGGTCGGCGCCGCGGAACTGGACCCCGGGGGCGCGGCCGAGGTGCGGGGGATCATCGAGGCCACCGGCGCCCGGGAGCGGGTCGAGCGGATGATCCAGGTTCGGGTCGACCAGGCCCATGCCGCGCTGGAGCGGACACCGTTGGCCGAGCCGGGTCGGTCGGCGCTGGTCGAGCTGACCGTCCGGGCGGCGCACCGCCGGCACTGAGCCGCCGGTCGGCTCTTCCGCGCCGGGTCCCGTCCGGCCTAGAGTGGGGGCGGCGACCGCGAGGTGGCCGGTGACCGACGGGAGGCGCAACCCGTCGGGCCCAGGCGCGACCGCGCCCACCGGTGCCCGTCGAGGTCGCTGGCATTCGGTCGCCCTCGCCCCGGCTCGCTACGGAATCCCCCATTCACACAGGGGAGAAGGACAATGGCGCGACCCATCACGCTCTTCACCGGCCAGTGGGCCGATCTTCCGTTCGACGAGGTCTGCCGGCTCGCCGCCGAGTGGGGATACGACGGCCTCGAGATCGCCTGCTGGGGCGACCACTTCGAGGTCGACAAGGCGCTCGCCGACGAGTCGTACGTGGACCGGAAGCGGGCCACCCTCGCCAAGCACAACCTCCAGGTCTTCGCCATCTCCAACCACCTGGTCGGGCAGGCGGTCTGCGACCACCCCATCGACGAGCGGCACCAGGACATCCTGCCCGCCCGGATCTGGGGCGACGGCGAGCCGGAGGGCGTACGCCGTCGGGCCGCCGAGGAGATGAAGGACACCGCCCGGGCGGCGGCGAAGCTCGGGGTGAAGACGGTGGTCGGCTTCACCGGCTCGTCCATCTGGCACACCCTGGCGATGTTCCCGCCGGTCCCGCCCGCCATGATCGAACGCGGCTACCAGGACTTCGCCGACCGGTGGAACCCGATCCTCGACGTCTTCGACGAGGTGGGGGTCCGCTTCGCGCACGAGGTGCACCCCAGCGAGATCGCGTACGACTACTGGACCACCAAGCGGACGCTGGAGGCGATCGGCCACCGGCCCGCGTTCGGGCTCAACTGGGACCCGTCCCACTTCGTCTGGCAGGAGCTGGATCCGGTCAACTTCATCTTCGACTTCGCCGACCGGATCTACCACGTCGACTGCAAGGACGCGAAGGTGCGTACCGGGGACGGCCGGCGCGGCCGGCTCTCCTCCCACCTGCCCTGGGCGGACCTGCGCCGTGGCTGGGACTTCGTCTCCACCGGCCACGGGGACGTGCCGTGGGAGGACTGCTTCCGGGCGTTGAACGCGATCGGTTACGACGGCCCGATCTCCATCGAGTGGGAGGACGCCGGCATGGACCGGCTGGTCGGTGCGCCCGAGGCCCTCCAGTTCGTCCGTCGCCTCGCCTTCGACGCCCCGGCTGCCGCCTTCGACGCCGCCTTCAGCAGCAGCCGGGACTGACCTGTCGGCCGCCACGAACAGGCGGGAGGTGACCCTCGGGTCGCCTCCCGCCTGTTCAGGTTGATTGGCTGGACGGTTACTGCGTGACCTCGTGGTCGTGGTCGTGCAGGCCTCCACCGCCGCTGTCGCCGGCACCCGGTCCCTTGCCCTGGACCGGCGCGCGCAGGCTGCTCGTGTCGAAGGCGTACGTGATCACGGCGTGCGCGATCGCGTCCGACATCTCCTCGAGCGCCTGCTTGTTGATGTTGTTGATCGTGTCGCAGGCCTGGTGGTAGCACGAGTCGTACGGCATCCCCGCGGTGCCACCGAAGACCGCCGCCTCGTCCGCGGTCTTGACCCCCTCGGCGCCGGTGAACAGGCCACCGGACGGGATGTCCACGCCTGCGGCGATGAACGGCCCGTAGTCGCTACGCCCGGAGAACGGCGTCTCCCGCGATGCCAGCCCCTGCGAGGCGAATTGGTCGTGGAAGAGCTGCTCGATGGCGCCCGAGCCGGCCGGCCCGTGCGCGGACCCGGTGCCGACCGGGAACGCCGAGTTGTCGCCGTCGTAGACGAACCGTACGTAGTTGGGCGAGGCGACCATGTCGAAGTTCAGGTAGAGAGCGATCTTCTTGCGCTCCGCCGCCGACAGGTTGTCAACGTAGTACTCCGACCCGATCAGGCCGGACTCCTCGGCGGCCCAGAGGGCGAAGCGGACCTTGTTCTTCGGCTTGACCTTGCGCATCTGCGTGGCGATCTCCAGCAGGGAGGCGCTGCCCGAGCCGTTGTCGTTGATGCCCGGGCCGGCGGAGACCGAGTCCAGGTGGGCACCGGCCATCACCACGTTGTTCGGGTCACCCGAGTCCGATTCGGCGATGAGGTTCTCGGCGGTGGCCGTACCGCGGAAGGTGTCGGCCTTGACCCGCAGCGTCAGTCCACTGGAGACCTGCGCCACCAGCTGCTGGCCGAGCGCCTGGGTGACGCCGGTGGCCGCGAAGTCCAGAGCGAACGTGTCGCCCAGCGTCCCGTTCAGGTCACCGGTGGTGTTGTTGTAGATGACCGCGGCCGCTGCCCCGGCGCGGTAGGCGTTGGTCGCCTTGTCCCCGAAGGGACAGTCGCCCCGGCTGATGAGGACGATGGTGCCGACGTTGCCGGGGCCGAAGTCCCCGGCCGTGCAGCCCGTCGCGCTGCCGGTCGGCACCGACGCCCGCGCGGTGACATCGGCGCTGCCCGAGTAGCTCATCAGGACGTTCGTCAGGTCGGCGGGCGACGGGGACACCCGCTGCAGCAGGCCGGGACCGTACGAGATGAACGTCTGGTACTCGAACGGCTGCCGGCTCACGTGGTAGCCGGCCGAGCGGAGCACGCCCTCGGCATAGTCGACAGAGCGGTCGTAGCCGGCCGAGCCGGCCACCCGCGTACCGCCGTTCTCGTCGGCGATTCGCTGCAGGGCCGTGAGGTGTTTGGTGATGCCGTCGGCGGTGACCGCCGCGCGCAACTTCCGTGAGTTGTTGTTGTTGGGATCGGCGTGCGCTGCGGGCGCCGCGGCGGCGACGCCGACCAGCACCGCGGTCGCGGTGGCGACCATGCTGCGCTGCCAGGCTTTGCGGGAGACCACGATGTCCTCCTATCGGCCAGCCAGGCTCGTCGGGTGGATCGACCCGACGAGCCTGGGGAGAGAGTCCGGTGAGCATAGCCATCGAAGTGATGTTCCGCACGCCCTTGGACGTGAGTGCCCTCCACTCAGGCCGTCGGCGGCCGGGTGGCAGCCGAACCGGCGGCGCGGTCAGCAGGCTGCGAAGACCTGGTCGCTGATCAGGCGGGCGGCGCCGATCAGGGCGGCCCGGTCGTCCAGGTCGGACAGGACGATCGGCATGCTGTCGGTGGCCAGCGGTGTCGAGCGCCGGTAGACCACGCCGCGGATCTCGGCGAGCAGGACCGGACCGATGCCGGGGGCCGCACCCCCGATGATCACGATGGCCGGGTTGGCGAAGCTGACCAGGTTGACCAGCACCTGGCCGAGACGGCGGGCGGCGTCCCGGACCAGCGTCTGCGCGATCGGATCCCCGTCGGTCGCGGCCCCGGCCACGTCGGCCATGGTCAGCGCGCCGGCTGCGGCCAGCCGGTCGCCGAGCGCCGCCGAGCGTCCGGCCCGCGCGGCGGCCACCGCCTGCCGAACCAGGGCGGCATCCCCGCAGTACGCCTCGACGCAGCCGGTGTTGCCGCAGACGCAGAGCGGCCCGTCCTCGGTCAACTGCAGGTGCGCTATGTGGCCGGCACCGCTGGTCGCCCCCCGGTACAGCGCCCCGTCGAGCACCAGCCCGCAGCCGACCGCGTCACCCAGCTTCACGTAGAGGAAGTCGTTGAAGGCCCGGCCGGTGCCGGCGTGGTGCTCGCCGAGGGCCATCAGGTTGGCGTCGTTGTCGACCTGCACCGGGCAGCCCAGCTCGGCGGCGACGGTGTCGCGGACCGGGAACCGGTGCCAGCCGGGCAGCGCGGGCGAGGAGGCCGGGGCACCGTCGCGGACCGCGACCGGCGCGGGCAGGGCCACCCCGATCCCGGCCAACCGGGCCAGCCCGGCCTCGACCCGCAGCTTGGCGAGCAGCTCGACCGCGCGGCCCACGACTGCCTCGGGGCCGACGCGCACGTCGATCGGTTCCCCGTGGCGGGCGAGGACGCGCAGCTCGCCGTCGGTGAGTGCCACGTCGAGGCGCCCCTCGCCGACGACCACCGCGCCGAACCGGACCTGCTCGGCGATCCGGAGCAGCGACGAGCGGCGACCGCCCCGCGACGCGGCCGGTCCCGCGGTCTCCACCAGGCCCTGCGCGGCCAGCCGGTCCACCTCCGCACCGAACCGGGCCCGGGCCAGACCCAGTGCGTCGGCCAGCTCCACCCGCGAACGCGGGCCGTCGTCCCGCAACATGCGCAGCAGCCGCGCCTGGTCCGCGTTCTCCGGTCCGACCATCGTCATCATGACCACCTCCCTTCGGAATGTGCCACACACCGTCACATCCGAGTGACGCGAGGGGGCCGCTCCCGGAAACCGGGAGCGGCCCCTGGTCGCTCGGGTCCGTCAGCCCCGCAGACTCGACATGTGCCGGTAGCTGACCTCCGCGTAGCGCAGCGACCGGCCCGGGTCGGCGCTGCCGCCCGGCGCGGTGTCCTGCTCCCACATCGGGTTGTGGTAACCCTTGGCGCCCATGTTGGCGAAGAAGCCGCCGTAGTCGATGTCGCCCTGGCCGAGCGGCACCATGTCGTACCCGTTGGTGGTGTTCGGGTTGAACGTGCCGTCCTTGGCGTGGAACAGCGGGAACCGCTTCGTCCGGACCGCCACCGTGGCCAGCGGGTCGAAGATGTTGGTCTGCGTCACGCCGTCGGCGTCGGTGTAGCTGCGGTACCGGTGCTGCGCCACGTGCGCCCAGTAGATGTCCATCTCGAACCAGACCCACTCCGGGTTGGTCAGCCCGAAGAAGTACTCCAGCTTGCGGACGCCGGAGGACCGGGTCGGCCGGCCCTGTGCGTCCAGCGGCCCGCTGTCCAGCAGGAAGTTGTACGCCGCGTCATGGTTGTGCGTGTAGAGCTTCAGCCCGCGCGCGGCGGCCATCTCGCCGAAGGTGTTCCACCGGTCGGCGGCGGCGTCCCAGTCGGCCTTGTAGTTGCTACCGGTCGGGTCGCTACCGGTGCCGATGTGGGTCATGCCGAGAATCTCGGCGGTGTCCAGCGTCTGCTCGAACTGGGCGATGGTGGTCGGGGTGACCGAACCCGGGACCGAGGCGTGCGAGCCGTTGGCGCGCAGCCCGTTGTCGTCGAGGACCTTGCGGATCTCCGCCGGGGTGATCTGCCGGCCGAGGATCGAGGTGTGCTGGGTGTATCCGGCGAACTCGACCTCCTTGTAGCCGATCTCGGCGAGCCGGCCGAGCACCCGCTCGAACCCGAACGGCACTCCGCTGCCGTCGTCGGCGGCGCTGATCCGGTCGCGGACGCTGTAGAGGATGATGCCCCGCTTGCCGGGCGGGACGAGCACGCCGTTGCTGGCCGCGCCGGCGGAGGGCGCCCAACCGGTGGCGCCGACGGCGACCGCGCCGGCCGCCCCGGCGATGGTGCCGAGCATCCGCCGGCGGCTCATCCCGTGCTGTGTGTCGGTCATGTCCGTACTGCCTTCCTGTACTGGCTGGTGATGGGTGTTGGTGCGGGGGTGGCCCGGGTGGGGCCGCCACGGCGGACCCACCCGGGCGCGGCCGTCAGGGCGTGACGCCGATCCCCTGGCCGTTGAACTGGACCCAGTTGAGGTTGCCGAAGCCGCTGGTCGGACCGCCGGGGACGGTGGTGAAGACCAGGTAGAGCTTGTGCGTGCCGCCCGGGTCGGTGAACGGCACGGTGGTGCTGGTGAAGGCGTTGTTGCCGCTGGTCGCGTTGACGGTGGCGGTGGTCAGCAGCGGGCCGGTGGGGGAGTCCAGCCGGAACTGGACGCCGAACCGGGGCTGCCCGGCGGTGGCGGCGCTGCCCCCGGAGGTACGCAGCGTCACCGACTGCATGTTCTTCAGATTCACCGTGTTGTTGATCGCGATCCAGTCACCGGAGTCGAGGCTGCCGCGCTGCTGCCCGCCACCGGTGTCGGCGGTGGTGGCGACCGTGGTGCCGGACTGGTCGGTGGCGAACTCCACCTCCTGCCGCTTGGCCTGGATGATCTGCTGGCCCACCGTGGTCAGCGCCGGTTGCCCGTTGGCGCCCTTGTCGGTGTACGACGCGCTGATCACGCCGTAGATGTAGCCGCCGTGCGAGGCGTCGTCCGCCTCCGTGGGCAGCACCCCGGAGCAGCCGAACTGGTTGGCCTCACCGTGCCCGTGGCTGTCGTGGCCGAGGACGAAGGTCACCTCGACCTTGCTGCAGTCGATCGGCCCGTCCTCCGGGTCGGTGACGGTGACCGACCACGGGATGTCGTCGCCCCAGTTGAAGAAGCCGCCTTCGAGCGGGGTGTCGACCCTGACGGTCGGCGCGGTGTTGCCGACGGTGATCGTGGTGTTCGCCGACGCGGTCTTGCCGCTGGAGTCGGTCACCGTCAGGCGGGCGGTGTAGACCCCGTTGGTGGTGTAGGTGAACGTCGGGTTCGGGTCGATCGAGTCGGTGGTGCCGTTGCCGTCGAAATCCCAGGCGAACCTGATCGAGTCGCCGGGGTCCGGGTCCTTCGAGCCTTCGCTGGAGAAGGCGACCGTCAGCGGCGCGCGGCCGTTGGTCGGGGTCGCGTTCAGCACGGCGGTGGGCGCCCGCAGGCCCTTGACGTAGCTGAACTTCAGCATGGCCGCGTCCGGGTTGATGTTGAAGAACCCGTCGCCGTAGGTCAGCAGGTAGAAGTTGCCGTCGGCGCCCCAGCGCATGTCCATCGGGTTGTCGCAGAGGAACGGCTTGGCCGGGGTGGTGGGTGCCTGCCCGCAGTTCAACACGTCGTTGATCTTCAGGATGTCACCCTGGTCGTCCAGCCGGATCTCCTTGAGGGTGTCCCGGGTGAACTCGCCGAAGAAGATGGCGCCGTCGTAGTACTCGGGGAACTTCGTCTCCGACCTCAGCTCCGGGTCGTAGTCGTACTTCGCCGCACCGTGCGGGCCGACGCCGCCCGTGCCCAGCTCGGGGAAGAGCACCGGGCAGGTCTGCGTCGGAGTCGACAGGTAGGACTCCGGGCAGGGGGTCGGCGCCTGGAACGAGTACCACAGCTCCGACTTCTCCACCGGCTTCAGGTCGGTCAGGCCGGTGTTGTGCCGCGAGGTGTTCTTCGGCGCGGCGCAGTCGAACGGTGCGACCGGCGAGATGGGGCTCGTGGTCCAGTTCATCTCGATGTACGGCAGGTTCGGCTGCACGCACATCGGCCAGCCGTAGTTCGACGGCTTGTCGACCATCATCATCCGGCCGGTGCCTGCCGGTCCCCGCCCGACCTGGGGAGTGGAGGAGTCGGGGGAGTAGTCGGTGATGTAGGCGACGTCGTTCTTGTCGAGGGTGATCCGGAACGGGTTCCGGAAGCCCATCGCGTAGATCTCCGGGCGGGTCTTCTCCGTGCCGGCCGGGTAGAGGTTGCCCGGCGGCACCGTGTACGAGCCGTCCGCGCCCACCGTGATCCGCAGGATCTTGCCGCGCAGGTCGTTGGTGTTGGCCGAGCTGCGCCGGGCGTCCACGAAGGGTGCCTGGTAGACGCCGGTGGCGCTGACCGAGTCGTTGTGCGGCGAGAAGCCACCGGAACCGCCGCCGCCGGCCGGGGTGTCGTCCCCGGTCACCAGCCAGAGGTTGTTCTTCGAGTCGAAGGCGATGTCACCGGCCACGTGGCAGCACGCGCCCCGGTCCACCGGCACCTGCATGATCTTCTGCTCGGTGCTCAGGTCGAGGGACGGGTTCTCCCCGTCGACGAACTTGTACCGGGAGAGCTGGAAGTAGCCCTTCCACTGGTCCCAGGCGTGTGGGTCGGTGCTGGTGGTCGGCGCGGCCCCGGTGGGGGTGTCCAGTGGGGGCGCGTAGTACAGGTAGACCCACTTGTTGTTGGCGAAGTCGTTGTCGATCGCCGGGCCGTACATCCCGTCCTCGCTGTGGGTGTAGACCGGGATCTGCGCCAGCAACTTGGTTTCGTTGCCGTCCGGGCGGTGCAGGCGTACGCCGCCCCGTCGGTCGGTCTGAATCACCCGGCCGTCGGGAAGGACGTCGAAGCCGATCGGCTCGTTGACGTTGGGCTGCGCCCCGATCACCGTCATCTGGTAGTTGGCCAGCACGGTCGCGCCGCAGTCGCCGTTGGTCACGCCGGCCGCCCACTGGATCGCACCGCCCAGGTGGGCCCGCAGGTCGGTGCTGTTGTAGCTCTCCGGGGTGGCGCCGAGTCCGGTGTAGAACGACCGCCCGCCCTGGTAGTCCTTGCACCAGGTGACCGGGTGGTCGAAGCCCATGCTGCCGCCGGTGTACGTCTTCTCGTCCACGGTGGCCAGCACATGCGAGACGCCGCGGACGTTGGCCGCGAAGTTGTACCACCGGTCCGTGGTGCTCCACCGCTGCGGCAGCGTCTTCGAGGCCGGGTGGACCCGGTCGGCGACGGTGACGGTCGCCTTGCTGGTCGCCGACGGCGCCCCGGTGGCCCGGGTGCCCAGCACGTTGGTCAGGAAGGACCAGTTCGGGTTGGCCTCGATGGCGGAGTGGACGCCGACGAAGCCGCCGCCGTCGCGGTAGTACTGCTCGAAGGCCGCCTGCTGGGCGTCGTTGAGCACGTCGCCGGCGGTGTTGAGGAACACCACGGCGCGGAACTGCTTCAGGTGTGGCTCGTCGAACTTGCGGGCGTCGTTGGTCACCTCGACGGTGAAGCGCCGTTCTTGCCCGAGTTGCTGGATGGCCTGCACGCCGGCGGCGGTGGCGGCATTGTTGCCGCTGGCCGACCGGGTGAAGACGAGCACCTTGTACTGCATGCCGTTGCTGTGGGGTGCCGGGGCATTGAGCACCGGCGCGGCCTGCGCCGGGGTCGGGGCCTGCTCCGCCGTCGCGACGAGTGTCGCGCCGACGAGGGCGAGCAGGCTGAGGTGGGTGGCGGCCCTGCGGCCGAACGGTCTGCGCATCGAACCTCGCTCTGGTCGGGCGGGTCCGCCTCAGCGCGGGACGAGGCTGAGGAGGTCGCTGATGTGGTGACGAGAGCCTGGCCAGGTTCTACGCGAGACGATATTTGCGCGCGAGACCAAAGAGAAGAGGTTGACGCCAAAAGTTTTCGATGAATCGCTCCCACTTTTGTTCAGGATCAGCAAAAGAGGGAGGTGGTGCGGTATGGACAGACGGGTGCGGGGCCGGCCGCCTGGTGGCGACCGGCCCCGCTGTCCGGGTGGTGTCAGCGGTTGCTGCCCGTGCCCGGCTGTTTGGTGCTCGAGCTGGTGGTCGGCGAGCCCGTTGCGCTGGTTGAACCCGTGCCGGTGGAGCCGGACTTGGCGCCGACGGTGGCCGGCGTGCCGGCGAACGGCTTGTCGGCCGAGGTCATCCCCGGCCTGCTGCCGTTGCCGGTACCCAGCTTCTCGCCGAGCTTCGTCTGCCCCAGCTTGTCCTTGCCCTCGGCGTAGAGTCGGGTCGCCTGGGCCTGCGCGACCCCCGCCGCCTCCTGGACCGTCGGGTGGTCGAGCACCTTGCGGCCCCGGACCATCAGCTCCTCGTACTTCTCCCGGCCGGCACGGGCGCCCAGGACGAATCCCGCAGCCAGCCCGCCAAGAAACATGATCTTTCCGCGCATGGCGGCTCCTTCCGTACCTGACGCGCCGCCGTTCCCGACCGGCAGCTTCCGGCGGGAGCGACCATCTCGCGCCTACGTCCTCTGTCGGCGGCTAACTACCCATCCTGCTCTCCGCTCATACCTGCTTGCGCCAGAATGACGATTTGTCCAGATTATTGCGGGTTTCCGGCCTCCATGATCGAAGAGGTAACCCCCTGGCGCAGCACCCCCGGATGTCCTGTACTCTTGTGCCGTCGCACGGCGCGGAGAGATCCGCAGCCGGGTGATCTGCGGTCCCCCGTAGCTCAATTGGCAGAGCAGCCGGCTGTTAACCGGCAGGTTTTTGGTTCGAGTCCAAACGGGGGAGCTCAACTCCATCGCAACGCCCGTCGGCCCAGGCCGGCGGGCGTTTCTCGTGATCCCGGTCCGGCGGCCTCTGCCTCGCGCAGCGCCCGGTTTCGCCCTCCTGATGCCGTTCTGCCCGGCAGGATGGGCGGAGTCGACTCGGATTCCCGCTGCGTCGATTGGGCGTTGATCCGAGGATGGGTGGAGATGGCCGGGGGACGGAGCCGCTGGACGGCGACGCTGGTCGCGGTGGCGGTCGTGCTGGGCTGGCTGGTCGTCGGCGGGATCGCCGGCCCGTACGCGGGCAAGCTCGGCGACGTCGCCACCAACGACAACTCCGCCTTCCTCCCGGCGCACGCCGAGGCGACCCGGGCGATGGACCTCGCCGCCGACTTCATGCCGACGCAGACCACCCCGGCTCTCGTCGTCTACCAACGCACCTCCGGCATCACCCCGGCCGACCAGCAGCGGGTCCAGACCGACGCCACCCGGTTCGCCCGGGTGTCCGGTGTGGTCAGCCCGCTGCCGCCACCGATCGTCAGCCAGGACGGTCAGGCCGTGCAGGTGATCGTCCCGATCGCCAGCACCGAGGGCGAACGGATCAGCCAGGTCGTCACCCAGCTGCGCGACATCGCCGGCGCGGACCGGGACGGGCTCACCGTGGACGTGGCCGGCCCGGCGGGCCTGCTCGCCGACCTCATCGAGGTCTTCGCCGCCATCGACGGGCCGCTGCTGCTGGTCACCCTGATCGTGGTGCTGGTCATCCTGCTGATCGTCTACCGCAGCCCGGTGCTCTGGATCTTTCCGCTGCTCGCCGCCGGCATGTCGTACTCGCTGGCCTCGATCGTCGTCTACCATCTGGCCAGCAGCGGCGCCATCAAACTGAACGGGCAGGCGCAGGGCATCCTCACCGTCCTGGTCTTCGGCGCCGGCACCGACTACGCGCTGCTGCTGATCGCCCGCTATCGCGAGGAGCTGCACCGGCACGACAGCGCCTGGGCCGCGATGAAGACCGCCTGGAAGGGCGCCGCCGCGGCGATCATCGCCTCCGGCGTCACCGTCATCGTCAGCCTGCTCTGCCTGCTCCTGTCCAGCCTCAACTCCAACCGGGCGCTCGGCCCGGTCGCCGCCGTCGGCATCGCCGCCACCCTCCTGGTGATGCTCACCTTCCTGCCCGCGCTGCTGCTGCTCGGCGGGCGGTGGGCGTTCTGGCCGCGGCGGCCCCGGTTCGACCACGCCGATCCGCAGGCCGAGCACGGCACCTGGGGCCGGATCGCCGGCTTCGTCGCCCGTCGGGCCCGGACTGTCTGGCTGGTCACCGCCGTGCTGCTGGCCGTGTTCACCGTGGGGCTCACCCAGCTCGGGGTGACCACCCTCGGCCAGTCGCAGCTGTTCACCAAGCGCACCGACTCGGTCGCCGGGCAGGACGTCATCGCCCGGCACTTCCCGGCCGGCACCGGCAGCCCGGCCACGATCTTCGTCAACCAGGCGGCCGCCCAGCAGGTCGCGCAGGTGGCGCAGGGCGTACCGGGGGTGTCGTCCGTCCGGCCGGTCACCGGTGCGGCACCGGGCGGGCCACCCGAGCCCAACGCGCCGCCCAAGGTGGTCGACGGGCGGGTGCAGCTGGAGGCCACCCTCGCCGACCCGCCGGACAGTCACGCCGCCGAGCGGACCGTCCGCAACATGCGCGAGGCGGTGCACAAGGTGCCCGGCTCCGACTCCTTGGTGGGCGGCTTCACCGCCGTCAACGTGGACACCGCCGACGCCTCCGCCCGGGACCGCAACGTCATCATCCCCGTGGTGCTGCTGGTCATCACGATCGTGCTGGCGCTGCTGCTGCGCGCCCTGCTCGCCCCGATCCTGCTGATCGCCACCGTGGTGCTGTCGTTCCTCGCCACCCTCGGCATCTGCGGGCTGATCTTTCGGTACCTCCTGGGCTTCCCCGGCGTCGACCAGGCGTTCCCGCTCTTCGCGTTCGTCTTCCTGGTGGCCCTCGGCATCGACTACAACATCTTCCTGATGAGCCGGGTCCGCGAGGAGTCGGTCCGGCGCGGCACCCGAGCAGGCGTGCTCAACGGCCTCGCCGTCACCGGTGGTGTGATCACCTCCGCCGGCATCGTGCTCGCCGCCACCTTCTCCGCGCTCGCCGTCCTGCCGCTGGTGGTGCTGGTCGAGCTGGGCGTGGCGGTCGCCATCGGGGTGCTGCTCGACACCATCGTCGTCCGGTCACTGCTGGTGCCCGCGCTCGCGTACGACCTCGGGCCGAGGATCTGGTGGCCGAGCCGGCTGTCCCGGACCGTCCGCGACGGCGACCGGGTCGGCGCGGAGGTCGGTCGTGCCCGTTGACACGGACGTCGTCATCGTCGGCGGCGGCCTGGCCGGCCTCGCCGCCGCCCGCCGGCTGCACCGCGCCGGCGTGCCCTGGCGCCTGCTGGAGGCCGCCGACCGGCTCGGCGGCCGGGTCGCCACCGACGAGGTCGACGGCTTCCTGCTGGACCGGGGCTTCCAGGTGCTCAACACCGCGTACCCCCGGCTCGGGGGCCTGCTCGACCTGGCCACCCTCGACCTGGGCTGGTTCACCTCCGGCGTGCTGGTCCGCCGCGGTGCCCGACTGCACCGACTGGTCAACCCGGTGCGTGACCCGGCGGGCGCGGCCGGGACCGTCACCGCCGGAGTGGGATCACTGCGGGACCGGCTTCGCCTGGCCGGGCTCGCCACCGGCTGCGCCACCCTGCCGGTCGGCCGGCTGCTCACCGCGCCGGAGACCACCAGCGAGGCGGCGTTGCGTCGGGCCGGCCTCTCCAACGCGATCATCGAGGAGCTGCTCCGGCCGTTCCTCTCCGGCGTCTTCCTCGACCGGGAGCTGGAGACCTCCAGCCACGTGCTCGCCGTGAACCTGCGCGTGTTCGCCCGGGGCCGGATCGGCCTGCCCGCCCGGGGGATGGCCGCGTTGCCCCGGGCCATCGCCGACCCACTTCCCGCCGAGCTGATCGACCTGGGCACGCCGGCCGCGGAGGTCGCGCCCGGCCGGGTCCGCACCCGGGCCGGCGACATCGCCTGCCGCGCCGTCGTGGTCGCCGTGGACCCGCCCGCGGCGGCCGCGCTGCTGCCCCAGCTCCACCGGGTACGCACGCGCGGCTGCACGACCTACTACCACAGCACGGCCAGCCCGCCCCTGGCCGAGCCCATCCTGCTGCTCGACGGTGAGCGGCGGGAGCTGGTCGCCAACACGGTGGTGCTGAGCAATGCCGCGCCCACCTACGCCCCGGCCGGGAAGCACCTGGTGGCCACCACGGTGGTCGGCCCGCAGGCCCCGCCCGAGCCGGTCGTCCGCCGGGAACTGGACCGGCTCTACGGGCGCTCCACCGCCGACTGGGTCCACCTCACCACCGTCACGATCCCGGACGCGCTGCCCGCCGTGCCACCGCCGCAGGGCCGGCTGCGCAGACCGGTCGCGCTCGGCGACGGGCTCTTCGTGGCCGGCGACCACCGGGACAGCCCCTCGATCCAGGGGGCGCTCGCCAGCGGCTGGCGGGCCGCCGGCGCCGTCCTCGCCGCGCTCCGGTCCGGGTAGGGCGGTAGGTCCGAGCTGGACGGGGGAGCCGGACGGCTTCGTGATCACCTAACATCCCCGCCATGCCCGTACACCTTCCGGAGGTCGACGCCGACCCGGCCGCCGCCTTTCCCGAGGTCAACACCATGCGCGCAGCGCTCGCCGCACGCGACTGGGCCGGGGTACGGCAGCTCCTCGACCCCCGCGACTGGGCCTGGCGCTCGCTGCTGGTGGGCGCCGTCGAGGACGTCCACGGGGTCGACGACTTCCTCCGCCAGGTGCTCGCCCGGTACCCGGACGACACCGTCGCCGCAGCCATGGTCGCCACCTACCTGGTCGACGTGGGCTGGAAGATCCGCACCGCGCAACGAGCCCAGTACGTCAGCCGGGAGCAGTTCGACCAGTTCCATGAGCACCTGCGGCAGGCCGAGCAGATCCTGATCGACGTCTGCGCCCGCGACCCGGGCAACGTCCTCGCCTGGCAGGTGCGGCTCAACACCGCCCGCGGCCTGGAACTCGGGCAGGCCGAGGCCCGCCGCCGCTACGACCGGCTGGCCCGGTACGCACCGCACGACCGGCGCTCGCAGTCGCTCCTGCTCCAGCAGCTCTGCCCGAAGTGGGGCGGGACCTGGGAGGTGGCCTTCGCGTTCGCCAACGAGCGGATGTTCGCCGCCCCGGAGGGCGCGCAGAACGCCGTCCTGCTGGCCGACGCGCACTTCGAGCGCTTCTGGTCGTTCGATTCCGACGGCGAACGGGCCGCGTACGTACGGGATCCTCGGGTGCTACAGGACATCTGGACGGCCGCCCAGCGGTCCGTGCTGCACCCGCACTTCCGGCACGAACCCGGCTGGGTCTCCACCCGCTCGGTCTTCGCCTACTGGTTCGGCCTGACCGGGCAGTGGGCTGCCGCGGCCGCCCAGTTCGCCGCGCTGGGTCACCTCGGCAGTGAGTACCCCTGGTCGTACCTGGACGGGACCGCGACACTCGACCAGTTTCGCATCGAGGCGTACGCGAAGGGTGGCCCCCGATGATCCGCCAGTTCGACGTCGACGGGGTGCCGGCGCTACTCGCCCCCGCCTCCGGGCCGATGCGCGCCGGAATCACCTTCCGGGTCGGTGTCGCCGACGAGACCCTGGCCCGCAGCGGCATCACCCACCTGTTGGAGCACCTGGCCCTCGCCCCGCTCGGGCTCGGCGACCACCACTTCAACGGGGCCACCACGCCGACCTTCACCTCCTTCTACACCCAGGGCTCCGAGCAGGACGTCGTCGGCTTCCTCACCGCCGTCTGCCGCAACCTGCACGACCTGCCGATGGCCCGACTGGAGGTGGAGAAGGAGATCCTGCGTACCGAGTGGAGCACCCGCGGCGGCGCCGACGCGCTGGCGCTGTGGCGGCACGGCGCCCGTGACCACGGCCTCACCGGCTACGCCGAACTGGGGCTGCCCGCGCTCACCGAGCACGACCTGCGGCAGTGGGCGGCCCGCTGGTTCACCCGGGAAAATGCCGTGCTCTGGATCGCCGGGGACCGGGTGCCGGCCGGGCTGCGGCTGGTTCTGCCGTCCGGCGTACGGCAGCCGCTGCCCCGGGTGTCCTCGGCGCTGCCGCGGACCCCCGCGTACTTCGTCAACGGCTCGCGGGCCGTGGTGCTGGACTCCGTCGTGCGACGCCGGACCGCCGCGGGCGTCTTCGCCGGGGTGCTGGAGCGCGACCTGTACCGCTCGCTGCGCCAGGAGGACGGCCTCTCCTACGCGATCAGCACCGGGTACCAGCCGTGCGGCGACCAGGCCACGCTGCGCGCCTTCGCCGATGCGCTGCCCGAGAAGCAGGACGCGGTGCTCGGCGGGTTCGTCGACGTGCTGGCCAAGCTGCGCGTCGGCCGGATCGACCAGGCCGACCTGGATGCCACCGTGGCCAAGCGGGAGGACGACCTCAGCGCCGCCGAGGTGCACGCCGCCCGGCTGCCCGGCCTGGCGCGGGACCTGCTCACCGGCCAGCCGACCCGCACCGTCGACGAGCTGCGCGCGGAACTCAAGGCGGTCACCCTCGCCGACCTGCACCAGGTCGCCCAGGAGGTCACCGCCACCGCGCTGCTGATGGTGCCCGAGTACACCACCGCCGACTGGGCCGGCTTCGCCGCGGCGCCGACCAGCTCCAGCCACACCATCGCCGGCACCGAATACCGGGAACGCGAGGGCAACGGCGCGCTGCACGTCGGCGTCGAGGGCGTCAGCCACGTCCTCGACGGGTGCGTGGCCACCGTCCGGTACGCCGAGTGTGCCGCTCTGCTCGCCTGGCCCGACGGTGCCCGCCGGCTGATCGGCTACGACGCCATCACGGTGCACATCGAGCCGACCCTGATCGACCTGCACCCGGGGGCGATCGCCGTCATCGACCAGCAGGTGCCCGCCGACCGCCGGGTGCCGATGCCGGCCCGGCCGCCGGAGCGGATCCCCCAGCCGTACGCCGGGGGAAACCACCCGCCGGTCAACCGGCCGCAGCAGGGCGCGGCGCCGGCCGCCCGGGCCTGGTGGGAGGTCCCGCTGATGGTGCTCAGCGGCCTCGCGACGCTCGGCGTCGGCGGGCTCACCCTGCTGCTCACCGTCGGCATGCTGATCGCCGACGAGTCCGACCCCGACGACGGGCTGCTCTGGGGCATGGTCGTGGTGGGCTGGCTGCTCACTGTTATCCTCGCGTTGCCCATCGTGCTGGTGCGGCGGCGGCGACGCTGAGTTTCGTGGTGGCCACTGATCGACTCGCCGGGTTAGGATCCGGCGCGGTATTGGGGCGGTAGCTCAGCGGGTTAGAGCAGGGGACTCATAATCCCTCGGTCGCGGGTTCGAGTCCCGCCCGCCCCACACATGTCCGATTTTCCCGCTAAGGTCGAACTAAACGATCTTGGGGACACGCCGTGCACTGCGGCGGTTCGCGCAGTCGAGGCACCACATCGACCAGCGGTGGTCGCCTGATGGCGGGTGGCTCGCGTTCCGCGCCTGACGGGTACAGCTATCTCAACGTCGGCCCTAACCCTTCCTCAACGTCTCGCGGACTGTGCGGTCGTCGCGCAACACGTAACCTGCGAACGGACGAGACGAGGAGGAGACAGGTGACTACTGGTGGCTTTTCGTTGAAGCGGCTGGCTCGGCTGCGAGGGCTGCTCGAGCGTCACGTCGACTCCGGCTTCGTCCCGGGCATGGTGGCCGTCCTCGCCCGCCACGGCGACGTGCACATCGAAGCAACGGGCAATCTTGCGTTCGAGGGCGCAGGGTCGAAGACGCCCATGGCCGGCGACACGATCTGCCGCCTGGGCTCGATGACGAAGCCGATCGTCGCCGCGTGTGCGATGACGCTCGTCGAGGACTGCACCCTCCGGCTCGATGACCCGGTCGACAACCTCCTCCCGGAGCTGGCGGACATGACCGTGCTCGCCGATCCCAACGGGCCACTGGAAGACACCGTCGCGGCGCAACGCCCGATAACGCTGCGGGATCTGCTGACCTTCACCCTCGGCACCGGCATGGTCATTGCTGAGCCGGGAGCGGTCCCGATCTCGGACGCGCTGAACGCCCTCGGCGAGGCGCCGCAGGACGAGTGGATTCGCCGGCTCGGCACGCTTCCGCTCGTCTACCAGCCAGGTGAACGCTGGATGTACGACACCGCCGCCAACGTGACGGGCGTGCTCATCGCCCGCGCCACGGGTATGTCTTTCGGGGATGCCTTGCGCGAGCGGATCTGCGATCCGCTCGGAATGAAGGACACCAGCTTCAGGGTGGGCAGCGAGAGCCTCGACCGGTTGGCGACGGCGTACGAGCACGACAATGCCGCCACCGGTGAGCCGGTTGTCGATGACGGCCCCGACGGGCGGTGGAGCCGGCCGCCCGTGTTCGAATCAGGCGGCGGCGGGCTCGTCTCGACCGCCAACGACTGGCTCGCCTTCGCCTCTGCTCTGCTCGCGGGCGGTACCCATCACGGCGAGCGGGTGCTCTCGCGGCCGTCGGTGTCACTGATGACCTGCGACCACCTGAGCCCGGCGCAGAAGGTGGTCTCCGGGTTCTGGCCCGCCGGTTACTTCGACAACATGGGCTGGGGTTTCGGGATGTCAGTCTGCACCCGCCGCACGCACCTCGGGCCCTCGGTCGGGACCTACGGATGGCCCGGCTATTACGGCACCGCCTGGTACAACGATCCCGCTGAGGACATGACGACGATCTTCATCATGCAGCGGGCGCACGCGGGCGACCAGAGCCTGCCGATGTGGAACGACTTCTGGACCGCTGTCTACCAGGCAATCGACGACTGACCGCGGGGGCCGGAGACCGCCAAGCCAGGCGGCGGATCACCGCCTCAGCCAGTCTGGCCACATAGCGACCTGGCCCGATCGCCCCAAACGCTGCCGGCGTACACCACCTCAACGGTGACCAGGTGGGTTCGGTGGTCGGCTGTTTCCACCGACAGTCGCAATGGCACGGAACTGTTCCCGACCGAGCAGTCGGCCACGAGCTGAATGTCGATTACGCCTGCCGCGGCAGGACGCAGTCGGGCAGACGAAGTCGTCGGGCGTACGTCGATGCCGGGGTAACGTGCTCCAACTGCACGTACTGTGACAGGTTGGGGTCCAACGTTGACCACCGTTACCTGCGCATCAAACTGCGCCATGCCGCCGGAAGTGCTACCACCGCCCTTTGCCGAACTGGCTACGGCGGTAACCGCGGCGGTGGCGGCTCGCGTTCGTTCCTCGCGGGAGGCATGCAATTGGGCTCCACCGATGCCGCCTAGCGTTGCGCCGAGAACGAACGCGCCGACGATGTAGGGGCCCGGTGGTCGTCCGATCGGTCTACGGCGTCGCGGAGGCTCATCCGAGCCGGCCACCACATCACCTTGCACATCAAGGTCTATGACCCGCTGCTCCGCCGTCATTCGGACAGTCTAGGTGAGCAACAGCGTGCGCCGGATCAGCCGTTGGCGTGCCATCCACGTGCCAGTACACCCATCACACCCGGGGCGCAGCTCCCTCGGGCCCGACGAGCAGCCGGTCATGTCAGCTGTCGTGTCAGGAGCGTGTCAGGAGGGTGGCAGGCGGGGCGGCGATGGTAGTCGCATGACGAGTTCAGCGATTGCGGCTTCAGGGCTGCGGAAGGCTTACAAGGACAAGGTGGTTCTCGACGGCATCGATCTCGATGTTGCTGCGGGGACGATCTTTTCCCTGCTCGGCCCGAACGGGGCGGGCAAGACGACGACGGTCAACGTGCTGACCACGTTGATGAGGGCCGACGGTGGGACGGTTCGCATTGCCGGGCATGACGTGACGACCGAGACCAAGGCCGTACGCGCGGCCATCGGGGTCACCGGTCAGTTCGCTGCGGTGGACGACCTGCTGACGGGCCAGGAGAACCTGCAGTTGATGGCGGATCTCAAGCGTCTGGGCTCGGGCGAGAGCAAGCGGGTCGTCGCCGACCTGCTGGAGCGGTTCGACCTGACGGAGTCGGCGCAGAAGATGGCGGCCACGTATTCCGGGGGTATGCGGCGGAAGCTGGATCTGGCGATGACCCTGGTCGGCAAGCCCAGGATCATTTTCCTCGACGAGCCGACGACGGGCCTGGATCCGCGCAGCCGTCGGACGATGTGGGACATCATCCGTCAACTGGTGGCCGAGGGCGTCACCATCTTCCTGACCACCCAGTACCTCGAGGAAGCGGACCGGCTCGCGGACCGGATCGCGGTGCTCGATCAGGGCAAGCTGGTGGCCCAGGGCACTCCCGCGGAGCTCAAGCGCCAGATCCCCGGCAGCCATGTCCGGCTCCGGTTCGCGGGCGACCTCGAACTCGACTCCGCGATGCGGGTCCTGGCCGACTCCGCGCGGGACGCCGAGGACGACCTGGTCCTGCGGGTTCCCAGCGATGGTGGGGCGAGATCGGTTCGCGCCCTGCTGACACAACTCGACGCACATTCGATCGAGGTCGAGGAATTCTCGGTGCACACGCCGGACCTCGATGACGTCTTCCTTGCCCTGACCGGCCGTACCAGCGAGAAGGTGAACGCATAATGAGCAACGCGACGACCATGCTGGGTCGCAACTTCAAGCACACTCTCCGGAACCCGGTCGCGGTGTTCAACGCGGTCCTGTTCCCGATCGTGATCATGCTGATGTTCGTGTACGTGATAGGCGGCGCCTTCGACATCGGCGGCAACTACATCGACTACGCGACGCCGGGCATGGTCGTGTTGACGATCTGCTACGGGTTGAGCGCGACCGCGTTGGCCGTGAACTCCGACATGACGAAGGGGATCATCAACCGGTTCAAGGTGATGGACATCTCCCGCAGCGCCGTACTGAGCGCTCATGTCGCGGCCAGCATGCTCCGTACTTTGATCGCCATCGCGGCGGTCATCGGAGTGGCGTTCGTGGTGGGATTCCGGCCGCCGGCGAGTTTCCCCGAATGGCTCGGCGCGATCGGCCTCGTCGTGCTGGTCTCCTTCGCGACCAGCTGGATCACCGTCGCCCTGGGACTGGCGGCCAAGACCCCGGAATCGGCGGGCCTGATCTCCGTACCGCTGGTCATGCTGCCGTTCCTGAGCAGTGCGATCGTGCCGGCCGAAACGATGGGAGCGGGGGTGCGGCAGTTCGCGGAGTATCAGCCCTTCACGCCGATCATCGAGGCACTGCGCGGGCTGCTGACCGGTGAGCCTTCTGCGAGCAAGGCGATCGTCGCCGTCGTCTGGTGCGTCGAGATCGCCCTGGTCGGATACGTGTGGTCGCTCTCCACCTTCAAGAAGCGGGCCTGACCAACCGGGCGGGCACACCAACAGTTCACGTACGCAGCAAGAGGGAGAGGTTGTCATGCCAACATTCGCCACGCCCGGGCCCATCGCCGCCACCGTGGAAGTCGCCGGTTCTCGGGTGAGGGTCACCGCGAGCGATCGCACCGACACCGTGGTGCTGGTCGAACCCATCAACGAGGCGAGCCGGTCCGACGTCAAGGTGGCCGAGAAGACCAAGGTCGACTTCGCCGGCGGTCAACTGTCGGTCAAGACGACCGTCCCTGGGCACAAGAACGGGTCGGTCGCCATCACGATCGAACTGCCCACCGGCTCCAGTGTCGCCGCCTACCTGGCGCACTCCGACGTTCATGCCGACGGCTCATTCGGCGGGTGCGAGCTGCACATGGCCTCGGGCCGGGTCCAGCTGGACCGCATCGACGCGCTGCAGGCGAACATCGCGTCCGGTGAGGTCGCGATCGGCCACATCGCCGGACGCGCCGACATCGACGGCGGGGCGTTCGCGCTGCGGGTCGGCGAGGTCGAGGGCGCGGTACGGCTCTCGAACTCGGGCGGGCAGGCGTGGATCGGCCACGCCTCGGCCGACCTCGATCTCAGCAGCGCCAGCTGCGACTTCGACATCGACCGCGCCGACGGCAGCATCGCCGCCATGACGGCTAGCGGCGCCATCCGGATCGCTCGGATGACGCACGGTCAGGCGAAGCTGACGAACGGCTCAGGAAACATCGAGGTCGGCATCAGCGAGGGCACCGCTGCCTACCTCGACGTCAACAGCGAGCGAGGGTCGGTGCGCGACTCCGTTTCCGCGCAGGGAAACCCTGACCCGTCGGACACCGAGGTCTCGGTCCACGCCCGCACGCGGCACGGCGACATCGTCATTCGACGCGCGGCACGTTGACCCTCAAAAGGCGAGCGTGACCTCGACCAGCTCAGCCGAGCTCGTCTTCGTGCCCTCCTGCGACACCTCGGCGAACCGTGCTTCGCCGAGGTGTCGCCGCGCGTCCCGCTCGATCCTGGCCGCATCCGGGTGGGCGTGATCCGGCAGTCCGCGTACGCCGATGCTGGCCGCGAGCAGCCGCGCCGCCTGCTCGTACTGGTCCTGCCGAAGGGCGAGGTCCGCGACACCGACGAGGGTCTGGGCGATCATGGGAGCGTGCCCCGCCTCGGACGCCGCCTGCCAGGCCGCCACGCGGTGGGAACGAGCCTCACGGAGATCGTCGGCCAGGTAGCCGAGCACGTCGTGTATGCCGGCGCGGATGTCCGCCGCCTCCGCCTCGTCCCCTAGAAGTGCGGTCGCGACGCCGAGTTGGTGGCGTGCCTCCGTGGCGTTACCGATCCGGCGCGCGAGCTCGGCCTTGGCGAGCGCCAGCTCGACCAGCGCATGCGGCCAGGTGACCCCTTCGGCGCACCGCTCCGCCTCGGCGATGGCGGCCGCGCTGGAGTCCCGGTCGCCGTGCAGCCAGTACAGCAGGGCCTGTTGGGTCCGCAGCCGGATGACATCTTCGATGGCGCCGACCTCGGTGACGACCGTGACTGCCCGCTCGTAGTGCTCACACGCACCGGCGAACTCACCGCGCAGGGCGAGTTGGCCCGCCAGTTCGGCGAGGGCCAGGGAAATCCCGAATCGTTCGCCGAGCGCCCGGAACTCGGCGAGCGCCAGCTCCAGATTGGCCTCCGCATCCCGCCCGCCCTGGCCGAGCATGATCCGCATCTTGCCCATCTGCCACCGGGCCAGGGCGCGTACCCAGGGGTCCTCGTTGTCCAGCAACGACTCGAACGCGGTCACCGCGGCGTCCGGCTCCTGCAGCATGCGCTCCAGCGGGTCGACCAATCCCAGCAGCGGGTTGCGGTGCTGGCTCTGCTGACTGAACCGGTACGCCTTGTGGATCCATTCCGCGCCCAGGTGTTCGTCGCCCCGCCCGGAGGTCACGAAGAGCACCACCATCCCGTACGCCATGGCGCGGACGTCGTCGGTCACGTCGCCGGGGATGTCTGTGGCCGCGAGCATCAGCTCGAGGCCTTCGGCCCGGCAGCCGCCGAGCCACCAGTACCAACCGGCGACGCCCGCGAGCCGCATCGCCGCTTGGGCGTCACCGGCCGCGATCGCCCCCCGCATAGCGGCACTGATGTTGTCGTGTTCGGCCTCGAGCGTGGCGAGCCAGGTCAGTTGCTCGGCGCGGCGCAGATGCGGCTCCGCGGTCTCGGTGAGCTCGGTGAAGTAGGCGAGATGCGCCCGGCGAGCCAGGTCCGATTCCCCCGCCTCGGTGAGCCGGTCCGCGGCGTACTCCTTGATCGTGCTGATCATCCGATAGCGCGGAGCGCCGTCGCCCTCGGTGACCAGCAGCGACTTCTCGGCCAGCGAAGTGAGCAACTCCAGCACCTGATCCTGCTCGACGACATCGCCGACGCAGACCGACTCGGCCGCTTCCATGCTCGCCCCGCCGGAGAACACCGACAGCCGGCGCAGGACCGTCCGCTCGGCATCGGTGAGCAACTCCCAGCTCCAGTCGACCACCGCGCGCAGCGTCTTGTGCCGCGGCAGTGCGGTGCGGCTCCCGCTGGTCAGCAGGCGGAACCGGTCATCGAGCCGGTTGGCCAGCTGATCGATGGTCATGGTGCGCAACCTGGCGGCGGCGAGTTCGATCGCCAGCGGCATCCCGTCCAGCGCCCGGCAGACGCGCACCATCGTCGACAACGTGTGCTCGTCGTCCCCGAGGTCCTTACGCACCGCGCCGCCCCGGTCCCGCAGCAGGCGGACGGCAGGCGAGGACGTGATCTCGGCAAGGCCGGCGTCGGTTGGCACGGCCAGTGGCTCGACCAGCCACAGCGCCTCACCGGTGATCCCGAGCGGCTCCCGGCTCGTCGCCAGGATCCGCAGCCGTCGGCATTCCCCGAGCACCCGATCGGCGAACCGCGCCGCCGCCTCGATCACATGCTCACAGTTGTCGAGGATCAGCAGCGCCTCCCGCTCGCGGACAGCGGCGATGAGCCCGTCCGCCAGATCCGCGCTCGGAGCCGCGCCGAGCAGAGCGTCCCGGAGCCCGAGCCCGGTGAGCGTCGCCTGCGCGACGTCACCGTCGGCGCCGATGGCGGCAAGTTCCACCAACCAGACTCCGTCCGGCAGGTCACCGATCAGCGTGCGTGCGGTTTCCGTGGCCAGCCTGGTCTTGCCCGAACCGCCCGGCCCGATCAACGTGGTCAGGCGATGCGCCCCGATGAGCTCGCGGACGGCAGTGACCTCAGCGTCCCGGCCGACGAAACTGGTGAGCTCGGCACGCACGTTGGTCTTCCGGTTCTCCTCCCGCCGCCCCAGTTCGCCCCGCAGTAACGCGACGTGTAGGGCCGACAACTCCGGCGAGGGGTCGACGCCCAGCGCGTCGGAGAGCGCCTCCCTCGTACGTTCGTAGGTGAGCAGGGCCTCGGAGTCGCGGCCGGCTGCCACCAGGGCCCGCATCAGGGCAGCGACCAGCGGTTCCCGCAGCGGATGCGCGGTCACCGCGTCGGTCAGTTCCGCGACCACCTCCGCGCCGTGGCCGAGGCTGACCTCCGCCTCGAAGCGATCCTCCATTGCCGTCAGGCGCAGCCCCTCGAGCCGCGTCACCGCCGTGTCGAACGCTTCACTGTCCCCCGACGCGACATCCTGCATGGCCGCACCGCGCCACAAGGCGAGGGCTTCGCGCAACAGTCGAACGCGTTGTAGACCCTCCTCCTGGCGAGCCTGGCCGATGAGGTGTTCGAACCGAAGGGCGTCGACAGCGTCGGGGCCCACCGTCAATCGGTAGCCGCCCGTCTGTCCCTCGATCGCACCTCCTGGCAGCGCCTTCCGCAGCCGGGAAGCCAAGCGTTGCAGGGCGTTCGCCGCATCGGCGGGCGGATTCTCACCCCAGATCCAGTCGATGAGCGTCGCCTTCGAGACGACACGGCCTGGTTGGAGTGCCAGGGCGATCAACAGTGCGCGCAGCCGGACGCCCGGCACTTCGGCCAAGATGCCGTCGTTCGTGCGAACCTCGAATGACCCAAGCATCCCGACCTGCACTCGCTGATTCTCACACGGCGGCTCGCCCTTGCCGGACCCGCGGCACGTTGCCGGTGCCGCCGTCAAGCCCCTCGTCCACCCTGATCCGGATCCAGCGAACGCTAGACGTACGTCAGAGGCGGGGCCCTGCCGGCGCGCAGAGCCAACCAGCCTGAAGTGTCCATCTGTTTGAGGGTTTTACCTCAGGCTGACTGCCAACATTGCGGTGAAAGTCTCAACCGTTGGTTCAACGATACGGTCGAGGACATGACTGCTGCTATCACAGACGCCGCCCATGTCGTCGACGCTGCCGGCGTCATGAAGTTGCTCCCGGCCCGGCCGCGGCTGCTTGCCTTGGGTGAGCCCACCCACGGCGAGGACGTTCTGCTCGACCTGCGAAACGATCTCTTCCGGCAACTCGTCGAGCAGGAGCACTACCGGACGATCACGATCGAGAGCGACTGCCTGATGGGCCTGGTCGTGGACGACTACGTCACCTCGGGTACGGGCACGCTTGACGAGGTCATGGGGCAAGGCTTCAGCCACGGGTTCGGCGCGTCTGCGGCCAACCGCGAGCTGGTGCGCTGGATGCGTGCGTACAACGACGGCCGGCCCGTGTCAGAGCAGCTGCGCTTCGCCGGATTCGACGGCCCGCTGGAGATCACCCACGCCGCGAGCCCCCGGCCGGCCCTCACCGCACTCCACGCCTACCTCGCCGCCTGGGTTGACGCCGACCTGCTTCCCTGCACCGCGGAAACGCTCGACCGCCTGCTCGGCGCCGACGACCGGTGGACCAATCCCGCCGCGATGATGGACCCGTCCCAGTCCGTGGGGCAGACGCCCGAGGCCAAACAGCTGCGGCTGCTCGCCGACGACCTGGTGGCCCTGCTTGATACGCAGACGCCACACCTGATCGCGGCATCCCCGCGGGGCGACTGGGACCGGGCACGCATGTTCGGTCGTACCGCCACCGGGCTGCTGCGGTACCACTTCTGGATGGCCGACACGTCACCGAGCCGCATGGCGCGGCTGCTGGGCGTGCGAGATTCGATGATGGCCGCCAACCTCCTGGCGCTCGCCGAGCGCAGCCCGACGCTGGTCTACGCCCACAACGCACATCTGCAGCGGAACAAGAGCACGATGCAGCTGTGGGAGGGACCGGTGGAGTGGTGGAGCGCCGGGGCGATGGTCAGCGCCCTGCTGGGCGAGGGGTACGCCTTCATGGCCATGGCCCTCGGTACGATCCGCCACCACGGTGTGGAGGCCCCGCCCCCGGACACCATCGAAGGGCTCCTGTACGCGCTCCCGGAGGACCGATACGTTGTCGACGCCCGCCGACTGGCCGCTGTCCTCGGCGACGTGACGCCCGCTCCTCGCGTGTCCCCCTGGTTCGGCTACTCCCCGCTGGACCCGGCCCACCTGGCCAGCAGTGACGGGATCGTGTTCGTCAAGGACGCCCCGCCGAGCTAGTGCGGGTGGTTCCATCCATCCAGATGTGAGGCTGCGGCCGGGGCGTCGGGTGGTTCGGGGCGGCGTCGGCGGTCCGACGCCGCCCCGAACGGTGGCGGAACTGTTTCTGGTTACCGGGTGGCGAGGAACTCGTCGATGGCGATGGTGACCTGCCAGCCGGTGGCGTAGCTGCGCACGATCGACATCACCCGGTCCTGCAGGCCGGTCTCACCGAACCGGTCGTAGGTGTCGGAGATGACCAGGTCCAGCCAGGGCCGCTTGATCGGTCCCGCCTTCCCGTCGACGGGCTTGGCGAAGAGCCGGGCGAGAGTGTCGGCGATCCGCCGCTTCGCCGCACCGACCTGCTCCGGCAGGTCACCCCGCCGGTCGGCCGGCAGCTGACCCACGATCGTCGTCACCTCGGTGAGGTCGGCGACGGCGGAGTCGATCTGATCGGCGTTGTTCAGCTCGGTTGCTGCGATCCGGTCGAGCAGGTCGCGGGCCTGGACGAGCAGCTTCACGACCGCCAGCCGCTGGTTCAGCGCCGCGACCTGCGTGGCGTCGGTGACCTTCGCGATCGCCGTCTCGGCCGCCGTGATCGTTTCCGCCGACGGGTTGGCCTCGGCGGCCGCGACCGCGTCCTGCGCCGCCTTCAGCAAGTAGGCCGGGGAGCCCGGGTCGTCGGCGAAGACCCGCCAGTCCGTGATCGCGACCGCGGAGTAGGTGGTGCCGTTGCCGTTGGCCTGGATCGTGGCCCGCACCCGCGGCGTGGTGACGGCGTCGAAGGTGACGGTGTTGAACGCGGTGGTGCTGGTGCCGTAGGCGGAAGCGCCGGTCACGTCCCGCCAGGCAGCGGCGGTCACGTCCCAGTACTGCAGCACCCACCCGTCGGGCTGGGCGACGCCCTCGCCGGTGCCGCGGTTGGAGTCCCGCCAGAACTTCAGCTCCGTTCCGGTGATCCGCACGGGCCGGGACCAGTCGTACTGCACCCACTGGGTCGCCGGGCGGGTGCCGGACCAGGTTCCCCAGATCTGCGCCTGGCTCGGGTTCGCCGGATCGGCGCCGTCGTTGAGCGCGGTGAGGCTGTTCCAGCTCGCGGTGTAGGAGGCGGACGGGGTCGCGATGGGCCCGATATTGCCGGTGAGCGGCCCGGACAGGTCCGCCGGGATGGTGACCGTCTTGGCGGTCTCCAGGTTCCCGGCCACGTCGAGCGCACGGAACGAAACGGTGTGCTTGTTGGCGTCGGGCACCGCGATCGCGCCGGTGTAGGCGGTCCACGGTCCGGTGTCGATCGAGTACTCGATGCCGGTGACCCCGGACGTCGCGTCGGTCGCGGTCACCGTGACCTTACGGGTGGCACTGTCCACGGTGCCCGTGCTGATCGGTGCGGTCGCGTCGATGCGTACGGCGAGGCTCGCGGGCGCCGAGGCGTTGCCCGCGCGGTCGGTCGCGGTCGCCGTGACGGTGTGCTGCCCGTCCCCGGAGACGTTGACGTCGACGTACCGCACGCCGTTGGCGACGGCCGGCTGGCCGGCGTCCACCCGCGACTGGATGGTCACCCGGCCGCCCCGGTCGTCGACGCCGGCGACGCGGACCCGCACCGCGGACCGGAACCAGCCGGCGGTGCCGGCGCTGCCGCTGGGCGTGAGCGTCAGGGTCGGCGGGGTCACGTCACCCTCGGTGTCGTCGGGCGAGATGACGGTGACCTGCGCGGAGACGCGGCCGGCCGCGTAGCCGAGCACGGTGCCCTGGACCGTGAACGTGCCAGGCTGCGCGACCTGCTCGGGCGTCACCGGGTCCCAGAAGACCGGCACCTGCAGCGTTTCGCTGCCGAACGCCACAGGGAGGGTGCCCGGCAGATCGGCCTCGCCCACCTCGACCGTCATCGGCGGCGCGGTGACGGATGCCGGCTGCGCGGCGAGGATCTTCCACTCCTCGACCGCCACGGCCGAGTAGGTGCTGCCGTTGGTCGACGCGTCGAAGATCGCGCGGACCTGAGTGGTGGTCACCGGGTCGAACGTGGTGTTCTGGAAGCCCTGCGTGCTGGTCGGGTAGCCGCTCGGGTTCGGCACGTCGGCCCACTGCCCGGTGGCGAGGTTCCAGTACTGGATGCGCCAGCGGGCGGGTGCGGCGACGCCGATGCCGCTGCCCTGCGGCTGGTCGTTCCAGAAGTCGATCTGCGAACCGGAGATCCGCACCGGCTGGTCCCAGGTGTACTGCACCCACTGCTGCGGCGGGTTGTTGCCGGTCCAGGTGCCCCACATGTCCGGCGGCAGCGGGTTGGACCGGACGATCTCGTCGTTGAGCGCCTTCACCCAGTACTGGGTGGGAACGGGCTCGTTGGAGACGGTGACCTTCGCCTCCTGGGCGATGTTCGGCCGGGGCGTGAGGTCGCGTCCCTTGACCGGCGTCGTCGTGACCATCTTCATCCGCGGCGGGGTCTGGGTGTCGTCCCACTCGACCCGGTCGATGGCCACCGAACGGCGGAAGTGGCCGCCGCCCACGGCGTCGGCCGTGTGGTACGCGAGGTACCACTGGCCGTTGAACTCCAGGATGCCCGGGTGGCTCGTCGTCGAGGAGACCGGCCGAAGCATGGTCCCCCGGTTGGTCCACGGGCCCTCCGGCGACGACGCCGTCGCGTAGGCGATGCAGGCGTGGTAGTTCGCCGGGGTGCACTGCGAGGTCGGGCCGGCGTTGTTCCCGGCGTACGCCAGGTAGTAGGTGCCGTTGCGCTTGAAGATCCAGGGCGCCTCGAAGAAGCCGGTCAGGCCGGTGATGGAGCGCTGAGTGCCGACCGGGGTCTTCATGTCCTGCTTGTACTCGAGCATCCGAAGATTGCCGAACGTGCCCCAGTAGACGTAGACCCGCTGGTTGGGGGCCTCATCGTCGATGAGGATCGTCGGGTCGATGTTCTGGATGTTGTTCGCGGTGGGCACGCGCTGGGAGATCAGCGGTGCGCCCACGTAGTCGGTCCACGGTCCGGTCGGCGAGTCGGCGACGGCCAGCCCGATGGCGAACTTGTCCGACGCCGGGCTGTTCCGCTCGCTCACCGGGAGGTACCAGTAGTAGCGCCCGTCCACGCCCTGGATCATCTGGCCCGCGTACGCCCGTCCCGGCGTCGCCCAGGCGAAGATCTGTTCCGGGCGCCCCAACGACGGGAAGTGGGTCCATTGCCCCGATGCGACATCGGTGGTCCGGAACGCGCCCCAGTCGTTCATGATGAAGTCGTTGGTGGACGGTCCGGCCTGGTCATGGCCGGTGTAGATGTAGAGCTGGTCGCGGCCACTGTCGTTACCGGGGGCACCGGCCGGCACGACGACCGGCGCCGGGTCGGCCGAGTAGTAGCTGCCGTCGCTGAGGATCGGATTGCGGGTGTTGGTGAAGGTGTACGAGTCGGCGGCGTAGGCCGGCGTGGCGATCCCGACCAGGCCGCCGGCGACGAGCCCGGCGATCGCCGTCGCGGCGGCTGCTCTGCGGAACCGGCTCAACGGCCGACGGGTCGGGGGCGCGGCACCGCGCCCCAGGGTGGTGTTCACGGTTCGGATCTCCTCACTGTTGGGATGGGGGAGCGGTGGCGGCGCCGGTGGGGCCACCACCAGGAGGGCTGGCCGCAGCCCGAGCGTGCCGAACGGCGCCCCGAAAGCGATGCCGTCGCAGTCTCACGAACCGGCACCTCTCTCGACCGTCAAGGGCCAGAATCGCAACGAGATCGCAAAGGATTTCGGAGAGAGCCGTCGGGCAGGCTGCTGACCTACGACCAAAGAGGTGCGGTAGCTGCGTCAGGTGGTGTTAGCGCTAACATTTCACGCCGCACGGCAGGCCCTGCTGGATCTTCACATGGTCTCCCTGGAGCTGGTACGTACCGGCGGATCAGCTCTTCCTTGGCGCGGGGGTGGCGGGCTCTTCGGTGTTAGTGTTCAGCGCGATCAGAGGGCTAGAGGGGGTATCACCCGGCTGCAACCGCGCCGAAACATTGACGAAAAGGTTTAGGAAATGTAACTGCCGTACGGAGTGGTGGTCAAGACACCTCCAGCGGCGGCCTGTCGCCGTGCACCGCACACGTGCCGATCGCTGAGGAGGGAGCAACACATGACCACCGAGCGCGAGGTCCCCGTCAACCGCGCACCCACGCTCACCGATGTCGCCAAGCTCGCCGGGGTGTCGGTCGCCACCGCGTCCAAGGCCATCAACGGGCGGGCCGAGGTGAAGGCGGCCACGAGGGTACGCGTGCTGGAGGCCGCGGAGGTGCTGTCCTTCGCGCCGAACGCCCTCGCGCGCGGACTGCTCAGTGGACGGACCGGCACCGTCGGCCTGCTGACGAGCGACCTGGAGGGGCGGTTCTCGATTCCCATCCTGATGGGTGCGGAGGACGCCTTCGGGGCGGGGCAGATGTCCGTCTTCCTGTGCGACGCGCGCGGCGACGCGATCCGGGAGAAGCATCACGTCAGGGCGCTGCTGTCCAGGCGCGTGGACGGCCTGATCGTGGTGGGATCCCGCACCGACCCCCGCCCACCGCTGACCGGCACCATCCCCGTGCCGGTCGTGTACGTCTACGCCCCCTCCGCGGACCCGGACGACATCTCGATCACCGTCGACAACGTGGGAGGGGGGCGGCTCGCCATCGACCACCTGCTGACCTGCGGCCGGCGCAACATCGCCCACATCACCGGAGAAGCCAGCTTCCAGGCGGCCCGGGACCGGGCCGAAGGCGCGGCCGCGGCGCTCGCCGGCGCCGGCCTGACCATGGTCGGCGATCGGCCGTACTTCGGATCGTGGGACGAGTCCTGGGGGCGAGCCGCGGCACGCATGGTCGTCGGGCAGCATCCCGAGGTCGACGCGATCTTCTGCGGCAGCGATCAGATCGCGCGCGGCGTCCTGGACACGCTGCGCGACCTCGGACGCGACGTGCCGGGCAGCATATCCGTGATCGGCTTCGACAACTGGGAAGCCATCGCCGCGCACTCCCGCCCGCGCCTGACCAGCATCGACATGAACCTCCAACGCCTCGGCACCGTCGCCGGCCAACGGCTCTTCGCGGCCATCGACGGCGTCACCCTGCCCAGTTCGGAGGAGTTCCCGGGCCGCGTCGTGATGCGCGAGTCGACCGTGCCCATCGGGTGAGAATCGCGGGTGACGCATGAACGCCGGCGGGTGCCTCCGGATGGAGGCACCCGCCGGGACAGGGTGGAGCGGTGAGCTGTTACCGGATCGTGGAAAGCCAGTTCTGGACCACCGGGATGTCGACGCGCTGGTAGCCGCCGAGGTACCGGCAGTTGTCCGTGTAGCCGTAGCTGGTGACCGCGACCAGGTACCCGTTGAGGAAGGTCGGGCCGCCCGAGTCACCGAAGCAGGTGCCGCCACCGCCCTTGTTGTCGTTCGGGTTGCCGTTCATCTGCAGCACCTGCGGGGTCAGCTTCTGCCCCGGGGAGGTCGTGTAGCGGCGCAGCAGCGGGTAGCTCATGGGCTGGGGCTTCTGCGGGCCCGACTCCGGCTTGCGGACCTCGGTGCCGTACCCGACCACGTCGAAAATGGTCTTGTTGAGCTTCGGCTGCGCGAACTGGTCGAGGTACTTGCTCGGTGCCACGGTGGCGGGAGCGATGCTGGTCAGCGGCTTGTCCAGCACGACCACACCGACGTCGTTCCAGTTGTTCAGGTCAGTGAAGTCCGAGTACTGCGGGTGGGTGGACGCCGTGCCGGACAGGTAACCCGCCGCGGCGAGTTCCTGTGCCGTATAGCCGGCGCTGGGGTTCGACGCCACCGGGAACGGGCTCGGCGGCGCCTCGGCGATGTTCGAGTTGAAGGTGACCAGGGTCTTGCCGAGGGTGCCCTGGGTGCAGTGCGCGGCCGTGAGGACGATGGTCGGCGAGATGAGCGTGGCCGAACAACGGTAGCGGCCGGTCTCGTCGTAGAACATGATCAGGCCAACGTTGGGGTGGCGGTTGCCGTCGGGTTCACCGCCGGTGATGGCAGCCGCAGGTGCCGCAGTGGCTAGCAGCGCGAACGTCGTCGCAACGATCGCGGCAAGGGTACGACGCAGTGCTCTCATGCAGGATCATCCTGCCTGGTCTCTGCGCTCTCCGGAAGGCCTGGCCCGCCGCCCACGACGATCATGCGGGTCAAGAAGGGTGCACTTCCGGCGATCATGGGACTATTTTCAGGCCATTCGCCGTATCGGTGAAACGGCCACGGACCGATACTGCTTGGCATGCCTAGATTCCTGAAGCGACGCAAGGGAATCGCCCGATCCTCTGCTGAGCAGGCCGCGCCTGGGGCGCGAGCCGAGGACGGGCCGGTGACTATTGCGAGCGACGAGGTCGAACGTATCGAGCAAGAGATCCTGGCTGCGGAGAGCGCGTGGCAGGCACGGCAACGGCGCACCGCCCGTAGGTGCCTGCCCTGGATGACACCGCTGTTCACGGCGGGCCTGCTCTGCATCGTGTTCCTGCTCTTCGCCGCAGCCAAGGGCAACGCAGCTGGAGCGCTGGTAATGGGCATCGTGTCAGTTGTCGCCAATGGCATCGCGGCCTATGCGATCCGCAAGGGCGCCATCGTGGCGCCGGACCGCTTCCCCGTGGCCTGGCACAGCAACGTGGGCCGGGCCAATGGCGCCAACTATGCCCTGGGGCTCGCTGCTTTCGGCGCGGTGGTGGCCTCGATGGCGATCGCTTCTCGCTACCTGTGAGAACGGAAGCCAGCCAGCGGGCGCGGTTCTCCCCCCTCGACCTGGCCGTGCTCGGAGGCGGCCACCATCACGATGGCGAGGACTACGTGGTGGCGCACGTCCGGGCGCACGAGGTGCCCGAGGTGGCCGCCGCCCTGGAGACGGTGAGCGAGGCCTGGATGCGGGAGCGCTACGACCTCGCCGATCGCCACGTTGATGTCCGACGATGTGCATCCGGCCTGCGGTTGCGTATCGTTCCAGCATGGCGCGACCGGTGTGGGCGGACGGCGAGGCGTACGAGGCGTACGTCGGCCGGTGGAGCCGACCCGTCGCGGTGGAGTTCCTGCGCTGGCTCGACCCGCCGGCTGGCCGTCGATGGCTGGACGTCGGCTGCGGCACCGGCGCCCTGGCCTCGGCGTTGCTGGCCCGCACCGACCCGGCACGGGTCGTCGGCGTCGACCGGTCGGCCGGCTTCGTGGCCCACGCCCGCGACCGGGTGCGCGACCCCCGGGCCACCTTCCAGGTCGGTGACGCGCAGGCCCTGCCGCTGGCCGCAGCGAGCGTCGACGCCGTGGTCAGCGGGTTGGCCCTCAACTTCGTGCCCGACCCGCCGCGGGCCGTGGCCGAGTTCGCCCGGGTGGCCGCGCCGGATGGCGTGGTGGCCGGGTACGTCTGGGATTACGCCGAGGGCATGGCGATGATGCGCCACTTCTGGGACGCGGCCGTGGCGCGGGACCCGTCGGCGGCCGAGCGGGACGAGGGGCGGCGCTTCTCGGTGTGCCACCCGGACGCACTGCGCGCACTGTGGGCCGACGCCGGCCTGCGCGGGGTGACTGTCCGGCCGGTCGAGGTGCCCACGGTCTTCGCCGACTTCGACGACTACTGGACGCCGTTCCTGGGCGGCCAGGGCCCGGCGCCGGGCTACGTGGCGTCGCTGGCCGAGGCGGACCGGGCCGCCCTGCGTGAGTTGCTGCGCCGGCGGATCCCGGCCGAGCCGGACGGGTCGGTCCGGCTGACCGCCCGGGCCTGGGCGGTCCGCGGCGAACGGTGACGACCCCTACCCAGGTACGGATGCTCATCCGCGAAGCCGGTGGGACCGGAAGGATCGGGGCGTGATCAAGACGATGCGTACTCTGCTCGGCGGCCTGCTCCTGGCGGCGGCCACGGTCGGCGCCTGGTGGGCCTGGCTGGGCTGGGAGACCGGCTACACGGTCGATCCGGAGACCGGCGAGAGGACCGGCCCGTACGCCGTGTGGCAGGTGGCCGGCTGCGTACTCACCCTCGCCCTGCTCGCCGCCGTCGGCGGCTGGTGGCTCAACCCCTGGCTGGTGGTGCCGGTGATGACGGTCGCCTTCACCGCCGCCTGGTCGGTGCACGCCGCGTCGACCGACGCCACCGGTCTCTGGGCGGTGGGAGCGGTGCTGGTGCTGATCGGCACGGCGGCGGGAACCACAGTGGTGAGCCTGGCATCCTGGCTGGTCCACCGCCGTACGGGAGGATCGGCCACCTGACGTGGCGGGACTGAACGGACGACAAGAGGCCCCGCCGGAACCGGCGGGGCCTCTTGCGGTCAGGCGACGTCCTCCCACGGCCAGCCGGCCGACTCGCCGCGCTCGATCAGCGGCACGGCCCGGAAGGTCGCGTCGGTCAGCCCGCCGAACTCGATCCGGTTGCGGGTGCCCGCGTCGATCGCCGCCGGGGCGTACCCGCCCGACCTACCTGGCGCCGATGCGGCTGTTCGCCCGCGAGGTCATGCCGAAGCTCAGCTGACGCGCGTCGGGGCCGGCCGCCGAACCCCCTCGGCGGCCGGCCCCACGGGCCGGCGGATCCTCCACGCCGGCGCATGGACCGGGGGACCCCTCACCCCACCGGCCCGGGCAGGTCAGTAGGCCAGCGCCACCGGGCGGCCCAGCAGCCGGGCGCCGTTGTTGCCCAGCCAGCCCTCTGCGGCCGCCGCGTGCTGGGCGAAGGTGTGGATGTCCCGGAAGCGGCGCTGGAGCGGGGAGGAGTCCCGGGCCGCACCGCCGCCGGCGGCCCGGTAGCAGGTGTCCACGGCGGCGATCGCCTGCTCGGTCACCCAGGGCAGGGACGCGGAGATGGTCGGGTGCAGCGCGGCGATCCGCCCAGGGTCCTGCGCGCAGGCGGCCCAGAGCTCGTCGGCGAGCGCGGCCAGCAGGGCCCGGGCGGCCCGGACGTTCAGGTCGGCCCGGCCGAGCTGGACGCGGAACGCGGGGGAGTCGGCGAGCGGCTGCCGGGCGTAGAGCCGCTGCCGGCCGTCGCCGAGCAGGGCGGCCATGTCGTCCAGCGCGCCCTGTGCGATGCCGACCGCGACCGCGCCCAGGTGCAGCACGAAGTGCACCAGCGGCGCCACGAACCCCGGTCCGGGTACGCAGGGCGTGCCGGTGAACAGGTCGAAGGTGTCCTCGGCCGGGCAGAAGGCCGACTCGACCAGCACGTCGTGGCTGGCGGTGCCGCGCAGGCCGAGCACGTGCCAGGTGTCCATCACCGTCACCTGGTCGGCCGGGAACAGCATCGAGCGGGTCTCCGGCGGCTGCCCGTCCACCCCGGGAATCGGCTCGCCGTCCGCCGTGACGAGGCAGTTGCCGAAGATCCAGTCGGCGTGCCGGCAGCCGCTGGCGAACGCCCAGCGCCCGCTCACCTCGAACCCGTCGTCGGCCAGCTCGGCCCGGCCCTGCGGGGCGAAGCCGCCGGCCACCACCAGGTCCGGCCCGGCCGCGTACAGCTTGTCGAACCGGTGGCGGGGGAGCATCGCCAGCAGGTGCGGGGTCTCCGCACCGATCATCACGATCCAGCCGGTCGAGCCGTCGGCCCGAGCCAGGGTCTCCAGCACCGCCATCCCGGTGCGCAGGTCCACCTCGTACCCGCCGTGGCTGCGTGGCACGAACATCCGGAAGCAGCCGGCGGCGCGGAGCCGGTCGAGCAGGTCGGCGGGAAGCTCCCGGGTCCGCTCGATCTCCTCGGCCCGCGCGGTCAGCTCCGGAGTCAGCTCGCGTACGGCGGTCAGCAGGTCGGGGCGGTGGTCCATGGCGGCCTCCTCGGCGTCGGTGTGGCGAGTCCACGGTGGTGCAGCCGCCGTCCCGGCCGCCAGGGACATCGGCACCGACCGGCCGGGACGCCGGTGCCGCCCGGCCCGCCGGCGGAACCGCCCGGCTGGTCGGGACGCCGCACCCCATGTGCCCGGGACGCCGGGACGGCGACGCTTCCGGTGCGGCGCTCCGCCGCGCCCCCGACCGGAGGAGGAACCATGACCAGCGCCACGCTCGACGGCACCGCCGTCTCGACCGTCACCGACCGTCCCCGCCGCGGCTGGGCGGTCGCCGGGGTCGTCGCCGGGCTCACCGGCGTCGCGCTCTTCCTGTTCAGTCCGCAGCTGGCCGAGGTGGACCGGTCGCTCCTCGCCGACAACGCCCGCTACGTGGCCGCGATGGACGGCCGCGAGGCGTACGTCTGGGTCTTCCAGATCCTGTCCGGGCTGGGCGCCGGCTGCCTGGCGGTCTTCGCGGCCGGGCTGCGGCGGCGGTTGGCCGCCCGCGAGCCGGCCGGTGGCCTGCTGCCCGACGTGGCAGCCGCCGGTCTGCTGCTCACCGCGGCGCTGCTGCTGGTCGGCGGTGGGGTCTCCACCGAGCTCTACTGGGACCTGCTGCACCTGTCCGAGACCGACGCCGACACGGTCGCGGCGCTGGCCACCGGCTACAACACCTTCCCGTGGGTCTGGGCGGGGGCCGGGCTCAGCGCCGGTGCGGTGGCTGTCGCCGGGCTGCGCCGCCGGTCGGTGAGCAGCTGGCTGGCGGCGTTCAGCCTGCTGATGGCCCTGCTGGTCGTGGCCACCCAGGTGGTGCCGCTGCAGTACCTCGCGCTGGCCCCGGCGGCGCTGTGGGCCACTGTCGCCGGACTGACATTCGCGCTGGAGCGCCGGGGGATCGGCAACTGATCCGGCGACTGCCAGGATCAAGCCATGCTTGCCGAGAGGACCGTGGTGGTGTCACCGGGCGGCGACCGTCGCCGTCCGGTCGCTGCCTGGCTGGTCGCCGTCGCCTGCGCACTCCTGTTCACCGGTACGACGATCTGCTGGGTCCTCGCCCAGCGGCCGTGGGGCCTGTCCCAGCTCTACTTCCTGGTCGACTTCACCGACTGCGCGGTCTACGGCACCGTCGCCTGGCTGGTGCTGCTGCGGCGCGGCCATCCGGTGGCCTGGCTGCTCGCCGCGACCGGGGTGGGCGGCGGGCTCTCCGCGCTGGGCGCGCAGTACGTTGACCTGCTCGCGGTGCGGCCCGGGCTGCCCGCTCCGGTGCTGCTCACCTCCGCCCGGAACTGGGCCTGGGTGCCGGGGATGCTCTCGCTCATCGTGGTGGTGCCCTGGCTGGTCCGGGAGGGGCGGATGGCCGTCCCGGCCCGGGTCGCCGTGGCCGCCGGCGCCCTGGTGACCGCCGGGATCGAGCTGTTCCACCTGACCTGGCCCGGCCAGCCGTTCGGCGCGCCGCTGCCGATCGACGTGCCCGGCTGGGCGGACGTCGTGGACACGGGGGATCTCCTGTTGTTCCGGGCGGTGCCGCTGCTCGGGCTGCTCGCCGCCGCCGGCGTGGTTCGCCGCTGGCGGACCAGGCCGCCCGCCGAGCGGATCGGGTTGGGCTGGTTGGCGGTCGGCACCGTGCTGCTCGCGGTCAGCTTCGCCCCGCTGGGCTTCCCGGCCGACTGGGCCCGGCATGTCCCGGACCGGCTCGCCCCGATCGCCATGCTCGCCTCCCAGGCGTTCTTCCCGGCGGCGGTGCTGGCCGTGGTGCTCCGGCAGCGGCTGTGGGGGATCGAGATCGCGGTCCGCCGGACCCTGGTCTGGTTCCTGCTCACCTTCCTGCTGGTCGCCGCGTACGTGGTCGGGGTGAGCGTGCTGGACGCCCTGCTGCCGTCGACTCCCGCCGTGCCCGGGGTGCTGGTCACCGCACTGGTGGCGGCGGGCGCGCAGCCGGCCCGGGCGCGGGTGCAGCGCGGGGTCGACCGGCTGATCCACGGCGAGGCCGTGGAGCCGCTCGGGGTGGTACGCGGCGTCGGGCACCGGATCAGCGCCTCCGCGGATCCGGCCGACGTGCTGACCGGGGTGGCGCAGAGCCTGACCGACCTGCTCCGCCTCGGCGCGTGCGCGATCGAGGTGGACGGTCCGGAGCCGTACGCCGCGCACGGCGCCTCCGCCGGGCCGGTCGGCGCGCCGCTGGTGCTGCCGTTGAGCCGGGGCGGGACCGAGTTCGGCCGGCTGGTCGCCTGGGCCCGGGCCGGGGAGCGGCTGGACGGGCGTACCCGGGCGGCGCTGCTCGACCTGGTGCCGGTGGTCGCCTCGGCGGCCAGCCTGGCCGCGACGAGCCGCGCCCTGGCGGGTTCGCGGGCCCGGCTGGCCGAGGCGCGCGAGGAGGAGCGGCGCAAGCTACGGCGTGACCTGCACGACGGGCTCGGACCGGCGCTGGCCGGGGTGGCGCTGGGTCTCCAGGCGGCCCGTAACCTGCTCACTGTGGATCCCGAGGCGGCCGGCCGGTTGCTGGACCGGTTGCGCGACGAGACCGACCAGCGGGTGGAACACGTCCGCGACCTGGCCCGCGGGCTGATGCCGCCGGTGCTCGGCGAGCGGGGTCTCGCCCCGGCGCTGCACGAGTTGGCCCAGCGGTACGAGGGGTCCGGGCTGGACGTCCGGGTGGTGGCCGCGCCGCTGGCGCTGCCCGAGCCGGTGGCGACCGCGATCTACGGCATCGTCTCCGAGGCGGTCCGCAACGTGCACCGGCACGCGGGTGCGGCGAGCTGCCGGGTGCGGGTCGACCGGGACGACACCGGGCTCACCGTCCGGGTCGAGGACGGGGGGCGAGGCGTGGCACCTGACGTGCCGGCCGGGATCGGGATGCGCTCCATGCGGGAACGGGCCGAGGGGATCGGCGGGGTCTGCGTCGTCGCGCCGGGGGAGGGCGGCGGCACCGCCGTCACCGTCCGGTTGCCGGCCGAGCGACTGTCGGCGTACGACGAGGCGGTGGCCGTGGCCGAGCCCGGATGCGGGCCGACGGCGGACGGCGCCGGTGCGGCGGCGGTACGGCCGGCGATGGTGGGGCCGTGACGACGGAGACGATCCGGGTGGCGGTGGTGGACGACCACCCGGTGTTCCGGCTCGGCATGACCGCCCTGCTCGCCTCGACGGTCGGGCTGGAGGTGGTCGGCGAGGCCGCCGACGCGGACGCGGCGCTGCGGGTCGCCGACCAGCACCGCCCGGACGTGATCATCATGGACCTGCACCTGGGCGGCCGGTCCGGGGTGGCGGCGACCCGGGAGATCGTCGCCCGGCACCCGGGCATCGGGGTGCTGGTAATGACCATGCTGGACGACGACGACTGGGTCTTCGCGGCGCTGCGTGCCGGAGCCCGCGGCTACCTGCTCAAGGGTGCGGCCCCGGCCGAGGTGGAGCGGGCCGTGCGGGCGGTCGCCAACGGCGAGGTGCTGCTCGGCCCGGTGATCGCGAGCCGGGCGGTGAGCTACCTGACCGGGTCGCGGGCCGCCGGGTCGGCGCCGTTCCCCGAGCTGACCGATCGGGAACGCGAGGTGCTGGACCTGGTCGCCCAGGGGTTGAGCAACGTGGTCATCGCCCGCCGGCTGACGCTGAGCCCGAAGACCGTCCGCAACCACCTGTCGAACGTGCTCGCCAAGCTCCAGGTGGCCGACCGTGGCCAGGCCATCGTGCGGGCGCGGGAGGCTGGTCTCGGTCAGCCCTGACCGGCGTGGAACTCGTCGGTGATCGTCCGCAGCGCCCGGGTCAGGTCCTTCGCCGACAGGGCCGCCTGCGGGTCGACCAGCCACTGGGACGCCAGGCCACCGAGCAGCGCCTGGTGGAAGGCGCCGAGCCTGAGCGCGGTCGGTTCGTCGACGGCCGGGTCGAGCCGGTGGAAGACCTCGGTGAGGCCGAGCCGGGCCTGACGGTTGGCGGCCGCGAACGCCTCCCGTAGCTCGGGCACGCGATCCATCTGCGAGATCAACTCGAACTGGATGGCCCAGAGCGGCCGTAGCCGGGCGAAGGACTCGATGATCCGTTCCCAGGCCGCCTCGAACCGCTCCTCCGGCGTGGCGTCCGGGCCGGCGTCGTCGGCGAGGGCGCGTCCCAGCTCTTCGCCCCACTCCGCCATCGCCTCGATGAGGGCCTCGTTGAGAAGGGCCTTCGTGGTCCGGAAGTGGTAGCCGATGGCGGCCAGGCTGGTGCCGGCGGCGGCGGCGACGTCCCGGGCCTTGGTGCCGGAGTAGCCCTTCTCCATCAGGCAGCGCTTGGCCCCGGCGAGCAGATCCTCGCGATTTCCCATGCGAACAGCGTAGCGGATTCCTCGCACAGACGTCTTGTACAAACGTCTCACACACTTGTACTGTCAGTGGCATGACCGATGTGCTGATCTCCGGCGCCGGCGTCGCCGGCCCTGCCCTCGCCTGGTGGCTGCGCCGCCACGGCTTCCGTCCGACCGTCGTCGAGCGGGCCCCGGCCGCCCGTGGCGGGGGCTACAAGGTGGACATTCGAGGTGCGGCCCTGACCGTGATCGAGCGGATGGGCCTGCGCGAGCAGGTGACCCGACACGACACCGGGATGCGACTGGCCCGCTTCGTGGACGCCGGTGGGGCGCAGTTGGCCACCATGGACGCCGCGCTCTTCGGCGGCCGGGAGGGCGACGACGTCGAGATCATGCGCGGCGACCTGGCCCGCATCCTGAACGACGCCACCGACGACGTGGAGCACATCTACGGCGACTCGATCGCCGCGCTGAACCAGTCCGCCGACGGAGTGGAGGTCGCCTTCGAACGGGGACCGAACCGCCGCTTCGACCTGGTGATCGGCGCCGACGGATTGCACTCGACGGTCCGGCGGCTGGCCTTCGGGCCCAGCTCGGACCACCTGCACCCGCTCGGGCACCACATCGCGATCTTCACGGTGCCGGCGGAGTACGGCGAGGATGCCGTCGAGCTGATGCATCCCGCCCCAGGGCGGACCGTCGGTGTCTACCGGACCGCCGGCGCGCCCGACGCCCGGGCGCTCTTCCTCTTCCCGTCGCCGGCCGAGGAGCCGGACCACCGGGACGTCGCCGCGCAGCGGGCGGCGCTGGCCCAGGCGTTCGCCGGGGCCGGCTGGCGGGTGCCGGAGCTGCTCATCGCGATGGCGGACGCGCCGGACTTCTACTTCGACGCGATGAGCCAGGTGCGGATGGACCGCTGGTCGACCGGGCGGATCGGGCTGGTCGGCGACGCCGGGTACGGGGCCTCGCCGGCATCCGGACAGGGCACCAGCCTGAGCCTGGTCGGGGCGTACGTGCTGGCCGCGTCGCTGGCCGAGGCCGGTGGCGATCCGGCCGCCGGGTTCGCCGCGTACGAGCGGCGGATGCGCCCGTTCGTGGCGGCCAACCAGCAGCTCGCCGAGCGCAACCTCAAGGGCATGGTGCTCGGTTCGGCCGCGCAGATCCGGTTCCAGACGTTGATGCTGCGGCTCATGCCGCGCATGCCCGGCCGGGAGCGGATGATCAGCAGGGTGACCGAGCCGATCCGCAAGGCCGCCGTCGCGATCACCCTGCCGGACGTCCCGGCCCCGGCGGGGTGAGCGCGGACGGGCGCGTGGGTGGGCGGCGACCGCACCCCCGCGCCCGTCCGGTTCAGGAGTCCAGCCGCTCGGCGTACGCGGTGCGCAGTTCCGCCCAGCCGAAGTTCAACGCGTCGGCGCCGCGGATCGGGCCGACCGGGTCGCCGTCGAGCAGGTGGTCGGCCACGTCGAGGCAGAGGTGCCAGCCGGCGGCCGTCATCGCGGCGACGTCGGCCTTGTCGATCCGGTGCCGCAGGGTCAGCCGGGTGCCGGAGTCCGCCGGGGCCAGCTCCCAGCGCAGCAGGTCGTCGCCCCAGGTGTATTCGAGCAGCGTGGGCCGCTCGGCGCGGAGCACGGTCGCCGGCGCGTCGAAGTGCCGGTCGCCGTCGAGGGTGCTGAGCGTGGCGTCGCCGGTCGTGCCGAGGTCGCGGCTGGTGAGGAAGGGTGCCCACTGGGCGAGCTGGTCCGGCTCGGTCAGGGCGGCCCACACCTTTTCCGGTGGGTGCCGCAGGTCCCGGACGAACACCAGGTCCCACCGGTCGCCGGCCGGTACGCGGGCGACCTCGGCGAGCGGGCCGGGCCGGAAGCTGTCGCGGTCCATGGTCACTCCTGACTGTCGAGATGGCGCTCCAGGGCGTCGAGGTGGTGCGTCCACATCCGCCGGTACGGCCCGAGCCAGTCGTCCACGGCCCGCAGCGGGCCCACGTCGAGCCGGTAGATCCGCTGCTGAGCTGCCGTGCGGCAGGTGACGAAACCGGCCTCGCGGAGCACCCGCAGGTGCTTGGAGACGGCCGGTTGGCTCATCCCCAGCGCGTCCACGAGGTCGCCGACGCTGCTCTCGGCCCGGCGCAGCCGGTCGAGGATGCGGCGTCGGGTGGGCTCGGCCAGGACGGCGAAGGCGTCAACGGACACGCTCCTAATATGCCTCTTCACTCATATGCCTGTCAAGGAAGGGAAGAAGGTGACTCCGCACCAGGTGCGGCACTGCGGCCCCGGCCGCTTCCTATGCTCGGGACATGGAACTGCGGATCTTCACCGAACCCCAGCAGGGCGCCAGCTACGACCAACTGCTCGCCGTGGCGCGCTGCGCGGAGGAGACGGGCTTCGGCGCGTTCTTCCGCTCCGACCACTACCTCAAGATGGGCTCGGTGAGCGGCGAGCCGGGACCGACCGACGCCTGGACCACCCTCGCCGGCCTGGCCCGGGACACCACCCGGATCCGACTCGGCACCCTGATGACCGCGGCCACCTTCCGGCTTCCCGGCCCGCTCGCGATCACCGTGGCCCAGGTCGACCAGATGAGCGGCGGCCGCGTCGAGCTGGGCATCGGCACCGGCTGGTTCGGCGAGGAGCACACCGCGTACGGCATCCCGTTCCCGCCGCTGGGGGAGCGCTTCGACCGGCTGGAGGAGCAGCTCGCCGTCATCACCGGCCTCTGGGAGACCCCGGTCGGCAGCACGTTCGACTTCCCCGGGAAGTACTACCCGGTCAGCGATTCGCCGGCACTGCCCAAGCCGGTGCAGCAGCCCCGCCCGCCGATCCTGCTCGGCGGCATGGGACCGAAGCGGACACCCCGGCTCGCCGCCCGGTACGCCGACGAGTTCAACCTGCCCTTCGCCTCGCTGGCGGACACGGCGGCCCAGTTCCAGCGGGTGCAGGACGCGTGCGCCGAGATCGGCCGGGACGTCTCCACCATGGTCTGGTCCAACGCCCTGGTGCTCTGCTGCGGGCGCGACGAGGCCGAGGTGGCCCGGCGCGCGGCCGCGATCGGCCGGGAGCCCGCCGAGCTGCGCGAGAACGGCCTCGCCGGCACACCCGCCGAGATCGTCGACAAGCTCGGCCGGTACGCAGGGACCGGCAGCAGCCGGGTCTACCTCCAGGTGCTCGACCTGACCGACCTGGACCACCTCGAGCTGGTGGCCGCCGAGGTCATGCGGCAGCTCTGACGCGCCCTTCGGCGCGGGGGCGGGGTAGCGGTAGCTGCTCATCGGCACCGGCTTCCCCGTCCCGGCCGGGCCAACCGTGGCTTGACACGAGGGCGGAAAATGCACCCGGACGACGCCATCGGATCGGGGGTACGAGATGGAACTGCACCGCAGCCGGGGGACGCTGCCGCTGGCCATCGTCTGCGTGCTGGGCGGGGTGATGGTGCTCGTCGCCGGCGAGGGCTGGGTGCTGCGCATGCTGGCCGCGCTGGGGATCGTCGTGATCGGCAGCGCGGCGCTGGTCGGCGCGGTGCGGCCGTTCCGCTTCGTGATCGGGCCGGAGGGGCTGAAGGTGCGCCGCCCGGGCCTGCGGGGGACGTACCGGTGGGAGCAGTTCGACTCGCTCGCCCTCGACGACGCGGCCAAGCTGGTCGGGGTGCCCGGGGCCGACCTGACGCCGAGCCTGCCGACCACCGTGCGGCACCCGGGCGACGGGCGTCCCGCCGTCGAACTGCTCGACCTCACCCAGGTACGCGAGAGCCCGGACGAGGTGGTGGCGGCGCTGACCCGGTTTTCCGGTGGCCGCTTCACCGACGCGCGTACCCCGCCGGCCAGCTGGCCTGCGGGGATGGAGATCGTGTTCACCACCAGCCTGCGCGGCTATGAAAAAAGGCAGGTGGACAGACTGATAGTCCGCGCCGAAAACGCGCTGGCCGCGGGTGGCCCGGCCGAGCGGCGGGCGGCCCGCGCGGAGATCGAGCAGGCCCGGGCCGCCGGCATCGAGCCCGCGCTGCGCGGGTACGACGTCGGTCAGGTCGACCGGGCGCTCGACGCGCTCTGCGCCGCCCTCACCGAGGAACCCACCATCGACCGGGAGACCACCGCGTGACCGTGACCGGCCACAACTGGGCGCGCAACATCAGGTACGCCGCCCGGACGCACCACCAGCCGTCCAACATGGACGAGCTGCGCCGGCTGGTGGCCGGCGCCGACCGGATCCGGGCGGTGGGCACCGGACACTCGTTCAACCGCCTCGGCGACACCATCGGCGACCTGGTCTCGGTGGCCGGGCTGCCGCCCGCCGTCGCGCTCGACCGCGACCGTGGCACGGTCACCGTCGCCGCCGGCCTGCGCTACGGCGACGTCGCCACCTGGCTGCACGCCCAGGGCTACGCGCTGGCCAACCTCGCCTCGCTGCCGCACATCTCGGTGGCCGGCGCGGTCGCCACCGCCACCCACGGGTCCGGCCAGACCCTCGGCAACCTGGCCACCGCCGTCGCCGCCCTGGAGCTGGTCACCGCCGACGGGGACCTGCTCACCGTGCACCGCACCGATCCGCGGTTCGCCGGGATGGTGGTCAGCCTCGGCGCGTTGGGCGTGGTCACAGGGGTCACCCTGGACGTGGTGCCCACCTTCGACGTGCGGCAGTACGTCCGGTTCGGCCTGCCCCGCGCCGCGCTCGACGCCGCCCTCGGCGCCGCGTACAGCGTCTCCGTCTTCACCGGCTGGCGATCGTCGCGGCTCGACCAGGTGTGGCTCAAGCAGCGGGCCGACCAGCCGCCACCCCCGGCGGACTGGCTGGGCACCGTCGCCGCCGACGCCTCGTGCCACCCGGTCCCCGGGATGCCTGCGGAAAACTGCACCGCCCAGCTCGGCGAGCCCGGGTCGTGGCACGAGCGGCTTCCGCACTTCCGGCTCGGCTTCACCCCCAGCAGCGGCGACGAACTCCAGTCGGAGTGGCACCTGCCCCGCGCGGCGGCCGTCGAGGCGCTCGCCGCGCTCGACCCCGCCGCCGAGCGGATCGCCGCCGTGCTCCAGGTCTGCGAACTGCGTACGGTCGCCGCCGACGGGCTGTGGCTCAGCCCGAACCACGACCGGGACAGCTTGGCGATCCACTTCACCTGGATCGGCGACCCGGCGGCGGTGACGCCGGTGCTGGCCGAGGTGGAGGACCGGCTGGCACCCTTCGCGCCACGCCCGCACTGGGGCAAGCTCTTCGCCCGCAATCCGGCCGCGACCTACCCCCGGTACGAGGACTTCCGCATCCTGCTGGGCGAGTTCGACCCGGCCGGGAAGTTCCGCACCGACGAGCTCGACCGGTACTTCCCCCGCGACTAGCGGCGCCCGGCGGCCATCTGCTCGCGCATGTTGCCGCGCTGGACCGCCCGGCTGATGTCGCTGGGCGAGACGATCCCGACCAGCCGCTGCTCGGTCACCACCAGCGCCCGGCCGTCGGAGCACTCGCTGAGCCGGGGCAGCAGGTCGGTGAGCTGCTCGTCCGGTTTGGCGAGCACCAGGTCGTCGGCCCGGCAGGACACCTCGGCCAGCGTGGTGGTGGCACGCTGGTCGGCCGGGATGCCGCGTACCCGGTCGAGGGTGACCAGGCCGACCGGACGTCCGTCCTCGGCCAGCGGCAGCGCCGTGTGCCGGTACGCGAACAGGTAGTGGTCCACGAAGTCGGCGACGGTCATCTCCCCGGAGACCGTCTGCGGTTGCGGGGTCATCACGTCGGCGACGCGTACCCCGTGCAGCGCGGTGCCCATCCGGGCCTGGCGCTCCTCCGCGCCGGCGGCCCCGATCAGGAACCAGCCGATCAAGGCCAGCCACAGCCCGCCCACTCCGGCGCCCCGGAAGAACTGAAAGATCCCGACGGCGATCAGCACGATGCCGAGTCCCCAGCCGGCACGCGCGGCCACCACAGCCGCCTTCGTGCGGTCGCCGGTGGCCCGCCACACCAGCGCGCGCAGCAGCCGCCCGCCGTCGAGCGGGGCGGCCGGCAGCACGTTGAAGATCGCCAGCAGGACGTTGATGCCGGCCAGCCAGGACAGCGCGCCGAGCAGCAGGCCGCGCCCGCCGGCGAGGCCGATCAGCGCCGCGATCACGCCGAAGAAGATCCCGATCAGCAGGCTCACCAACGGCCCGACCCCGGCGATCCGCAGCTCGGCGGCCGGATCCTTCGCCTCGCCCTTCAGCTTGGACACCCCGCCGAAGAGCCAGAGCGTGATGTCCTCGACCTCGATCCCGTTGCGCTTGGCCACGACGGAGTGGGCCAACTCGTGGGCGAGGAGGCCGCCGAAGAACACCACGGCCGCAGCCAGGCCCGCCACCACGTACGCGAAAGTTGATTGGCCGGGATAGGAGCGTGGGAACAGACTGGCCGACAGCGCCCAGGCGATCAGCGCGAAGATGACCAGGACGCTCCAGTTCACCCCGACCGGTACGCCCAGGATCCGGCCAAGTCGGAAGCTCGCCCTCATGGCTCGGTGATACCCCGCAAAGCCGCACCCATGCCTGGTCGACGCCAATCGGCGGCGCCGTGTCGGCATCGCGCCTCATCGAGGCGCTGACGCTGGAGTTCCTGTGGTGGAGGTTGGCTGGACAGCCGCAGCAGGCGCCGCCAGGCCCGGTCTCGCCCGTATCCGGCGACACGCTGTGGGGCTGATGGCGCAAACGATTCAGGGGTCGGCTAGCGCCGGGGCCGGGTCGCCCCTCGCCGCCCACCGGGGGCCTCGCTGACGACGGTCGGCGAGAACTGGTTGGCCGCCTCGACCGCCCACTCCAGCGCGAAGTCGGCCTCCTCCTCCCAGCCCGGCTCGCCGCCGACGAAGTGGGAGCGGTGGGGGTTGCAGCGGTATCCGGTGATCGCGGTGGAGCCCCGGTAGAGGCTGGCGTTGGCGGAGACCACCCTCGGCGGCACCACGTGGTCGGCGCCCCCGGCCGTCAGCAGCAGCGGTGCGCGGTCGTCCCGCTTCTTGTTGACCTCGGTGGCCGCGTCCGGGTCCAGGTTGGCGAACGCCGCCTCGAACAGGACGTGGCCGGCGCCGGGTACGGCGTACCGCTCCCAGGCCGCGTCGGACTCCTGCGGGCTCAGCGTGTTGCCGAACGCGTACCGGAAGTCCTCGGCGGTGAACGGCACCGCGCGGTGCCGGTTGGCCGGGCTGCGCAGGATGGAGAACCCGGAACGCAGCGTGCTGAGCGGCAGCCGCAGCACTCCCTTGACCGGGGCGGGGTGGAGGCCGACCCCGGCGGCGCCGAACCCCCGGTCGAGCAGCAGCTGCGTGACCAGGCCGCCGAACGAGTGGCCCATGATGATGGGCGGTCGGGGCTGGTCCCGGATGATCCGGGCGTAGTGCTCGGTGATGTCGGCGATCCGCTGCCCGGCGATCGGGGTGGGGTCGGCCCGCAGCTCCTCGACCTCGGCGTCCATGTCGGGCCAGGCCGGTGTGAGCACCTTGAAGCCGCGTGACGCGTACCGGTCGGCCCAGTGCTCCCAGCTGCGCGAGGTCATCCAGAGCCCGTGGATCAGCACGATCGTGTCGACTCGTCCCGTCGGTGCGCCCATGACCTGACCTCCCGAAGTCGCGGTATGCGTAGCTCGCGCTTACCCGGTCACTCCGCGAACAACCGTGGCGGTTCGGCTCGTGGGTGCCCAGCGGCCCCCTGACAAATGTCATGGCTGGAAGATGACGCACGCTCCGGGGACCGGAGCGGCGGTCCCCGGAACATCGTTGTCATGACCGACACCGCACCGGCCGTCGAGTTGGCCGGACTCACCAAGACCTTCGGCCCGGTGACCGCCGTCGACGGGCTCAGCCTCCGCATCCAGCCGGGCGAGGTGGTGGCCTTCCTCGGCCCCAACGGTGCCGGCAAGACCACCACCGTGGACATGCTGCTCGGACTGGCGCGCCCGGACGCCGGCACCGTCCGGCTCTTCGGCGGCGACCCGGCCGAGGCCGTGCGGCTCGGCCGGGTCGCCGCCGTGATGCAGACCGGTGGCCTGCTCAAGGACCTCACCGTCGCCGAGACGGTACGCATGACCGCGCACTTCCACGCGCACAGTCGACCGGTGGCCGAGGTGCTGGAGCGGGCCGGGATCGCCGACCTCGCCGACCGCCCCGTGGGCAAGTGCTCCGGCGGCCAGCAGCAGCGGCTGCGTTTCGCCCTGGCGCTGCTGCCGGACCCGGACCTGATGGTGCTCGACGAGCCCACCACCGGCATGGACGTCGAGGGGCGGCGGGACTTCTGGCAGGCGATCCGGGCCGACGCCCGGGCCGGCCGGACCGTCATCTTCGCCACCCACTACCTGGACGAGGCCGACGCGTACGCGGACCGGATCGTGCTGGTCCGGCAGGGCCGGATCATCGCCGACGGCACTACCGCCGAGATCAAGAACCTGGCCGCCGGCCGGATCGTCCGAGCCACCCTCCCGGGCGCCGACCAGGCCGCCCTCGCCGCGCTGCCCGGCGTACAGACGGTCGAGGTACGCGGCGACGTGGTGCTGGTGCGGACCGACGACTCGGACTCGGTCGCCCGGCACCTGCTCACCCGCACCGCCGCCCGGGACGTCGAGATCACCTCCCGCAACCTCGAGGACGCCTTCCTCGCCCTCACCACCGACAGCCTGACCGCCGACCTCGCGCAGCCCATCGGAGCCTGAGATGACCGTCGCCGCCTCGTCCGCCACCACCTCGCCGAACCGCGCCGTCGACCGCCGTCCACCCGCCCTCGGCGGCTTCTCTATTGCCGTGCTCGCCATCGAGATCCGCCGCGTGCTGCGCAACCGCCGCACGCTGATCTTCACGTTGATCATGCCGGCGGTCTTCTTCCTGCTGTTCGGGCTGCCGCAGCGCGGCGAGGAGCTGCCCAACGGTCGTCCGGTCACCGGCTGGATCATGATCAGCCTCGCCGTGTACGCGGCCATGGTCGCCACCACCAGCGCGGGAGCGGCGGTCGCCACCGAGCGGGCGCTGGGCTGGAGTCGACAGCTCCGGCTCACTCCGCTGCGCCCGGCCGCGTACGTGGCGACGAAGGTGGCCACCGCGATGGTGCTCGGGCTGGTCGGCGTGCTGGTCGAGTTCGCGGTCGGCGCCGCCGCCGGCGTACGCCTGCCGGCCGACGTGTGGCTGCTCGCCGGCCTGGCCGCCTGGATCGGGTCGCTGGTCTTCGCCGCCTTCGGGCTCTTTGTCGGCTACCTCGCCCCGGCCGAGAACGTCATGCAGTTCATGGGCCCGATCCTGGCCATCCTGGCCATGTTCGGTGGGCTCTTCGTGCCGCTGGAGATGCTGCCGCACGCCTTCCAGGAGATCGCCAAGTTCACCCCGGTGTACGGCGTCGGCCAACTCGCCCGGGCACCGCTGACCGGCGACGGACTGGACTGGGCCTCGGTGGGCAACCTCGTCGCCTGGACGGCGGTGTTCGGCCTCGGCGCGGCCCGGCTGTTCCGCCGTGACACCAGCCGCGTCTGACCCGCGACGGCGGAGGCTAGCGTGTTCCTCGTGAACCTGCCGTCGGAGCGCAGCCAGCCGAGGACCCACTGGCGGGTCACCGGCTGGCTGCTTGCCGCGGTCTGGCTCTTCTTCCTCAACATCCCGCTGCTCACCGCCCTGCACCAGCCCGAACTCTGGCGGCGGGTGGTGGGCGCGTCCACCCTGGTCGCCTTCGGCGTCTGCTACGTGTGCATCTTCCAGTGGGCGCGGACCCGCCGGCAGGCGCATCTGGGCGTCCCCCGCGGCCGGGCCTGGGCGGCCCTCGCGCTGCTGCTCGGCCTCGGGCTCGCCGGTATTCCCGGCACGGACGGAGACTGGCTCACCACGCTCGTCTTCGTCGCGGCGGCGGCGGTGTTCCTGCTGCCGACGCGCGAGGCGGTGGTGGTGGTCTTCCTCGCCGCGCTGGCTCCGCCGGTCACCGCAGCCCTGGTGCCCGGCTGGGAGGCCGAGGGCACCGTGGTCTTCGCGGTGCTGCTCGCCTCGTTTGCCATGTTCGGGGTGAGCCGGCTGGCCCAGCGCAACGCCGAGCTCCAGGCCGCCCAGCAGGAGATCCGCCGGCTCGCGGTGGCCGAGGAACGCGCCCGCACCGCCCGGGACCTGCACGACATCCTCGGCCACTCGCTGACCGTGGTGGCGGTCAAGGCCGAGCTGGCCGGCCGGCTGCTGGAGCTGGACCCGGCCCGGGCGGCCACCGAGATCGCCGACGTGGAGCGGCTGGCCCGGCTGGCCCTCGCCGACGTGCGGGGCACCGTCGGGGCGTACCGGGGGGTGCGCCTCGCGGCGGAGCTGGCCGGCGCCCGCTCGGCGCTGGCCGCCGCGGGCATCGCCGCCGAGCTGCCGGAGGCGGTGCCGCAGCTCCCGGCGGACCGGGACGAGCTGTTCGGCTGGACGGTGCGTGAGGGGGTGACCAACGTGGTCCGGCACAGCGGCGCGCGGCGGTGCGAGATCCGGGTCAACGGGTCGGCCGTGGAGGTCCGCGACAATGGCCGGGGGCCGCTCGGCGAGTCCGGCGCGGGCCACGGCCTGGTCGGGCTGCGCGAGCGGGCGCGCCGGCTGGACGCCACGGTCACCGTCGGCCGCCAGCCCGACGGCCGCGGCTTCCTGCTGCGGGTCGCCCTGCCGGCCGGGTCCTGATGGGTGCCGGGGAGCGGGCCGACCGGCCCCGGGGACGGAGGACACGCGGATGACGGAGCCGATCAAGCTGCTGCTCGCCGACGACCAGGCGCTGGTCCGCGGCGCGCTGGCCGCGCTGCTGTCGCTGGAGCCGGACCTGGCGGTCGTCGCCGAGGTGGGCCGGGGGGACGAGGTGGTCCCCGAGGCCCGGCGGACCCGGCCCGACGTGGCCCTGCTGGACGTGGAGATGCCCGGCCTGGACGGGATCGCCGCGGCCGCCGCGCTGCGGGTGGCGGTGCCCGGGTGCCGGGTGCTGGTGGTGACCACCTTCGGTCGCCCCGGCTACCTACGCCGGGCGATGGAGGCGGGTGCCGGAGGCTTCGTCGTCAAGGACACTCCGGCCCGGCAGCTCGCCGACGCGGTACGCCGGGTGCACGCCGGACTGCGGGTGGTCGACCCGAGCCTGGCCGCGGAGACCCTGGCCACCGGGGCGAGCCCGCTGACCGAGCGGGAGACCGAGGTGCTGCGGACCGCCCGGTCCGGCGGCACGGTGGCGGACCTGGCGGCGACCCTGCACCTTTCCGAAGGGACGGTCCGCAACCACCTCTCCTCGGCGATCGGCAAGACGGGGGCCCGCAACCGGGCCGACGCGGTCCGCGTCGCCGAGGAGAACGGCTGGCTGCTCGGGGATTGAACCGGCGCGAAGCAGGCCGGTGGACACGACGAGGCGGGGGTCGGGTTACCCAACCCCCGCCGATGTCGGACGGGTCAGTGGACGGGGGTGAGGCGGTCGGTGCCGAGCTTGTCGCGGAGCACCTCCGGCACCAGCACCGAGCCGTCGGGCTGCTGGAACTGCTCCAGGATGGCCGGGAAGAGCCGGCTGGTGGCCAGTGCCGAACCGTTGAGCGTGTGCACGAACCGGGTCTGCTTGCCGCCCGGCTCCCGGTAGCGGATGGCCGCCCGGCGGGCCTGGTAGTCGCCGGCCCAGGAAACCGACGAGACCTCCTTGTACTTGCCGGTGCTCGGCATCCAGACCTCGATGTCGAGGGTCTTCTTCATCGAGGCGCTGGCGTCGCCGGCCGCGAGCAGGCTGGTCTGGTAGTGCAGGCCGAGCCCCTCGACCAGGCGCTCCACGTGGGCGACCATCTCCACCAGCGCGGCGTCCGCCTGCTCGGGCAGGGTGAACTGGAAGATCTCCACCTTGTTGAACTGGTGGCCGCGGACCGTGCCGCGCTCGTCCGAGTGCGAGCCGGCGGCCTCCCGCCGGTAGCACGGGGTGTAGGCGAACGCCTTCAGCGGCAGCTTCGCGGTCTCCAGGATCTCGTCCTGGAACGCCCCGAGGATCGCCGTCTCCGCGGTCGGCAGCAGGAACTGGCCGCGCGGGGCGGACTGCCGGTCCAGGTGGTAGACGTCGTCGTAGAACTTGGGGAACTGACCGGCGGCGAAGCCGGCGCTGTCCAGCAGCAGGTGCGGCGGCAGCAGGAACTCGTACCCGGCCTGGATGTCCTGCTCGATCAGCCAGTTGAGGAGCGCCCACTCCAGCCGGGCGCCCATGCCGGTGTACATCCAGAAGCCGGAGCCGCCCAGCTTCACACCGCGCTCGTGGTCGACCAGGCCCAGCGCGCGGGACAGCTCGACGTGGTCCCGGACCTTCTCGATCACCGGCGGCTCGCCGAAGGTCCTGACGACCTGGTTGGCCTCCTTGCCGCCGGGAACGACGTCGTCGGCGGGCAGGTTGGGCAGCTCGCTCATGGCGGTGCGCAGCCGGGACTGCACCTCGTCCAGCTGGGACTCCAGGTCGGCGAGCTGCTTGCGCTCAGCCTCCGGAGCGACCGGCTCCGGGGCGACGCCGGAGCGCTTCGCCTGCGCGTACGCCCGCGCCTCCGCCTTGCGGCGCTGCCGCTCGGCGTCGATCTCACTGATCAGGGCGCGGCGCTCCTGGTCGAGTCGCTGGATCTCGTCCAGCGCCCGGTTGACCTCGGCGGGATCCAGACGCTTCGCCAGCGCGGTCGCCACCGCCTCGCGATCCTTCCGGATCAAGTCCATGTCGAGCATGCTGCTCCGTACGCCTCCGTCCAGGCAGTCAGGTGGGACCTCCAGATGCTACCGTCGCGGCCCCGTCGGCCCGGTCCGGCCCGGCCCGGACGCACCCCTCCCGCCCCTTTGCTCTGCAGCCACGGACGCAGCGGCAACGCTGCGTGCCTGCTGCGCCGATGGCTGCAGAGCAAAGGCGGGTGCGGGGAGATCTGCCGGCGGGTGGGTGATCGCGGAGAGTGACCGGCGCTCGTGCCTCTGGTGGCGGACAGGTCAGAGCCGGACCGGCATGAGGATGGAGAACACGTCCGTGTCGTCCGGCCGGCGGATGGCCAGCGGGGCGATCGGGCCGTCCAGCTCCAGCACGAGCTGGCCGCCGCCCCCCGCGTCCAGGGCCTCCAGCAGGTACTCCCGGTTCACCCCGACCCGCACCGCGTCCGCCGCCGCGGCCTCGTCCGGCCCGACCAGGCGCAGCCCGCCCCGGTCGTCCAGGTGGAGCACGGCCACCTCGGCGGGTACCCCGGCGTAGTCGCGGACCAGCACCGGTGCGTCGTGGGCGGCGAGCGCGGCGCGCAGCGGGATCACGTCCACCGGGATCCGGTACGCGGGCGCGCCGGCGACGTGGCCGTGCAGCAGCCGGCGGTAGTCCGGGAAGTCGTACGGCGGCATGGTGGCGGCCACCGTACGGCCGGCGACCGAGACCTCGACCCGGCACGGGGCGACGGTCAGGTGCGCCTCCGAGGTGATCCCCTCGCCGGTGTCCAGCAGCGCGCGCAGCTCGTCGATCGCGTCCGTCGGCAGCAGCGCGCGGACCTCCGGGCCGTCGACCTTCCCGCCCACGCGGGCCACCGCCAGCCGGTGCCGGTCGGTCGCGACCAGCCGTACGCCGTCCGGCTCGACCTCCAGCAGCACGCCGGCCAGCGCCGGCAGCTCCGGATCGGTGCCGACGGCGAACCGGACGGCATCGACGGCGGCGGCCAGGTCGGCGCGGCGCAGCACGAGACGAGCGATCATGGTGATCTCCTCCGGAGCGAGCAGGGTACGGATCCGGGAGAGCTCACGGCGGGCGTCGGCGAGCCCGTCCTCCAGCCGACGCAGGTGCGCGTCCAGCAGCCGGTGGACCAGCGCCGGCTCGTGTCGGTACGCCAGCGCCTCGGCGATCCCGGCCAACGGCATCCCGACCCGGCGCAGCCCGGCCACCAGCCGGGCCGGCGCGATCTGGTCGTCGGAGTACCAGCGGTAGCCGGTGGCCGGGTCGACCAGCGCCGGGACGAGCACGCCGGAGCGGTCGTAGAACCGCAGCGCGCTCACCGTCAGGCCGCTGGCCCGCGCCAGCTCGCCGATGCTGCGCAGTTCGCTCTCCACGACGCCGGATCCTGGGCCCTCAACCCGGTCGAGGGTCAAGCCGCACGCTCCAGCACCCGGAAGGTGAGGCCGGCACGGGTGAGCCGGTCCAGCAGGGCATCGCCCATCGCGGTCACCGTCGTCACCTGCCCGGCGGTGGGCGGCAGATCGTCGAAGGCCAGGCAGAGGGCCGACTCGGCGAGCATCTTGGCGGTCTCGTCGTACCCGGGGTCGCCGCCGGCCACCTCGGTGAGCACGCGCCGGCCACCGGCGGTGCCGACGAACCGGACCCGGAACCAGGACTTCGCCCGCTGCTCGGCGCTCGGCCCCTGCCCGGAGGAGAGCCGGCCGAGCAGCCAGCGCCGGGTCGGCGGCAGCTTCACCAGCCCGACCAGGCCGGCCAGGCCCACCCCGGCGGCCAGGATGGTCGGCAGCCGCTTCACCGCGGCGAAGTGGCGGTAGCGGAAGTCCGGGCCGTACTCGGGGCGGGCCGCCGCCGAGCGGCGGACGATCTGCGGGTCGATGGTGGGCAGCGGCACCGCCCAGGTGCCGAGCTCCCTCGCCCGGCCGATCTTCCCGGGTACGGCGCGGACCCGGCGGCCCTCCGGCCGGGGTTCGACGGCCTTGCGGGCCTGCGCCGCGCGGTTCGTCTCCCCGGTGCGGGAGAACGCGGTGAGCGCCGAGTGGTACGTGCCGGCGGAGAACCGCCCGCCGGCCCGGACGTAACCGTCCACGGTGACCGGCCCGGCCGACGGGAGCTGCTTGACCGTGAACCAGACGCCCAGGTCGTGCGGGATCGAGTCGAAGCCGCAGGCGTGCACCAGCCGCGCGCCGGTACGCGCCGCCTCCGCGTGGTGCCGCACGTACATCAGGTCGACGAACTCCGGTTCACCGGTGATGTCGACATAGTCGGTGCCGGCGGCGGCACAGGCCGCGACCACCGGCTCCCCATGGTGGATGTACGGCCCGACGGTGGTGGCCACCACCCGGGCGCGCTCCGCGACGGCGCGCAGCGCCGCCGAGTCGGTGACGTCGGCGGTCAGCAGCGGCAGCTCGGCCAGCGCCGGGTCGATCCCGGCGAGCCGCTCCCGCACCGCGGCCAGTTTGCCCGGGTTCCGCCCCGCCAGCGCCCAGCGCAGCCCGTGCGGCGCGTGCCGGGCCAGGTACTCCGCGGTCAGGCCGCCGGTGAACCCGGTGGCGCCGAGCAGGACGAGGTCGTACGGGCGGTCGTCGCGCATGCGCCGAGTGTGCCATCCGCGCGGGCGTGGTTCACGGCGAGAAGACCGCCCGTACGCAGCCGTCGGCCCGGTCGCGGAACAGCGCGTAGCCGTCCGGGCCCTGCTCCAGCGGCAGCCGGTGGGTGGCCAGGTGCTCGGTCCGTAGCTGATCGCGGGCCATCCGGTCCAGCAGCATCGGGATCCAGCGCTGCCCGTGCTGCCGGGCACTACGCACGGTCAGCCCCTTGTGCATCACCGCGCCCATCGGGAACGCGTCGACGAACCCGGTCCAGGTGCCGAGCACCACCACCGTGCCGCCCTTGCGGCAGGCGTGCACCGCCTCGCGCAGCGCCAGCGGCCGGTCCGCGTCGCCGCCGCGCCGGCCGGCCAGCAGGCCTGGCCGCTCGGCCGCCATGCCGACCGCCTCCACGCACACGTCCGGTCCCCGGCCGCCGGTGCGCTCCCGCAACTCGGCGGGGACGTCCACGTACCGGTAGTTCAGCGGTTCCGCGCCGAAGTGCCGTTCGGCCATCCGTAACCGGTCGTCGTGGGCGTCGACGACGATCACCCGGTCCGCGCCGCGTAGCAGAGCGGCCCCGGCGGTGAGCTGGCCGATCGCGCCCGCGCCCCAGACCGCCACCACGTCACCCGGGGCGACCTCGCCCAACTCGGCGCCCATCCAGCCGGTCGGCGCGGCGTCCGAGGCGAACACCGCCCGGTCGTCGCTGACCTCCTCCGGCACGGTGAAGGCGCCGACGTCGGCGTACGGCACCCGCACGTACTCGGCGTGGCTGCCGGCGAAGCCCCCCAGCGGGGCGGGGTGGCCGAAGCAGCCGCCGGTGGGCTGGCCCCACGCCGACTCGCTGGCCGCCGCGCCGGTGGTGCCGTTGTCGCAGCAGGAGAAGAGGCCCTGACGGCAGAACCAGCAGGCCCCGCAGGCGACCCCCGCGCAGACCACCACCCGGTCGGCGACCCGGTGCCGGCGTACCTCCGGCCCGATCTCGACCACCTCGCCGAGGAACTCGTGCCCGAGCACGTCCCCGGCGGCCAGGTACGGCAGCCGGCCGGCCAGCAACGGCAGGTCCGCCCCGCAGGTGGCGCTCCGGCGGACCCGGACGATCATGTCCTGGGCGTTGCGCAGCTCCGGGTCGGGGACCTGGCGTACCGCCAGCGTGTCGGCGCCCTCCCAGCACAGCGCCCTCATCCGGCCACCCCCGGACGGTCCAGCCGGGACCGGTCCGCCCGGAGCACCTCCCCGGTCTCCGCCAGCTGCTTGGCCTCCCGCAACACCTGCCGCAGGAACCGGCCGGGATCGTCGCCGACCAGGTGGGCGGCCAGGCCGGGCAGCTCCGGCTCGCCGCCGCGCGGGCGGACGGCCAGCTCGGTGCCGCGCCCGCCGGGCGCCGGTCCGGCCTCCACCTCCACCGCGCCGTCGAGCCGCCGCAGCGGCTCCGGCCACCGGCCGCCCGGCAGCACCTCCTCGGGCCGGCCCGCCACGGTCACCACCTGCCAGCGTCCGGGCCGGGGATCGGCTCCGGTCGCGCGCGGCCAGCGCTCCCGGCGGCGCACGAGCACCCGCGCGGCGCTCACCCCGGTCGCCACCGCGAGGGCGATCCCGCCGCCGGCCAGCCGTCCCATCCGTGCCACCTGCCCCTCCCGTCGGCTCGGGCGGGCGGCGGCCACGCGCAGCCAGCCGCCCGCGAGCCTCCAGCGTGCGACCGCGCCGGGTGAAGCGGGTTCGCCCCGAAGGGGTGAACCGGTCCGGTCCGGGTAACCGCAGCCCGCACCGAGCGGGGGAGCGGGCACGACCGGGGGAGGGCCGCATGCCGGAGGAGGCTGACCGGGTCGAGGTCGCCGGGGCGCCGACCGACGTGCCGACGGGCCCGCACGGGTCGGCAGCGCCGGGCGCGGGTGGGCCGGCGTCATCGGTCGGCACGCCCCTGGCGCTCCCACTGCTGGCGTCCCGGCTGGCCCCGGCCGCCCTGCCCGAGCCGGTGCTGGTCCGGCCCCGGCTGCTGGCCCGGCTGGACCAGGGCGTGGCCGGGCCGGTCACGTTGGTCTCCGCGCCGGCCGGTTGGGGCAAGACCACGCTGCTCGCCTCCTGGGCGCGCGCGGACGGGGGTGAGCCGCCGCCGGCCTGGGTGGCGGTGGAGGAGGGGGACACCGGGGAGCGGTTCTGGTCGTACCTGGCGGCGGCGCTGCGGACCGCCACGGAGGGCGTACCGGACGAGGGGCCGCAGCCGCCGGTGCCGGACATCCCGCCCCGACCCGACCAGCTCGAACTGGTCGCGGCGGCGCTCGCCGCCCGGGAACACCCGGTGCGGCTGGTCCTGGACGACCTGCACCGGATCACCGATCCGGCCGCGCTGGCCGGGCTGGAGTTCCTGCTCCGCCACGCCGAGGGGCGGCTGCGGCTGGTGGCCGGCGCGCGGACCGAACCGCCGCTGGCCCTGCACCGGTGGCGGCTCGCCGGGGAGCTGACCGAGGTCGGCCCGGACGAGCTGGCGTTCACCGACGACGAGGTGGCTGATCTGCTGGTCGCGCACGGGGTGCCGCTGCCCGCCGCGGCGGTGCCCCGGCTGCGGGAGCGGACCGGCGGCTGGGCGGCCGGCCTGCGCTTCGCCGCGTTGGCGTTGCGCGCCCAGGCGGACCCGGCCCGCGCGGTCGAGCGGTTCGGCGGTGACCAGCCGAACGTCGCCGCGTACCTGCGCGACGAGGTGCTCGCCCCGCTTGACCCGGACGCCCGGAACGTGCTGCGGCGCAGCGCCGTCGCCGCTGCCGTCTGCGCCGACCTGGCCGACGCGGTGACCGGACGGGCCGACGCCGGCCAGGTGCTGGCCGACCTGGCCCGGGAGGGCGGCTTCCTCGAGCACGACGGCGGTAGCCCGCCCTGGTACCGGTGCCATCCGCTGCTGGCCGACCTGCTCCGCGACGAACTGGGCCGGCTGCCCGCCGAGGAACTGCGCGACCTGCACCTGCGGGCCGCCGGCTGGTACGCGGGCCACGACCGGCCGGCCGAGGCGCTGCGGCACGCGCTGGCCGGGGGCGAGTGGAACCGGGCTACTGAGCTGCTGATCGCGCGGTGGCCGGAGCTGGCGCCGTACGACCTGGACCAGCCCACGGGCCCACCGCCGCCCGAGCCGCCCGCCGACGCGGTCCACCGGGACCCGGAGCTGGCGCTGGCCTGCGCCGCCGAGCGGGCGTACGCGGGCGACGTCGACGCGGCCCGCGGACACCTGCGCCGCGCCGTCGACCAGGCCCGCGCCCTACCCGCCCCACGCCGGGACCGGTTCCGTCGGCTGGCCACCGCGCTGGAGCTGACCCTGGCCCGGCTCGCCGGGGACCACGCGGAGGTGCACCGCGCCGCTGACCGGCTGTTCGCCACCCGGACCGCCGTCGGGCCGGGGGACGACCCGCGGGCCGGGGTCGAGGAGGACGCCGACACCCAGGCGGTCGCCGGCACCGCGCTCGGGCTGGTGGCGCTGGCCGAGGGAGAGCTCTCCGTCGCCGGGGAGCGGTTCGCCGAGGGCCGCGCCGCTGCCCAGCGGGCGGGACGGCCGCGTACGGAGCTGGTCTGCGCCAGCCGGTCGGCGTTGCTGGCCGCGATCCTGGGCGGGCTACGGGCGGCGGAACGGACCGCGCGGGAGGCGCTGGCGATGCCGGCCTGCCAGGCCTGGTCCTCCCGGCTGGACTGCGGGTACGCGTACCTCGCGCTGGCCATCGTGGCGTGCTACCGGGACGAGTCGGCGGAGGCAGCGGCGAACCTGGCCCTGGCCTGGCCGGCCATCGTGGAGCCCGGGGCGGCGGCGCTGGCGGCGCTCTGCCGGGCCGAGCTGCTGGCCGCGGCCGGCCAACCGGCGGACGCCCTACGGGCCCTGGCCGAGGCCCGGAAGGGGGCACCGGGCCTGGAACTGGCCGCCTGGCTGACCGCCGCCGAGGCGCAGCTGCGGGCGGCCGTCGGTGACGTGGACAACGCTCGCGCCCTGCTCACCGACGCACTGCGGGGCGGCGACGCCGGCGTCGGGGCGGCGGCGCTGGGGGTGGCGTTGGCCCGGGTGGAGCTGCGGGCCGGGAATCCGCCGGCCGCCGGGCGGGCGCTCCCCGACTGGGCGGCACCCGACGCGCAGTCCTGGCCGCTGCCGGTCCGGCTCGCCGCCGGCCTGCTCGACGCGGTCCTGGCCCGCGACGGTGGCGACGACCGGCGGGCCGGGCGGATCCTGGAGCAGGTGCTCGACCTGGCCGAGCCGGAGGGCCACCGCCGGGTCTTCACCCGCGCCGAACCGGGGGTACGCGACCTGCTCGCCGCGCATCTGGACTCCGGCACGGCGCACTGGACGACGGTGAGCGACCTGGTACGCGGGGCGGACGAGCGGCGGGCGGACGAGCCGGCCGAGCGGCCGCGCGGGCCGGAGCGGGCGCTGGACGAGCCGCTCACTGAACGGGAACTGACGATCCTGCGCTATCTGCAGAGCATCCTGTCCAACGTGGAGATCGCCAGCGAGCTGTCCCTGTCGGTCAACACGGTGAAGACCCACGTCCGCAACATCTACCGCAAGCTCGACGCGACCCGCCGGCGCGAAGCGGTCCGGCGGGCCCGTGAGCTGCGGCTCATCTGACGGGTCAGTCGGTCGCCGCCGCGTCCACCGCGGCCAGCAGGTCCGCCAGGTCGTAGCCGCCGTCGTGGCGGGCGTCGTTGACGAAGAGCGTCGGGGTGCCGTTCACCCCGCTGCGGATGCCGCCGACGAAGTCCCGCCGGACCCGGTCGGCGTGGGCCTGCCGCTCCACCTCCGTGCCGATCTCGTCGGGTGGCAGCCCGAGCTGTTCGACGCCGAGCGACAGGTGCACCGGATCGAGCTGGTCCTGGTGCTCGAACAGCCAGTCGTGCATCTCCCAGAACCGTCCCCGCCGTCCGGCGGCTTCGGCCGTCTCCGCCGAGCTCTCCGCGTACGGGTGCACGTTGGCGATGGGGAAGTGCCGGTAGATCAGCCGGACGGTCTCGGCGCGCTGGCGCAGCACCTCGGCCAGGTTGGCGTGCGCGGCACCGCAGAACCGGCACTGGAAGTCGGCGTACTCGACGATGGTGACCGGCGCGTCGGCCGGCCCACGGGAGTGGTCGGTGTCGGTCACCGGGATCCGCAGCTTCGCGGTGGTGACCTGGAGTGGCGTCGTCATCGGGCCACCTCCCGCCCGTCCGCGAGCGCCGGCAGGGTGCAGCCGGGCGCGATGCGCCCGGCTGCGGTCAACCCGTTCGGATCAGTCATGGGTCCCAGCCTCGCCCGCGCCCGGGTGAGCCGGGATCACCCGGCCCGGGTGGTTCCCCTCAACGGCCCACGGTCACATGGTTGTGGACCTCCCGGATGCCGGGGGCGGACCAGACGACCCGCTCGATCTCCTCGCGTTCCTGAATGGAGTGGACGAGGCCCTCCAGCACCACGGTGTCGCCGTGCACCCGGACGCTGATCCCCTCCGCCTCGGTGGCGCCGTTGCGGGCCAGCGCGTCCACGATCCGCACGGCCAGCTCGTGCCCGTCGCTGCGGGCTCCCGGTCGGACGGTGATGCCGTTGCTCACCCCGCGTACGCCGGTGAGCCGGCCGACCGCCCGCTCGGCGGCGCGGCGCTGGTACTCCCACTCGACCTCGCCGTGCAGGGTCACCCAGCCGTCGGCGACCGTCACGTCCAGCGTCTCGATCGGCACGAAGGCGTCCCACTCCAGCGCCCGGCTGGCCGCGGTGGCGATCTCCGGGTCGCTCTTCTCGGCGGAGGTGGCGATCCGGACGGCGAGGTCGTTGGCGACCGCCCGGACCCGGGACACCCGGTGCGCGGCCCGCTCGGCGGCCCATTTCTTGGCGTAGCTGTCCACCCAGCCGGTCAACGTCACCACCCCCTCGGTGACGGTCACCCCGATCTCGTTGGGGCGTACCCGGGGTTCCCAGGTCAGCTCGTCGAGGACGTCGGTCTGGATGTCCTGGTCGGTACGCGTGATCGACGCGGTGGCCATCGGTGGCCTCCCCTCCCGGATCGGTTCGCGGGCGCGGGCGCTCCGCCACCGGCACGGGTGCCCGCCACACCCGATCCTGCCCGGACCTCGGGTGACCAGCCCTCACCCGTTCCGGGTGACCCGAGTTGGTCTGGGAGCGCTTCCAAACCCCCCGATCCAACGGTTAGGGTGAATGTCCCTCGGCTGCGGGAGCCAGCACGCCGACGGGGAGCCCGGGCAGCTCCCCTGCGCCACGACCTGGAGTCGTCGTCCCGTCCCGTACCACAGGGCAACCGAGAGGAACCGCCCATGCGCAGAAGTCTCGCCGGCGCGGCCGTCGCCGCGCTGGCCGCCACCGCGGCGGCCGTAGCCGTGCAGTTCGCCGCCGCCCCCGCCATCCCGGCCTCCGCCGCCTCGGCCGAGCCGTACACCTGGAAGAACGTCCGGATCGACGGTGGCGGCTTCGTCCCGGGCATCGTCTACAACCCGACCGAGAAGAACCTGATCTACGCGCGCACCGACATCGGCGGGGCGTACCGCTGGGAACAGTCCAGCCAGTCCTGGACGCCGCTGCTGGACTGGGTCGGCGCCGACAAATGGGGTTGGAACGGCGTGGTCAGCCTCGCCACCGACCCGGTGCAGACCAACCGGGTGTACGCCGCCGTCGGGATGTACACCAACAGTTGGGACCCGAACAACGGCGCGATCCTGCGCTCGACCGACAAGGGTGCCACCTGGCAGGCCACCCCACTGCCGTTCAAGAACGGTGGCAACATGCCCGGCCGGGGCATGGGGGAGCGGCTCGCCGTCGACCCCAACAGGAACAGCATCCTCTACTACGGCGCCGAGGGCGGCAACGGCCTGTGGCGCAGCACCGACTACGGCGCGACCTGGGCCAAGGTCGCCAACTTCCCGAACGTCGGCAACTACCGCGCCGACCCGAACGACAGCAGTGGCTACCAGAGCCAGAACCAGGGCCTGACCTGGGTCAGCTTCGACAAGAGCACGGGTACGGCGGGCAGCGCCACGCAGACCGTCTACGTGGGCGTGGCGGACAAGCAGAACCCGGTCTACCGGACCACCAACGGCGGCACCACGTGGGAGCGGATCGCCGGCCAGCCCACCGGCTACCTCGCCCACAAGGGCGTGGTGGACCCGGTCGGCGGCTACCTCTACATCGCCACCAGCGACACCGGCGGCCCGTACGACGGCGGCAAGGGCGACGTGTGGAAGTTCAACCGGGCCACCGGCGCCTGGACGCAGATCAGCCCGATCCCGTCGACCAGCACCGACGCGTACTTCGGCTACTCCGGCCTGACCATCGACCGCCAGAAGCCGAACACCCTCATGGTGGCCACCCAGATCTCCTGGTGGCCGGACGCCATCTTCTGGCGCAGCACCGACGGGGGTGCGACCTGGACCCGGATCTGGGACTGGAGCAGCTACCCCAACCGCGCCAAGAGGTACACCATGGACATCAGCTCGGCACCGTGGCTGACCTTCGGCACCAACCCGTCCCCGCCGGAGGAGTCCCCGAAGCTGGGCTGGATGAACGAGTCGCTGGAGATCGACCCGTTCGACAGCAACCGGATGATGTACGGCACGGGTGCCACCATCTACGGCACCACCGACCTCACCAAGTGGGACACCGGCGGCCAGTTCACCATCAAGCCCATGGTCAAGGGGCTGGAGGAGACCGCGGTGCTCGACCTGATCAGCCCGCCCTCGGGCGCCCCGCTGGTCAGCGCGCTCGGCGACATCGGCGGCTTCCGCCACACCGACCTGGCCGCGGTGCCCTCGATGATGTTCACCCAGCCCAACTTCACCAGCACCACCAGCCTCGACTACGCCGAGACCAAGCCGTCGGTGATGGTCCGGGCCGGCAACTTCACCGACTCCGACCGGCCCAACGACAGTCACGTCGCGTTCTCCACCGACGGCGGGGCGAACTGGTTCCAGGGCACCGAGCCGGGCGGGATCAACAACGGTGGCACGGTCGCCGCGTCCGCCGACGGCAGCCAGTTCGTCTGGGCACCGGGCGACTCCGGGCAGCAGGTGGTCCGCTCGGTCGGCTTCGGCAACTCGTGGACCGCGTCGACCGGCATCCCGGCCAACGCCACCGTCGAGTCCGACCGGGTCAACCCCGGCAAGTTCTACGGCTACAGCGGCGGGCGGCTCTACGTCAGCACCAACGGCGGGGCCAGCTTCACCGCCACCGCCGCCACCGGCCTGCCCACCACGAGCGTGAAATTCAAGGCGCTGCCCGGCAAGGAGGGCGACGTCTGGCTGGCCGGCGAGGGTGGCCTGTGGCACTCCACCAACTCCGGCGCGAGCTTCACCAAGCTGGCCAACGTCACCTCGGCGGTGAACGTGGGCTTCGGCAAGGCGGCCCCCGGGCAGACGTACCCGGCGCTGTTCACCATCGGCACGGTCGACGGGACGCCCGGGGTCTACCGCTCGGACAACGCCGGCGCCGCCTGGGTGCGGATCAACGACGACAAGCACCAGTACGGCAACGCCGGGGAGGCGCTGACCGGCGACCCACGCGTCTACGGTCGGGTCTACCTCGGCACCAACGGCCGGGGCATCCTGGTGGCGGACCGGCTCGGCGGCACGCCCAGCCCGACGCCGACCACGGCCAGCCCGTCGCCCACCTCGCCCAGCCCGTCGCCGACGTCGCCGAGTCCGTCGCCCACCTCGCCCAGTCCGTCGCCCACCGGCGGCGGCTGCGCGGCCGGCTACGCGGTGATCAACTCGTGGCCGGGCGGCTTCCAGGCCGAGCTCACGGTCCGCAACTCGGGCGCCGTCCCGATCGCCGGCTGGACCCTGACCTGGACCTTCCCCGACGGGCAGACGATCAGCCAGCTCTGGAGCGGGTCGTACACCCAGTCCGGGGCGAACGTGACCGTCCGGGATGCCGGGTGGAACGGCAACCTCGGCGTCGGTGCGGTCACCACCCTCGGCTTCAACGGGACCCTGACCGGCGGCAACCGGGCGCCGACGATCTCCTGCACCGGTCGCTGACCGGGCCGAGCGCGGTGGCCGTCCCGTCCGCGGGACGGCCACCGTCGCGTCCGGGGCCCGCCCTGGCCGATCTTGCTGGGTAGGCTCGGCTTCCCGCGCCCGTGAGGAGGGGTACGCCGATGCACCCGATCAGGTCCGCCTATCTGACCGCCGCCCGCTCGGCGGCGGCGCTGCTCGCCGACCCGGCCGTAGCCAGGGAGTGGGACGCCGCCAGCGCGCTCGCCGAGTTCCGGGTCGGCGGGCTCGCCGGTCATCTCGCCTCCCAGATCCTGGCCGTGCCCACGGTGCTGGCCGAGCCGGTCCCGCCGGGCGAACCGATCGACCTGCTCGACCACTACGCCCGGGGCACCTGGATCGGGGCGACGGTCGACGACGAGGTGAACGTGGGCATTCGCCGCTCCGGGGAGCGGATCGCCGCCGACGGGCACGCCGCGTTGCTGGCCGCGGTCCACGCCGCGGTCGACGAGCTGGCCGGCGCGCTGCCGGCCGAGCCGGACGGGCGGGTCGTGCACCTGGCCCGGGGGCCGTGGTCGCTGGCGCTGGAGGACTACCTCACCACCCGGCTGATGGAGCTCGCGGTGCACTCCGACGACCTCGCGGTCAGCGTCGGCGTACCCACCCCGGAGCTGCCGGCCGAGGCGCTGGACCCGGTGCTGGCCCTGCTCACCCGCCTCGCCGTACGCCGGCACGGGCAGCCGGCCGTGCTCCGCGCGTTCAGCCGGGCCGAGCGGGCGCCGGCGGGCGTGACCGCGTTCTGACCGCGCCGGCGGCGGTTGCCCCGGGTGGGGGCAACCGCCGCGTCGGTGCGGGTCAGCCGTCCAGGCCGGCCGGGGAGCCGGGGCGGTCCACGTCCACGAACTCGATCTCTTCGAGGTCCGGTACGCGGCTTCCGGCGGCCCGGGCGGCGGTGCCGGCGGCCCAGCCGATCGCGGCGCCGACCAGCGCGGCGCTGACCAGCAGCGCCCAGGGCAGCGCCGGCCGGCGGCCGGCGAGCGCGTCGAAGGCGCGGGTGGCCCGGCGGCGGGCCTCGTCGGCGGCGGAGCCGACCACGTCGGTGGCGTCCTCGGCCAGGCCCGACCCGTTGCGCCGGGCGGATCGGGCGGCGTCCCGGACGCTGTCCCCGGCGGAGCTGACGGCGGAGACCAGGTGCTGCCACGCCTGGTCCGCGATCCGCTCGGGCTTGCCGCGTCGGTCGAGCAGGGCGGTTCCGAACATCGTGCTACCTCCTCGGGGGCGCCGGAGTCCGGCGACCGCTTCGGACTCCGGTGGTCATCCGGTGCGTGACGGTTCGCTCACCGGGCAGTGCCCGGCCCGGAGCCGGCGCAAACCACGCCGCTCGGAGCCGGGCGCGGCCGATCAGCGCGCGGCGGGACCAACCGCCCGAACGCGCCGGGACCGGGTGCGGGCCGAACTGGCCGGGGACCGCTACCCTGGGTCGGCGGATCGGCCGGCCCCGGTCGATCGTTGGAGACTGAGAACCATCGTCTGCGAAGAACAGGAACTGGAAGATTCGGACTGGGATGCCCAGGTGTGCCCAGTCCGCGAATTGCTCATCCCGAGGGGTGGCGACCGAGGCCGTCGGAGGAATACGCTCGGTCGCGGCCCGCGTACTGATGAGGTGCCCGTACGGGCGAGTGGAGGTGCTCGCGTGAGCCTGTCGATCGTGAAGTCGGTGCTGCCGGGTGGTGTCATCGAGATCGCCCCGAGGGGCGAGATCGACGTCGACACCGCGTACGAGGTGCGGGAAGCGATCGCCGAGGTGCTCGCGAAGGGCCGTCCGGCCCGGATCGAGCTGAACATGCGGCTGGTCACCTTCATCGACTCCGTAGGCATCAGCGCGATGGTCGCCGGTTTCCAGACCGCTGAGGTCAGCGGCGTGAAGCTGGTGGTCACCGAGCCGAGCCGGTTCGTCCACCGGCAGCTCTGGGTGACCGGCCTGCTGGGCCTCTTCGGCGCCCCGGAGCCATACTTCGTCGAGCGCGCCACCCCCGAGGTGCTGCCCGGCGCCTGATCGTGCGCCTCGGCCGGTTCCCCGCCGGCCCCGCGTCGGATTCGGGCCGTGCGGCCCGGGCCGACCGACCGTTGCCAGCCGGCCCCGGGTACGGGACGATCGTGCGGACCGCCGACGGCAAGGGGGTACGGCGTGCTCAGCAGCGACAGTTTCAGCTACACCGTGCAGGCCCGCTGCACCCGGGCGGACGCGGTCGCCCTCCTCAGCGACCTGACCCGTCAGGGCGAGCTGCACCCGCTGATCGTCCGGGTCCGCCAGTTGCCGCCCCGACCCGGTGCCCTCGCCAGCTATGCGATCACCGATCGGCTGGAACTCGGCCCGCTGCACTTCCCGGTCACCTACCAGGCGGACGTGCTGATCGCCAACGAGGACGAGGTGGTGACGGTGGCCCGCCAGCAGCCCGCCACCACAGTCCGCAACCACACCCGGCTACGGGACGAGCCGGACGGGGTGGTGCGCATCGACGTCGAGATCACCCTCTCCGCGCCGGCGCCGCTGTTCGGCTACGCGTTCCGCCAGGCCCGGGCGGCCCACCTCGGCCTCGCCAGCCGGCTCGGCGCCACCCTGGAGGGGCGCCCGGGCTGAGTCAGCCCCGCCGCCCGGCGGTTCGCGACACCTCCAGCTCGGCGCGTCTGGAGCCGTCGGCCGGACGCCGGCTCGCCGGCGCGGCCGGGCGCAGCCGCCCCCACGGCTTGTAGGTGGACAGCACGGTCGTGATGATCAGCAGGGTGCTGGAGACCGCCGGCGGGATGACCAGGTCCAGCCGGTCCCGGGTGGTGAGGTCCGGCCCCAGCTCGCCGAGCCGCCGCACGGTCGGGCTGAGCGCCAGCAGCACCAGCCCGAGCATCGCCGTGGTGATCGCGAACTTCACCAGCACCCACCGCCAGCGCAGCAGGCCCCACGGGGTGAGCAGGGCGCTGGCCAGCCCGACCACCCAGACCAGCACGCTCAGCGGGGCGAAGAGCCAGGTGACCAGCAGCCCCGCGGCCGGATAGACCACCTGGGGGTCGGCCCCGCGCAGTCCGGCGACGCCGAGGGTGAGCAGCACCAGGTCCGCGCCGAGCCAGCCGAGCGAGGTGACCAGGTGCAGGGTGAGCAGAGCCTTGCGCCCCGCGGGCGACAGTCGGATCATGCCCTCGATGCTCGTGCCTCGGGAGCGCGGCGTCGTGGGCCGCGCGGCGACATCCCGCGTACGTCGGTGGGCGTAGGTGGCCCGCCGGGCGGCCGGCCACCCCGGCCTCAGTACACCGACAGGTGCACGTGGTTGGTGTGGTCGCTGGACGGGTCGCCGTTGCCGCCGGTGTACGCCTTCCAGCCGCTGCTGGGCAGCCAGATCTGCTTGTACCAGATCACGTAGAGCACGGCGAGCGGGTCGGCGTTGCGGATGAAGTACGCGGCCAGGTTGTTGCCGTACGTCTTGTCGCCGCCGGTGGCCACCCCGCCGAAGCCGCCCTTCTGCGCGGCGAAGTCGCACGCCCTGCCCTTGGGATGCTCGCCCGAGCCGCTGGGCCGATAGCAGGAGACGTACCGGGTGAACCCGGCCGCCTTGGCCTGCTGGAGGGCGTGCAGCATCCGCGGGGTGATGCAGCCGTTGGCCGGCGTCGGGTCGTTGACGCTGCACGACTCCGCGGGCCAGGAGCCGTCGGCGTTGCGTGGCGCGGGGGTGGCGTTGGCCCGGGACGTGCCCTGCACGCTGCCGCCGCCGGTGCTGGTGGTGGGGCGGTTGTTGGCCACCTCGAGCGCGCGTTCCGCCTGCTGCTTGCGCTTGGCCATCACCGCGACCTGCTTGCGCTGCTCCTGGATCTCGCCGTTGAGCGCGGCCTGGGTCTGGGTGGCCTCGTCCCGGGTGTCGATCAGGTCGCGCAGCGCCCGGTCCTCGTGGGCGGCGACCTGTTGCAGCGCGGCGGCGCGGTCCAGGAAGCCCTCCGGGCTGTTGCTGGAGAGCAACGCCGCAGCGGTGCCGAGCCGCCCGGTCCGGTACGCGACCGCGGCGATCTCGCCGACCTTGGTGTCGCGTACGCCCAGCTCGGCGTTGATCGTCTTGAGCTGGGCGGCGAGCTGCTGCTGCCGGCTCACCGACCGGTTCAGCGCCGCTCGCGCATCCAGCCAGCCCTTGCTCGCCGTGTCGAGCTGGGCGCGCAGCGCCGCGGTGCCGCCCTCGTGGTCGCCGGGAGGGGCGGCCAGCAGGCCGGCCGGGGCGGCCGCCGAGGCGGGGGAGAGCGGCGCGATCACGACGCCGAGGGCGAGCGCCGCGATGAGCAGGGCCGCCAACCGGGCGGCCGTCCGTCGTACAGGTGCCACTGGTGGCATTCAGGTGTCCTTCCGTCAACCGCCGACCGGGTTAGCTGACGGGTTCGGGACGGAAGATCCCTACCGCTGACGCGGATGCACCCCAGGAACGTGGTTCCCCGGCTCGCCGTGCTGAGGCGATTAGGCGACGGGCCCCGCGGGCGTCGGAGGACGCCGCCCGGCGGAGACCGCGACCGAGCCTACCGGTGGTGTGCCGACCGCGCCCCGGGTGGCCGGGGCTCGGTGGTTGGCTAAAACCGGCATAGCTGCACAATAGCCACTTGAATTTAAGATTGCCCTAATTACCACTCGACGGGTCCGCATGCCCCGGCCGACGTTCCGGGTTCGATCTGCAACGTGGCGTGGTCGATCCGGAAGTCCTCGTGCAGGGCGGCCCGCGCGGCGGCCAGCACCTCGCCCACCTCCGCGCCGGGTGCCATGGTCAGGTGCGCCGACGCCACCTCCATTCCGGAGGTGAGCGTCCAGACGTGCAGGTCGTGCACCTCGGCGACGCCGGGGACCGCGGCCAGCCGGTCGTGCACCGCGGTCACCTGGAGGTGCTCCGGCGCGGCCTGGACCAGGATGCGGAGCGCGGCCCGCCCCAGTCGCCAGGTGCGCGGCAGGATGAACAGCCCGATCGCGACGGCGACCAACGGGTCGGCCCACCGCCAGCCGGTGAGCGCGATGACCAGCGCGGCGCCGATCACCCCGAGCGAGCCGAGCAGGTCGCCGAGCACCTCCAGGTATGCCCCGCGCAGGTTGATGCTCTCCTGCGCGCCGGTCCGCAGCAGCGCGAACGCGGCCACGTTGGCGAGCAGGCCGAGCACCGCCACGGCGAGCATCGGCCCGGCGAGCACCTCCGGCGGCTTGCCGAACCGGCGGATCGCCTCGACCAGCACGTAGGCGGCGACGCCGCCGAGCAGCACCGCGTTGGCGAGCGCGGCCAGCACCTCCAGCCGGTAGAGCCCGAAGGTGCGTTGTGGATCGGTGTCGGCTCGCCGGGTGGCGGTGATCGCGGCGAGCGCCATGCCGATGCCGAGCACGTCGGTGAACATGTGCCCGGCGTCGGAGAGCAGGGCCAGCGAGCCGGTGCCGAACGCGGCCCCCGCCTCGACCACCATCAGGGCGGTGAGCAGTGCGAACGCGGCCCAGAGTCGACCACGATGGCGGTGCGCGGCGTTGGCCGCCGCGCTGCTGTGGTCATGACCTGCGCCCACGCCCACACCCTTCCGTCCCGCGCCCCGGCCGGACCCAATCTATGCTCACATCGCTATGTGTGCAAGTGAACGGACGCGGAGACGGACCGCTCCGACGACTCCGGCTCGGGGCGTCTGCCGTCGCGCGAATCAGGAGCCGTCGTCAGCCGACCGGGTCGAGCGTGGTGAGGCGCTGGGTGGCCCGGGAGAGCGCCACGTAGAGCGTCCGTACGCCCGACTCCGGGTCGGCCCGGATCTCGCTCGGCGCCACCAGCACCACGCCGTCGTACTCCATACCCTTGGCCTGGAGGCTGGTCACCACCTGGAGCCGGGTGCCGCCCAGGTCGCCCAGCCAGCCGGCGACCTCGTCCCGGCGCGGCACCGGCGTGATCACGCCCACCGTCCCCTCGACCTCGTCGAGCAGGGCGCCGGCCGCGGCCACGGTCGCGGCGGGCAGTTCGGCGGCGGCCACGGTCCGCTCGACCGGCGGCACCCCGGTGGAGCGCACCGCGGTGGGCAGCGCCAGATCCGGGTAGCGCCGACGGATCTCCGCCGCCGCCACCGCGAAGATCTCCGCCGAGTTCCGGTAGTTGGTGGTCAGCTCGTACCGGTGCCGGCGGCGCCGTCCCAGCGCCTGGTCACGGGCGCGGGTCAGTTCCCCGGGGTCGCCCGTCCAGGCGGTCTGCGCCGGGTCGCCCACCACCGTCCAGGAGGCCAACCGGCCCCGCCGGCCGATCATGCGCCACTGCATCGGCGAGACGTCCTGTGCCTCGTCGACCACCACGTGGGCGTAGTCGCGGTAGTCCTCCGGGCGCTCCCGCGCGGCGGCCCGCGCCGCCCGCTGCCGGTCGGCGAACGTGCTCAGCTCCCGCACGCCCCCGGCGAGCTGGAACGGGTCGCGCTTCGGCTTCGCCCGCTTCACCGGCTTGCCGAGCAGCGCGTCCAGCTCGTCCAGCAGGGCGATGTCGGCGATGGTCAGGCCCTCGGTGTCCAGGGTCCGGTACGCCTCGGCCAGCAGCCGGATCTCGCCGCCGGCGAGGAGCCCCCCGGCGTACCGGCGCAGCCGCTCGGGGCGGGCCAGCCAGCCGAGCACGTGCCGCGGGTGCAGCCGCGGCCACCAGGCCTTGAGGAACTCGCGGAACTCCGGCCGGTCGATGATCTCGTCCTCGAACGCGGGCTGCTCCGGCAGCCCGCCGATCCGCAGCCCGCGGGCCTGCGCGTACAGGGCGGCGAGGACGGCGTCGAAGCCGACCCGGCGCACCTCGTTGCGGCGCGCGCCGCGCGGCAGCGCCCGATCCCGGATCGCGTCCAGCTCGGCCCGCCCCAGCCGCAGCAGCTCGCCCCGGTAGAGCAGACGCAGCTCGGTGGGGGAGCCCGGCACCGCGTCCCGGACCGCGCGTTCCAGCACCCGACGCATCCGCAGCGACCCCTTCACCGCCGCGACCCCTGGTGGGTCGGTGCGGGTCGCCGACATGCCGGGGAAAAGCGAGCCGAGCGAGTGCAGGGTGGCGGTCTCCTCGCCGAGCGACGGGAGCACCGAGGCGATGTACTCGACGAACACGCCGGACGGGCCGACTACCAGGATCCCGCCGCCGGTGTACCGGGCCCGGTCGGAGTAGAGCAGGTACGCGGCCCGGTGCAGCGCGACCGCCGTCTTGCCGGTGCCCGGACCGCCGGAGACGATCGTGACGCCCGACCCGGGGGAGCGGATCGCTTCGTCCTGCTCCCGCTGAATGGTGGCGACGATGTCCCGCATGCCCCGGCCGGTGGCCCGGGACAGGGTGGCCAGCAGCGCGCCGTCGCCGACCACCGCCATGTCCGGCGGCGCCGACCCGGGGTCCAGCAGGTCGTCCTCGATCCGGGTGACCTTCTCCGCCGACGACTGGATGGTGCGCCGGCGTACCACGTCCATGGGCTCGGCCGGGGTGGCCTGGTAGAAGGCGGCGGCGGCCGGGGCCCGCCAGTCCACCACCAGCGTCTCGGCGTTCTCGCCGCGCACCCCGAGCCGCCCCACGTGCAACACCTGCCGGGTACGCAGGTCGAGCCGGCCGAAGACCAGCCCCTCGTGCTCGGCGTCCAGCACGTGCCGGCGCTGCGCGGCGTGGAAGACCATCGCGTCCCGCTCCACCAGCGCGCCGAAGTTGCCGACCCGGGCCAGCCGGTAGCCCTCCCGCTCGGCGTCGGCGGCCGACCGGCGCAGTACCGCCAGTCGGGCGTACACCCGGTCGAGATGCCGTTGCTCGACGGCGATCTCCCGTTCCAGGGTGGTCTGGTCGCTCACTGCGGGGGCTCCTGTGGTCACGCGGCGGGCACGGCGGGCTGAATGAGGGTACGGGTCGCCGCTCCGGCCGTCGTCGTGGCCATGCCGCTGCCCCGGGGCCGGTCGTGCCGGTTGCCCGTTATCCGGGCGTTCCCACCCCTTGCCCGGCCGTTCCCCCCGCCGCCACCGGCCGGTTCGCGACCAGCGGGGCCGGCGGGTCGGTCGGCTCGACCGGTTGGGCCAGTGCGCGGTGGAGCACTGCCGCCAGGGCCCCGTTCACCTCGTCCGGGCGTTCCATCATCAGCATGTGGCCGGCGCCGGGGCAGACGGTCAGCTCGGTGGCGGGCAGCGCCGCCGCGATGGACTCGGCGCACGGCGGCGGGGTGAGCCGGTCCCGGTCGCCGACCAGCGCGGCGGCCGGCAGGTGGCCGAGCGCGGTCAGGGTGTCCAGCCGGTGCTGGGCACCGATCGAGGCGCGGAACCCGCCGATCGAGCGGAGCGAGGCGTGCGCCACCGCCGAGGTGACCAGCCGGATGTCGGCCGGGTCGCAGCGGTCGCCGAAGAGCAGCCAGCGGATGCTCGGGCGCAACGCGCGGAGCAGGGCGCGCGGCGGACGCCACGAGCCGCAGCGGGCCAGCACCCCGGCGCCGGTGGTCTCGGCGAGCCGGATCAACCGGGCGATCCGGGGCGAGAGCCCGTAGACGGTGTGGGTGTGTCCCTCTGCGGTGGTCGACACGAAGACCAGCCCCGCGGTCCGGGCGGCGAAGTGCGCGGGGTGGCGGTGGGCGTACTCCATCACGGTCATCCCGCCCATCGAGTGCCCGACCAGCACGACCTTCCCGAGCGGGACGATCTGGTCCAGCACCGCGACCAGGTCGTCGCCCAGCTGGGCGAGGGTGGCCGTCCGCAACGCCATGCAGCTGGACCTGCCGTGTCCGCGTGCGTCGTACGTCACCACCCGTACCCGGTCGCCGAACCGCGCCCGCAGCCCCTCGAGCTGGCGGTGCCAGCTGCTCCCGTCCAGGGTCCAACCGTGCAGCAGCACCGCCGTGGCCTCGGCGTCGACCGGCCCGGTCACCACCACGTGCAGGCGTACGCCGTCGGGAAGCCGTACCTCCAGGTGCTCCGGCATCGTCCACCCCCAAGGCCCCGCCGGTGTCGTCACACCGGCGTAACCCGGCGGTAACAACCGGCTACCCGCCATGACAACATGCCAAGCGTCGCGGTGAGAAGATTCCCGACCGGCCTGCGCACGATCGGGCCAGTGACCAGGCTGGGGGCATGCCGCCGCCGAGCCCGACCCCGGCCGCCGGAGCGGCCCGGACGCCGCGTGCCGCCCTGGCCGAGCTGCTGGCCGGCAACCGCCGCTTCGTCAGCGGGCAGCCCGTGCACGGCCACGACGTCACCGCCGCCGCGGCCGTCGCCTCCGGCGACCAGCAGCCGTACGCCGTCGTGCTCGGCTGCATCGACTCGAGGGTCCCGCTGGAGGCGATCTTCGACCAGACGTTCGGCTCGATCTGCGTGATCCGCACCGGCGCGCACGTCCTCGACCAGGCGGTGTGCGGCTCCATCGAGTACGTGGTGGGCCAGCTCGGCGTGCCGCTGGTGATGGTGCTCGGGCACGAGCGCTGCGGGGCGGTCGGCTCCGCGGTGGAGGCGCTGCGCAGCGGGGAGCGGCCGGGCGGCTCGCTGGCGTACGTGGTGGATCAGATCGCCCCGGCGGTCGCGGCGGTGGGCGCGGGCGACCCGGGCGCCCAGCCGTTGGCGGTCCGCCGGCACGTCGTGCGCACGGTGGCCGCCCTGCGGGCCGACGCCCTGCTGGCCGACCCGGTGGCGGCCGGCGATGTCGAGGTGGTCGGCGCCCTCTACGAGCTGGCGACCGGCGAGGTCGCGCTGCTGACGGAGTGAGGAGCACTCGACAACCGTCAGGGTGGAGAGACGACGAACCGCCCGCCGGGCGACCCCGGCGGGCGGTTCGTGGTGACGCGGGTGAGGGACTCAGCCCTCGAAGACGCCGGCCTCGACGAGACGCTTCTCGGTCTTGTCCCAGCCGTGCTCCGGGTGGGCGGCGGCGAGGCCGTTGATCTCCGCCCGGATCTTGGCAGCGTGGCCGGCGGCGGCCAGCACCCGGATCTCCTCGACGAAGGCCTCGGAGTCGGTGCGCAGGTGCGCGGTCTTGCCGTTGGTCAGGTTGCGCACGTAGGCGTGCTTGCCGCCGTTGAGCGGGATGAGGTACTTGAACTCGCCCAGCACGCTGAGGGCGCCACCCTGGCCAGCCTGGCCGGCCCGGACTGACGCGCGCGCGGTCTTAGAGGTGTTGCTCGCCACGGAAGTACTCCTTGCAGACGTACGGGAGGACTGAAACGTCCGGGGGCTGTTGCGGGTGACGCCCGGGTGGGCCTCGACCCCGCGAAGATGTACGGCGGCACAGAACCGCCCAGAGAACTGTACACGACCTCGACGCCTGGCTGGTCGTCGCGCCGTCACGGGGGTCAACAGGGTCAGCCGCCCGGGTATTTCCGCCGGCAGCGGGTGGCGAATTTTCCGATTCGCTGGCGCATCATCCGTCACAAGGGTCATCATGTGTTGCAGACACCACCGGGTGGACGAGGTCGTAGGGGAAGACGCACCTCGCTCTCCGGGAGGTCACCGTGCCAACGCGTGGCGTCGTATACGTCCACTCGACCCCGCTCGCCGTGTGCTCGCACGTCGAGTGGGCGATCGCGCGCGTCCTTGCCGCGCCGGTCAACCTGCAGTGGACGGCCCAGCCCGTCGATCCCAGCGCCCGGCGCGCCGAGTGCGGGTGGACCGGTAGCCCGGGGACGGGCGCCGAACTGGCTGCTGCCCTCCGGCAGTGGCCCATGATCCGTTTTGAGGTGACCGAGGAGCCGAGCGCCGGTGTCGACGGCGAGCGGTTCATGTACGTCCCGGGGCGGGGCCTGTTCCGGGCCACTGTCGGGGCGGCCGGCGACATCCAGCTCGGCGAGGACCGGCTGCGCGCGATCATGGCGTCCGTCCGCGCCCCGGAGGCGCTCGCGCACGCCCTCGACAAGGCGCTCGGCACCGCCTGGGACGCCGAGCTCGAGCCGTACCGACACGCCGGTGACGGCGCGCCGGTGACCCTGCTCACCCGGGTGGGCTGACCGAAGGTCGGGTTGCCCCGATACGCGGGGAACTGGTGGGATAGGCGGCATGTCGACCACCCCTCGACGTCGCCTCGTCGTGCTCGCCGCAGTGACCGCCCTCCTTGTCTCCGGCTGCGCGAACCAGCCGGGCGGCCCGCCGGCCGCCGGCCCGGCGAGCCCGCCGGCCGCGTCCGCGACCGGTGAGCCGGCGGCCCGGGCGGCGGCCCTGGTCCGCACGCTCGCCGACGAGGACCTGGTCGGCCAGGTGCTGATGCCGTACGCGTACGGCAGCTCGGCGACCGAGGTCTCGCCCGGATCGGCCGCCGGCAACCAGGACCTCGCCGGGGTCGACACCCCCGCCGAGATGGTGGCGAAGTACCACCTCGGCGGGGTGATCCTGGTCGGGTTCAGCGCCGACGACCCCACCTCCGGCAACCAGGCCACCACCAACGTCGACAACCCCCGGCAGGTCCGCGAGCTGACCACCGGCCTGCGGGAGGCCGCCGCGAAGCTCCCCGCCGGCCCGGCGCCCTTCCTGATCGGCACCGACCAGGAGTACGGCGTGGTCACCCGGATCACCGACGGGGTGACCCTGCTGCCCAGCCCGATGGCCGCCGGCGCAGCCGGCGACGCGGCGCTGACCGAGGCCGCCTGGCGGGCCGCCGGCGCCGAGCTGGCCGCGATGGGGATCAACATGGACTTCGCTCCGGTCGCCGACGTGCTGGCGACCCGCAGCGCGGTGATCGGCTCCCGTTCCTTCGGCGCCGACCCGCAGCGCGCCTCCGCCCAGGTGGCCGGCGCGGTCCGCGGGCTGCAGGCCGAGGGGGTGGCGGCCAGCATCAAGCACTTCCCCGGGCACGGCCTGAGCGCCGCCGACTCGCACAAGGACCTCCCGGTCGTCACCCAGTCCCGCGCCGAGCTGGACCGCATCGCGTTCCCGTCGTTCCGCGCCGGGGTCGACGCCGGCGCGATGGCGGTGATGTCCGCCCACCTCGACGTGCAGGCGGTCGACCCCGGCACGCCCGCCACCTTCTCCCGCAAGCTGCTCACCGACGTGCTCCGGGGCCAGCTCGGCTTTCAGGGCGTGGTGATCACCGACGGGATGAACATGGCGCCGGCCAAGCGCTGGTCGCCGGGGGAGGCCGCGGTCCGGGCGCTGAACGCCGGCAACGACCTCATCCTGATGACCCCGAACGTGAGCCAGGCGTACGACGGACTGCTCGCCGCGCTCCGGGACGGCTCGCTGCCTCGGGCCCGGCTGGTCGAGGCGGCCACCCGGGTGCTGACCATGAAGTTCAAGCTGGCTGACCAGCCGGCGCCGGACATGTCGACGCTGGACAGCGCCGAACACCGCGCGGCGGCCACCGACCTGGCCGCCGCCGCGGTCACCATGCTGCGGGGCGCCTGCGACGCCCCGGTGACCGGGCCGGTCACCGTGACCTCCTCCGCCGGACGGGACCGCGCCCGCGCCGCGCTGACCAAGGCGCTCACCGCCGCGGGGGTCAGGGTGGTGCCGCGCGGCGGCCGGATCGTGCACCTCGTCGGGTACGGCGACGGCGCCGGCGACCTGCGGGCCGACGCGGCCGTCACGGTGGCGATGGACACCCCGTACGTGCTGGCCGGCGCGAAGTCGCCGACGCTGCTGGCCACGTACTCGTCCAGCCAGGCGTCGATGACCGCGCTGGCCGGGGTGCTCGCGGGCAAGGCCCGCCCGGCCGGCAGCTCCCCGGTCCCGGTGACCGGCCTGCCCGCCACCGCCTGCGACAGCTGACCCCCCGTACCCGTCCGCCGCCGCGGGCGAAGCGTCCCGTGGCGTACGCCGGGGTGGCGGGCGGCCTGATCGCGGAGCCGAGCAGGAACACCAGCACCGCGGTGCTGCCGCTGCTCTGCTGGGCCGCCGCGCTGGCGGTGGTGGCGGGCTGGAGCATCTGGGCCGCCGCCATCGGCACCAACCTGCGACGCCCGCCCGCCTCCTGGACGCCCGTCTACCGGCTCCGCTGACGCCCGTGCCCGGGCACCCGGGACTGCCGGGCACGCGGCGGTACGGGGCTCCGTACACACTGGAATGCCTTCGCCCGGTGACGCGGGGACCGGCCGGTGGATCGCCAATGCCGTGCAAGATCGTTCTTATTTTGCGAAAGAAACAAACTGGCCGCCATGAGTGCTCTCCGCCCCTCGATTCCCTCGGGGGTGATGTCCTGCCGTGGTCGGATTCGTCAACATTTTCACTGCTCATCACGGTCCCGTGGACTGGCCGAGACGCATTCGTTACTTGACTCAATAATTCGTTCGCCGTAGGAAGGAAGTGTGAATGACGTGGTGACGCCACCGACGAGCCCGGTAAGCCGGGAGCGGTCGAAGGAGATCAAGCGGCTTTCCGTGATCTCCGCCGCCCGCCAGGTGCGGGTGCTCTCCCGTGCCGAGCTGACCGAGCTCACCGGGTTGAGCCCGGCCACGCTCACCCCGCTGGTCCGTGACCTGATCGCCGAGGGCTACCTGATCGAACGCGGACCCGGCGCGTCACGGGCCGGACGGCCGCGCGCCATGCTGGAGTTCAACCCCCGCGCCGAGCTGGTCGCGGCCGTCTCGCTGGAGCCGTCCCGGATCAACTGCGAGATCGCCGACAGCGACGGCGCCGTGGTCGCCCACCGGACGGTCCGGCTCACCGGCGACATCGTCGACCTGATCTGCCGGGCGGTGCCCGAGCTGGCCGGCGACGGCCTGCCCGCGCTGCGCGGGGTGGCCATCGCGGCCCCCGGCGTCTCGTCCGGGGGAGCCGTCCGGCTCGCCCCCTCGGTCGGTCTGGTGGAGGGCCGGCCGATAGGGGAGTCGGTGCAGCGGCGGCTCGGCGTGCCGGTGGTGGTGGACAACGACGTCAACCTGATGGCGGCCGGCGAGCACGCGGCCGGTGCGGGCATCGACGTCGCCGACCTGCTCCTGCTGCACGTGGCCGACGGCATCGGCGCCGGCCTGGTGCTGGACGGGCAGGTCCGTCGGGGTGCCGGCGGGGCGGCCGGCGAGGTCGGTTTCCTGCCGCTCGACCCCACCGATCGCGGGCACGACGGGGTCGGCCCGTTCGAGGCCCGCTGGTCGGAGAGCGCCATCGCCGAGAAGGTGGTGTCGCTGGCCCCGGGCCGCCGTCCCGCGTCGCCGGTCCAGGCGCTGGTGCAACTGGCCGCCGCCGACGATCGTGCCGCCGCCTACCTCGACGAGGTGCTGGCTGCCTGGTCCCGCCTCATCGTCTCCTGCGCCTGCGTCGTCGACCCCGGCCGGGTCCTGCTCAGCGGGGCCGCCGCCGAGCTGGACGACGCCGCCGTCGACCGGCTGCAGACCCTGGTCTCGGCCGCCGCGCCGAGTCCGACCGAGGTCCGCCGGGCGGTCCTCGGCGACCGGGCCGTGCTGCACGGCGCGGTCAGCTACGCCCTCTCCGCCGCCGCCGCGGGACTGTCCACCCTGCTGCCGGCCCCCTGACCCCTCGCTTCAGAACAACGCAGTTCCCCGCACCCCTCGGAGGTACCCCATGAAACGTCGACTTCTTCTCGCCGGAGCGCTGGCCGCGGTCCTCGCCGCCGGCACCGCCTGCGGTGGCGGCTCGGGCGACAAGGCCGCCAGCGGCACCGAGAAGCTGACGATCTACACGGCCCGCGACAAGAAGGTCGCCACCTTCGTCGTCGACAAGTTCACCGCCAAGTACCCCGAGTACAAGGGCAAGGTCGAGGTCCTCAACCTCGGCGCCCAGGAAATCCTGGAGCGGGTCCGGGCCGAGAAGGCCAACCCGCAGGCCGACGTCTGGTGGGGCGGCACCCAGCAGGGGCTGGCCGCCGGGGCCTCGGAGGACCTGCTCGCCTCCTGGCAGCCGTCGTTCGCCGGCAAGATGGACGCCAAGTACAAGGACCCCGAGGGCCGCTGGTTCGGCGAGATCCTGCTGCCCGAGGTCATCATGTACAACAACAAGGCCCTCACCCCGGAGCAGGCCCCGAAGGACTGGGACGACCTGCTGAAGCCGGAGTGGAAGGGCAAGATCATCATCCGCGACGTGGCGGCCTCCGGCACGATGCGGTCGATCTACGCCTCCATGATCCAGCGGCAGTCGCCGGACGGCAGTAACCCGCAGCCGGGCTACGACTGGCTGAAGAAGCTGGACGCCAACACCGGCGCGTACGCGGCCAACCCGACCGACCTCTACCTGAAGATGTCCCGCCAGCAGGGTGTCCTCAGTGCCTGGAACCTGCAGGACGTCCTGCTCCAGGCCAACCAGGCCAACATGCCCTTCGGATACGTGATGCCGGCCTCCGGCGCCCCGGTCCTGGTCGACGGCCTGGCGGCGGTCAAGGGCGGCAACAGCGCCGGCGCGCAGAAGTTCATCGAGTTCCTCTTCGACGACTCGCTCCGCGCCGACCTGGCCAAGGACTACTTCCAGATCCCGGCCGTGGACATCGCCCAGAAGCCGGAGTGGCTGACCCAGCTCAACCTCAAGCCGCTGGACGTCGACTGGGACGTGATCGGCAAGAACGAGACCGAGTGGATCAACCACTGGAACAGCCAGATCAAGAACAAGGGCTGACCACCCGGGGTGTCGGGTGCGCCTGGCGCACCCGACACCCCGGCTCCCGTACGCACCGCCAGAACGGGTCTGGCTCCCACCCACCAACCGGTCGGACCCGGTACCGGACGCAAGGAGAGGCATCATGATCGATGTCACGCTGGAGTCGGTGAGCAAGCGCTTCGCGCGCGGCGGCGACACCGCAGCCGTCGACGACGTCGACATCAGGATCGCCGCGGGGGAGTTCTTCACCCTGCTCGGCCCGAGCGGTTGCGGCAAGACCACCACCCTGCGCATGGTGGCCGGCTTCTACTTCCCCACCTCCGGCCGGATCCGCTTCGGCGAGGAGGACGTCACCCACCGGCCGCCGAACAAGCGCGACACCGGCATGGTGTTCCAGAACTACGCGCTCTTCCCGCACATGACCGTGGCGCAGAACGTCGCGTACGGCCTGAAGATCCGTAAGGTCGGTCGGGCCGAGTCGAAGCGGCGGGTCGAGGAGGCGCTGGGCCAGGTGCACCTGGCCGGCTACGGCGACCGCCGGATCGACCAGCTCTCCGGCGGCCAGCAGCAGCGGGTCGCGCTGGCCCGTGCCCTGGTCATCCGCCCCCGCACCCTGCTGCTCGACGAGCCGCTGTCCAACCTCGACGCCAAGCTGCGCGAGGAGACCCGGGTGGAGATCCGCCGGATCCAGCGGGAGGCCGGCACCACCTCCATCTACGTCACCCACGACCAGGCCGAGGCGATGGCGATGTCCGACCGGATCGCCGTCATGGAGTCCGGCCGAGTCCAGCAGATCGGCGCGCCGCAGGAGATCTACCACCGGCCGGCGAACGCCTTCGTGGCCCGGTTCATCGGCCGCAGCAACGTGCTCAGCCTGCCGGTGGCCGCCGCCGGCCCGCAGACCGTCACCGTGGCGCTGCCGGGCGGCGAGCAGCTGGCCGTGGCCGCACCCGCCGAGCACGGCCTGCGCGAGGGTGCCAAGGCGTTGGTCTCGGTCCGGCCCGAGCACATCGGGCTCACCACGGCTACCGAGGCCGGTGCGCTCACCGGCCGGGTGACCGAGCTGGAGTTCACCGGCATGGCCACCAACCTCGTGGTCGACGCGGCCGGCGAGTCGGTGCAGGTCACCGCCATCGACGTACCGGCCGGGCTGGCCGTCGGCGACCAGGTCGGGCTGCGGCTGCCCCGGGAGCGCATGTGGGTGGTGCGGCCGTGAGCGCGAGGAGTGAGCCGGTTTTGCGAGCCCCGCAGTCGCGAACTGAGGTGATGACGTGAGCGCGAGGAGTGAGCCGGTTTTGCGAGCCCCGCAGTCGCGAACTGAGGTGATGACGTGAGTACGATTCCCGCCACGCCCGGGGCGGCGACCGTCCCGCCGGTCACCAAGGAGCCGACGCCGCCGCGGGCCCGCCGGTCCCGATGGTTCGCCGGTGGCGCCAACTCACCCTGGTTCCCGTACGTCCTGGTCTTCCCGCTGGCGTTGATCCTCTTCGGGTACGTGGTCCAGCCGATGTTCGCCACCTTCGCCGAGAGCGTCGGGGTGGACGGCCTGGCGAACTACACCGTCTTCCTCACCGGCGACGGCGTGGCCCGCTCATCGTTGGTCACCTCGCTGGTGATCTCGGCGGCCAGCGTGGTGCTCTGCGGCATCGTCGGGGTGGCGATGGCGTTCCTGCTCAAGCGCTTCTCGTTCCCGGGCCGCCGCTTGATCGAGGCGATCATCCTGGTGCCGGCGGCGCTGCCGCCGCTGATCGGGGCGATCTCGTTCCAGCTGCTCTACAGCGAGACCGGCATCCTGCCGCGCGGCCTCCAGCACCTGTTCGGCACCGAGAACCCGGTGCTGCCGTTCAGCGGCATCGCCGGGGTGCTGGTCGTGCACACCTTCACCATGTATCCGTTCTTCTACCTGGCCACCTCGGCCGCGCTGGTCGGGATGGACCCGTCGGTGGAGGAGGCCGCCTACAACCTGGGCGCCGGCCGGGTCCGGGTCTGGCGCACGGTGCTGCTGCCGATGCTCACCCCGGCACTGGTCTCCGCCTCGCTGCTGGTCTTCATGACGTCGCTGGCGTCGTACACCGCCCCGCTGCTGTTCGGGGTGGACCAGACGATGACGATGCAGATCTACATCAACCGCACCAACGGCGACCTGCCGATGGCCTCCACCTACGCCTCGGTGCTCGGTGTGGTGTCGGTGCTGTTCCTGCTCGGCATGCGCTGGTACGAGGGGCGGCGCAGCTACCGCTCCCAGTCCAAGGGTGTCGCCTCGCACCGCCGTGAGATCACCAACCCGTTCGGCCGGTGGCTGGCCCTGCTCGCCTCGGTGCTCGCCACCGTGGTGCTGCTCGCCCCGGTGGGCACCATCGCCCTGGTGGCGTTCTCGCAGGACGGCTCCTGGACGACCGAGGTGGTCCCGTCGGCGTACACCATGCAGAACTTCGTCACGATCTTCTCCGATCCGGGGGCGTACCGGCCGATCGTCAACTCCCTGGAGATGAGCCTGATCGCCACGGTCGGCTGCGTGGTGGTCGGCGTGCTCATCGCGTACGCGGTGCGCCGGCTGGACTTCCGCGGCCGTGCCCTGCTCGACGTGGCGGTCATGCTGGCCTGGGCGCTGCCCGGCACGGTGGTGGCGATCAACCTGATCTCGGCGTTCAGCACCGGCAACGCGTTCAGCCTCGGCCAGGTCCTGATCGGCACCTTCTGGATCATGCCGCTGGCGTACTTCGTGCGGTTCCTGCCGCTGGTCTTCCGCTCCAGCTCGGCCACGCTGGCCCAGCTCGACCCGTCGCTGGAGGAGGCGGCCCGCAACCTCGGCGCCTCCTGGTGGCGGGCGTTCGGGTCGGTCACCCTGCGGCTGATGCTGCCGGGCGTGCTGGCCGGCGCGCTGCTCGCCTTCGTGCACGGCGTCGGCGAGTTCGTCGCCTCGGTGCTCATCTACACCTCGGAGACCGCGCCGATCTCCGTCGAGATCAACAACCGGATGTACTCGTTCGAGGTGGGCACCGCCGCCGCGTACGGCATGCTCCAGATCGTCCTGATCTTCGTGGTGATGGTGGTCTCCGGACGGCTGGAAAGCGGCCCGAAGGCCAGCCGGGAGGCGGCGCAGTGGACGGCGTGACCTCCGGGTGGCCGGCGGGCGGTGGCCTGGTTCCCGCCGCCCGGATCCCCGGTGGGGAACTCGCCGCGGTCGCCGCGGCGGCGGACTTCGCGGTGCTCCCGGTCGGCGCGGTCGAGTGGCACGGCCCGCACCTGCCGCTCGGCACCGATCTGATCCTCGCCGAGGGCTTCGCCGGGGAGGCCGCCCGCGACGTGCCGGGGCCACGCGGCGTGGTCTTCCCCGCCGTGGCGTACGCGGCCTGCCCGGGGCAGACCCGGCCCTGGCCGGGGACCGTGGCGATCCGGCCGGAGATCGCGGTCGGCTACCTCGCCGACGTGATCGAGGGGATCGTGGCCGCCGGCTTCCCCCGGCTGCTGGTGGTCAACGGCCACGACGCGAACATGTCCACCGTCCGGGCTGCCATGGAGTGGGTCTCCGGCCGGCGTACCGCCAGCCTGCTGCTGGTCAACTGGTTCCAGCTGGTCACCCCGGCGGAGACGACGGAGATCTACGGCGAGCCGCCGGCCCGCGGGCACGGCGGGGCGTACGAGACCTCCGGCGTGCTCGGATTCGACCCCGGCGCGGTACGCCTCGACGCGGTGGCCGACCTGCCACCGAAGCCGAAGCTGCCGGTGGGCCACCCCTACGTGCTGGTCGAGTCCCGCCCCGACCCCTGGCAGGGCTGGTCCGGGCACATCTCGCTGGCCAGCGAGGAGGCCGGCCGGACGGTACGGGCGCTCGCCGGGGCGCGGCTGCGCGAGATCGTCGCCGCCTGGGTGGCCGCCCCACCGCCGGCCCCGCCCACCGCCGACCCGCTGGTGACCGGGGGAGAGTCATGACCGTCGAGCGGGGACTGGATGTCGTCGACTTCCACCTGCACTTCCGGATCGGCTCCGACGAGACGATCCACGCCTGTGAGCAGGCCGCCGGCATGCATCCGGGCGGGGCACACGAGCGGGCGGTGCGGGCAGCCGGCTCGGCCCCGTACGCGCGGCAGTGGCGGCAGGCGTGGGGCTTCCCCGACCCGGAGCCGCCCGCCGGGCGCTGGGAGGACGAGGCCGACCGCTGGGCCGACGAGCTGCGCGCCGTGGGCGTCCGCAGGGCCGTCTTCGTCACCGGTGGCGGCAACGACACCCTCGCCGACGTCGTCGACCGCCACCCGGACCTGCTGCTCGGTTTCGCCCACCATGACCCGTACGGCCCGGACGCCGCCGGTGAGCTGGACCGCGCGGTGACCGAGCGTGGCCTGCGGGGGCTGAAGCTGTTCGCCCCGCTGCTGCGCGGCCCGCTGGACCACGAGGACCTGGACCCCCTCTGGGCTGCCGCCCAGCGGCTCGGCGTGCCCGTGCTGATCCACATCGGGCACTACGGCAGCGCCGGTGGGCTCAGCTTCGGCCGGTACGGCGGCCCCGAGGAACTGGCCCGGATGGCCCGCCGCTTCCCGGAGCTGGCGGTGGTGGTGCCGCACTTCGGCGTCCAGCACGTGCAGGAGTTGTTCTTCGCCGCCTGGGGCTGCCCCAACATCCACGTCGACACGTCCGGGTCCAACCAGTGGGTGCGCTGGATGCCGTACAAGCTGACGTTGGAGGATCTCTTCCGCCGCTGCTACGAGACGATCGGTCCGCACCGGATCGTCTTCGGCAGCGACTCGTCGTGGTTCCCCCGCGGCTACGTCACCCGCTACCTCGATGACCAGCTCCGGGTCTGCCGGGAGCTGGGCATGCCCGACGACCACCTTCGCGCGATCTTCGCCGGCAACGCCGAACGGCTGCTCGGCCTGACCGGCTGAACTCGCAGCGGGCGGCCCACCGCCCGCCCGCGGACTGGAAGGAACCGCCATGAGCACACCCGCGCTGACCACCTACCAGCGGCACCACCTGGCGCCCACCTACGACCACCACGTCGGTCACCTGTATCCGGCGATGGTCCGCGCCAGCCAGGCGCACGTGGTGATGCTGACCGAGCAGGGGTTGGTCCCCGCCGACCGGGGTGCCCGGCTGCTGCGCGGGCTGGCCGAGCTGCGCGCCGACACCGGCCCGGCGCCGGCGTACGACGGCAGCTTCGAGGACACCTATTACCTGATGGAGAAGCGGCTCGCCGAGGCGTGCGGCATCCCCACGTCCGAGCTGGACGTGCAGATGGCCCGGAGCCGCAACGACCTGGACGCCGGGGTGTTCCGGATGCTGCTGCGGGACCAGCTCCTGCGCGTGCTGGGCCGGGTGCTGGCCACCGGGCGGACCGCGCTGGACCGGGCCGACCGGTACGCCGACGTGGTCATCACCGGCTACACCCACCGCCGGCCGGCCCAACCCACCACCATCGGGCACGCCCTCGCCGGCTACGCCGAGGCCCTCGCCGGCGAGGCGGTCGCCTACGCCGACCTGATCGACCAGCTCAACGTCTCCCCGCTGGGCTCCTGCGCGTTCGCCGGCACCGACCTGGAGATCGCCCCGGCCCGGGTGGCGGAGCTGCTCGGCTTCGCCGGCCTGGTGACCAACTCCTACGAGGCCGTCGCCGGTGCCGACCACCTGGTCCGCGTCGGGACGCTCAACGCGCAGGCGCTGGCCACCGGGGCGCGGCTGGCGCGCACCCTGATGGACTGGCTGAGCTGGAACTGGGTCACCACCCCGGCCGACTTCACCCAGGGCAGCAGCATCATGCCGCAGAAGCGCAACCCGGTGGTGCTGGAACACCTGGTCTCGTACGCCGGCGCCGCCGCGGCTGACGCCGCCTCGGTGCTGAACAACGTCGGCGCCGCCTGGTGGGAGGACTCCAACAACGCCACCACCGACGTGCAGGTCCGGCTCTGGGAGAGCAATGACCGGGCGGAGCGTTTCTTCGCGCTGGTCGGCGGCTTCCTGGCCGAGGTGGAGCCGCTGTCGCCGCCGAGCCGGGCGGAGATCGTCGCCTCCGGCGCCACCACCACCGCCGCGGCCGACGCCCTGACCCGGCACGGGGTGCCGTTCCGGGCCGCCCACTCGGTGGTCGGTCGGCTGGTCCGGGCCGGTGCCCCGGACACCTGGACCGCCGAGGGTGTCCGGTCCGCCGCCGAGGGGCTGACCGGCCCGCTCGACGACGCCGCGGTCGACGACCTGATCGCCGCCGCCGTCCGTCCCGACCTGGTCCTGAACCGGGCCCAGGTGGACGGTCCGGGCGCCGCCGCGGTCCGCGCCCAGGTGGGTACGCTGCGTGTCGCGTTCGACGCGGTCGCCGACCGGCTGGCGGCGGTGCGCGACCGCCTCGGCCGGGCCGACGAGGCGCTGGACGCCGTCGCCGCCGAGCTGGTGGCGCGGTGAGCGTGCGGCTGGCGGGGTCTCCCGCTGCCGGCACGCGCCCCGACGGGCTGCTGCTCGGCATCGACTTCGGCGGCACCAAGATGGCGGTCGGGGTGGCCGACGGGCAGGGCCGGCTCCTGGCCCACCGACGGGTCCCCACGCACGCCGACCAGGGCGCGCCGCAGGCCCTGGACCGGGCCCTGGACCTCGCCGCGGAGCTGGTCGCCGAGGTCGGTGGGCCGCTCGCCGCGGCCGGGGTCGCCTCGCCCGGCGTGGTCCGCCCGGACGGCATCGACCTGGCGCCCAACGTGCCCGGCTGGGAGCGGCTGCGGCTGGCCGACGCGGTCCGGGACGCGCTCGGCGTCGCCCGGGTGGCGGTGGACAACGACCTGAACGCCGCCGCCCTGGCCGAGCTGCGGCTCGGCGCGCTGCGGGACGCCGACCCCGGCCTGGTCGTGGGGATCGGCACCGGCGTGGCCGCCGCCGTGACGGTCGGGGGGACGGTCCTGGCCGGCCATCGTGGGGCGGCCGGCGAGATCGGGTACGCCGTGGCCGGTGCCACCTGGCCGGGGACCATGCTGGAGCTGGACTTCTCCGGCCGGGCGCTGGACCGGCTCGCCGAGGAGCTCGGCGTGCCGGGCGGGGCGGCCGGGCTCGCCGACGCGGCGGAACGCCCCGGAGCGGCGCGCGAGGCGCTGACCGCCCGCGTCGACGAGGCGGCCCGCCACCTGGTCACCTGCTGCCTGCTGCTCGACCCGCAGCGGGTGGTGCTGGTGGGCGGGGTGGCCAGCAGTGAGCTGATCCGCGGGCTGCTGGTCGACCGGCTCAACGAGGTGCTCCCGCACCGGCCCGACGTGGTGCTGTCCCGGTTCGCCGACGACGCCGCGCTGCTCGGCGCCCTCACGCTCGCCCGCGAGGCGGTGCCCGCAGCCCGCTGAGGCACCCACCGCCGCCGGGCTGACCAGCCTTACGGCCGCGGATTTCCGGGTCAGCCGGCGGCGGCAAGGACTGGTACCTTCCGTGAATCCACCGGATTCCGCTGGAGGTCAGGTTGACGGGCACCGATCCGGAGCCGTTGTTGTCGGTCGTGGTGCCGATGTTCAACGAGGAGGCGGTCCTGCCGATGCTCGCGCGGCGGCTCCGCGCCGTCCTCGACGACATCGGTGAGGCGTACGAGGTGGTCGCCGTCGACGACGGGAGCCTCGACGGGACCGCCGCCGCCGTGACGGCACTGCGCCGCAACTGGCGACAACTGCGACTCGTTCGCCTGCGCGGCAACAGCGGCCACCAGGCTGCGCTGCTCGCCGGGTTGTCCCGCGCCCGCGGCCGGTACGTGGTCAGCATCGACGCCGACCTGCAGGATCCTCCCGAGGCGATCGTCGAGATGCTGCGGCTGGCCCGCGAGGAGCAGCTCGACATCGTCTACGGCGTGCGGGCCGATCGCAGCACGGACACCCCGTTCAAGCGATGGACCGCCGACGCCTACTACCGCCTCATGCGCCGGCTCGTCGGCCGGCAGGTGCCCGCCCAGGCCGGCGATTTCCGACTGCTCAGCCGCGCGGCGGTCGACGCGCTGGAGGAGCTGCCCGAACGGGCTCCGGTGCTTCGGCTGGTGGTGCCCTGGCTCGGATTCCCCAGCGGTGAGGTGACCTACCGCCGGGAGAAGCGGGCCGCCGGCCAGACGAAGTACCCGCTCTCCCGGATGGCCGCGCTGGCCGCGGAGAGTGTCACCAGCTTCTCCGCCGCACCGCTGCGGATCGCCACCTGGCTCGGCCTGATCGGGGTGGCGGTCTGCGGGCTGCTGATGGTGCTGGCCGTGCTCGCCTGGACGATGGGGGCCACGGAGAGCGGGTGGCCCTCGCTCTACCTCGCCATCCTCTTCCTGGGCGCGGTGCAGCTGCTGTGCCTCGGCCTGCTCGGCGAGTACGTCGGCCGGATCTACACCGCCGTTCAGGGCCGGCCGGCGTACTTCGTCGCCACCGACAGCGCCGAGGAGCGGCACGAGCAGCGGGCCGCCGGTCAGCCGGCGTCGAGCGACCACGAGGCGACCGAGCTGGCCGGGAGCCGGCCGTGACCTCGCTCGCCACCGCGGAGACCACTCCGCCCGCGACCGTGCCGGTCGCCCGCCCGGGGCTCGTCCGCTTCGCCCCCGCGCTGGTCGCGTACGCCGCCGTCGCCGGCATCCTGCTGATCACCAGCACCTCCGTGCCGGACCTGCTCCGCTACACCCTCTACGCGGCGTTCGCCGTGCTGGCGCCGGGCGTCCTGGTCTACCGCGCGTTGCGTCGTCACCCGCACACCCTGGTCGAGGACGTCGCGATGGGGGCCGCGGTCGGTCTGGTCCTCGAGCTGGCCGGCTGGGCGGTGTTCACCGGGCTCGGCGTGCCCGGCTGGCTGCGCCTCTGGCCGCTGGCCGTTCTGGTGCCGTTCGCGGTGCTGCCCCGCCTGCGTCGACACTGGTGGGTGCGATATGACACCCGGGTCCCGCTCGGCTGGGCCTGGGCGGTCACCGGCGTGGTCATCGGGTTCACCCTCTACCTCGCCCAGGCGTTCCTGCGGGTCAACCCGGTGATCCCGAACCGAGAGGGCCAGCGGCAGTACATGGACCTGGCGTTCCAGATGTCCATCGCCGGCGCGGCCAAGCACCAGATGCCGCCGGAGGTGCCGCAGGTCGCCGGGGAGCCGCTGCACTACCACTGGTTCGGCTTCGCGCACATGGCCGCGAGCAGCCTGGTCAGCGGCGTGGACCTGACCGCCGTCTTCTTCCGGCTCGCCGTACCGGCCCTCTGCGCTCTCGTCATAGTGCTGGTCGCCGTGGTCGGTTGGCGGGTGAGCGGGCGACCGTACGCTGGCGCGGCCGCCGCGGTGCTCATGTTCGCCATCGGCGAGTTCGGCTACGAGAACGGGGTCCGCCAGCTCTTCGGCACGCAGGCCACCTTCATCGTCTGGGGCAGCCCGTCGATGACCTACAGCTGGGTGCTGCTGCTGCCGCTCATCGCGGTGGTCGGCGACATCATCGGTCGGGCGCGGGCCTCCACCGTCCCCGTGATCGGCCGCGGCGCCTGGGCGATCGCCGTGCTGCTGCTGGCCGCGTCCACCGGGGCGAAGGCCAGCTCGCTGCCGGTGCTGCTGGCCGCGGTCCTCTTCACCGCCGGCGTGCTGCTGGTGGTGCGGCGGCGGCTGGAGTGGATGCTGCTGCTCGTTGCGGCGCTGGCGCTGGGCGCCCAGTTGTTCGCCACCGCCGTGCTCTTCGCGTTCGAGAGCCACGGCGTGGCGGTCTCGCCGTTCTCCGCCCTGCGGGTCTACGTCCGGTCCGTCGAGGGCTGGTCGACCGAGCAGCAGGCCCTGCTCTGGGTGGGTGTCGCAGTGGCCTGCCTGCTCTACCTCCAGCTCCGGATGGCCGGTGTGGTGGCGCTGTTGCACGTGCGCCGCTGGCGGTTGGAACCGGTGCAGCTGTTCCTGCTCGGTGGCGCGCTGGCCGGCCCGGCCATCTTCCTGCTCGTTTCGCACCCCGGCGCCAGCAATCACTACTTCAGCCGGACCGGGTTCGCCTTCGGCGTGCTGCTGTCCGGGTGGGGGTACGCGGAACTGCTGGAACGGGCCGCGCTCCCCGCCCGCGGGCGGGCACTGCTCGCCGCCAGCGCCGCCGGATTCGCGGTACTGCTCACCCTGATCCAGCTCCGGTTCCCGGCGCCGCTGTCGAGCGCGATCCACGAACGGGTGTACCCACTGCTGCGCTGGGCCGGCGCGTTGGTTCTGCTGGCGCTGGCGCTGGGGGTGCTCTGGCGGCTGCTGGCGAGGGGCCGCCCGGCGTTGGCCGGGCGCGGCGGTGCGGTGCTGCTGACCGGTGTCCTGGTGGCCGGGGCGCCCGGTCTGGTGCTGGATGCGCAGGTGTCGCAGCAGGAGCCCAACGGGGGCGCGTACCGAGGGGTGTCGATGCCGGCCTCGAAGGTCGAGGCGGCCCGCTGGGTCCGGGACCACAGCTCCCCGGACGACGTGGTGGCGACCAATTCGCACTGCCAGACGGTCAGCGCGGCCGGCTGCGACTCGCGGACGTTCTGGGTGAGCGCCTACACCGAGCGGTCCGTGCTGGTGGAGGGGTGGGCCTTCGCCCCCCGCATGGTGGGCCAGGGCTGGACGGCGCCGTTCTGGGACTCCGAACGCCTCCGGCTCAACGACGTGGCGTTCGCGGCTCCGACGCCCGCCGGTCTGGCCGAGCTGCGGGATCGGTACGGGGTCCGCTGGCTGGTCGCGGACCGAACCGTGGCGGCGGAGTCCCCCGCGTTGGCCGACCTTGCCGAGCTGCGCTTCCGCAACAAGCGGGTCAGCGTCTATCGCCTCCACTGACCGGGACGCCCGGGGCGGGGATGGTGGCCCCACCCGGGCGCAGCGGCCGCGGGACTGAGCCCTCGGCGGGGCGGTGCGCGACGAGCATCAACGAGACGCCGGGCAGCGACCGCACCGGCAGGTACCGCTCGGCGGTGATGACCGCACGCAGCCCCAGGTTGACCAGGCCGGGCAGGTCGTCCAGGTCGCTGCCCGTCGACTTGCGGCGTCGCCAGGCGGCGACCGGGCGGAGCACGACGTTCCAGCTCCACAGCTCGTCGACGACCAGGCCCGCCTTCTCCACGACGGCCCGCAGCGACTCCCGGTCGTAGCGGCGGACGTGCCCGACAGCCACGTCGTGCGCCGACCAGAGCTCCATGTCGGCGGGTACGGCGATCAGCGCGCGGCCACCCGGCCGCAGCGTCCGGCGGATCTCCGCGGCTGCCAGGTGATCGTCTTCGATGTGCTCGAGGATGTCGAAGGCGACGACCAGGCCGAAGCTCGCCGAGGGCACGGGCAGCTGCCGGGCATCCGCCCGGATGACGTCCAGTCCCCGCTCTCGGGCCACGCCCGCGCCCTCGGCGCTGTACTCCAGTGCCAACGGGCGCCACTGGTGGTCGCGCAGCACCCGGGTGTTGCCGCCCCCTGCGGCGCCGATGTCCAACGCCCGATCGGGTCGGACCCCTGCGGCGGCGAGCCGACGCAGTTCGCGGGCGAGCAGGGCGCGTCGCTCCCGGTACCACCAATGGGTGTCCTCGAGTTCGGCGAGCTTACGGATCTCCGTCGCTTCCACGTTCCCTCCCGGTACGGCCGCACTCACCTTAGTGGGCGATGGTCAGGTTTGTCCGACCGTGGGACCCGGCAGCCGCTGGAGGGTTCGGCGGCACCCGCGCAAACAGGCCCGCGCTCGGTGAGCGCGGGCCCGTGTCTACAAACGACCGTTACAGAGGGATGTTGCCGTGCGCGCCGCGGGCGGCCGGCGCGGCGGCGAGGGCCTCGGCGATCCGGCGCCGGGTTTCCGCCGGCTTGATCACGTCGTCCACCACGCCGATCTCCAGCGCCCGGCTGACGCCGCCGGCGACGCGGGTCTGCTCCTCGATCAGCCGGGCGCGCAGCGCCTCCCGCTCCTCGACGGGGGCGGCGGCCAGCTTCTTGCGGTGCAGGATGTTGACGGCAGCGCCGGCGCCCATCACGGCGACCTCCGCGTTCGGCCAGGCGAACACGGCGGTCGCGCCCAGCGAGCGGGAGTTCATCGCGATGTACGCGCCGCCGTACGCCTTGCGGGTCACCAGCGTCACCCGCGGCACCACCGCCTCGGCGAAGGCGTGCAGCAGCTTCGCCCCGCGCCGGACCACGCCGTCCCATTCCTGGCCGAGGCCGGGCAGGTAGCCGGGGACGTCGACCAGCACGATCAGCGGCACCCCGAGCGAGTCGCACATCCGCACGAAGCGGGCGGCCTTCTCGGCGCTGGACGCGTCGAGGCAGCCGCCGAGCCGCAGCGGGTTGTTGGCGATCACGCCGACCGTGCGGCCGGCGAACCGGCCGAGCGTGGTGGCGATGTTCGGTGCCCACTTGGCGTGCAACTCCACGCCCGGCTCGTCGAGCAGCGCCTTGACCACCGGCTTGACGTCGTAGGCCCGGTTGGCCTCGGCCGGCATCGCCGCGGCCAGGTCGTGCCCGTCCTCGGCGCCGTTGGCGACGTCGTCGGGGCAGAGCCGACCCTGGCGGCCGAGCAGCGCGGCGAGCTTGCGCGACTCGACCAGGGCCGCATCGTCGTCCTTGCAGGTCACGTGCACCACACCGGAGCGCCGGCCGTGCGGCTCGGGGCCGCCGAGGCGCTCCATGTCGACCCGCTCGCCGGTGACGCTGCGGACCACCTCGGGGCCGGTGACGAAGATCCGACCCGTGCCGGACATCACCACGATGTCGGTCAGCGCCGGCCCGTACGCGGCGCCACCGGCGGCCGGCCCGAGCACCACGGAGATCTGCGGCACCCGGCCGGACGCCCGGACCATGGCGGCGAAGACCTGACCGACGGCGTCGAGTGCGACCACGCCCTCGGCCAGCCGGGCACCGCCGGAGTGCCAGAGACCGAGCACCGGCACCCGCTCCCGGACCGCCGTGTCGATGGCGTCCACGATGTGCCGGCACCCGTCGGTGCCCATCGCACCGCCCATCCTGGTGGTATCAGTGGCGTACGCGACCGCCGGCGTACCGTCGATCTCACCCCGCGCCCAGAGCACGCCGGAGGTGTCCCGCGGCGCCATCAGGCGCAGCGAGCCGGCGTCGAACAGGGCCCGCAGTCGGATCTCCGGATCGCGGTGGTCCACTGTCGAACTCTCCGCGTTGACGGCGGTCGCGGTCACTGGTGCCTCCCGGGTGTGGGTCTCAGGCCCGCGTGAAGACGAGAGCCACGTTGTGCCCGCCGAAGCCGAACGCGTTGTTCAGCGCGGCGGGGACCTCCATGTGACGTGCCTTGTGGGCGGCAACCTCCAGGGTGAGGCCCTCGTCCGGATCATCGAGGTTGATCGTCGGGGGTACGACCCCGTCGCGGATGGCCAGGATGGTGGCGATCGACTCCAGCGCCCCGGCCGCGCCGAGCAGGTGGCCGGTCATCGACTTGGTGGCCGACAGCACGGGGTGGTCGCCCAGCACCTTGCGCAGGGCCCCGATCTCCAGCATGTCGCCCACCGGCGTCGAGGTGGCGTGCGCGTTGACGTGCACGATGTCCGTCCTGGCGATGTCCGCGTCGGCGATCGCCTTGCCGATCGCCCGGATCGCGCCCTCGCCCTCGGCGTGCGGCTGCACCATGTCGTACGCGTCCGAGGTGATCCCCGCGCCGGCGAGGCGCGCGTACACCCGGGCGCCGCGGGCGGCGGCGTGGTCGGCACGCTCCAGGACCAGCACGCCCGCGCCCTCACCGAGCACGAAGCCGTCGCGGCCCTTGTCCCACGGCCGGGAAGCCTTCTCCGGCTCGTCGTTGCGGGTCGACATGGCCCGCATCGAGGCGAAGCCGGCGATCGGCAGCGGGTGGATGACGGCCTCGGTGCCACCGGCCACCACCACGTCGGCCCGGCCGGAGCGGATGATGTCCAGGCCGAGCGCGATCGCCTCCGCGCCGGTCGCGCAGGCGCTGGCCACCGAGTGGACCCCGGCCTTGGCGCCCAGTTCCAGCCCGACAGAGGCGGCCGGGCCGTTCGGCATCAGCATCGGCACGGTGTGCGGGGAGACCCGCCGTGGCCCAGACGCCTCCAGGATGTCGTCCTGGGCGAGCAGGGTGGTGGCCCCGCCGATGCCGGAGCCGACGCTGACGGCCAGCCGCTCCGGGTCCAGCCCGGAGTCGGCCAGTCCGGAGTCGGCCCAGGCCTGCTGCGCCGCGATGATCGCGATGGCCTGGGACCGGTCCAGCCGGCGCAGCTTGACCCGGTCCAGCACCTCCGTGGGCTCCACGGCGAGCTGGGCCGCGATCCGGACCGGCAGTTGCGCCGCCCACTCCTGGGTGAGGGGACTCACCCCGGAGCGGCCGGCGAGCATGGCGTCCCAGGTCGACGCGACGTCCCCGCCGAGCGGGGTCGTCGCGCCGAGCCCGGTGACGACGACGTCGGGGCGACTCATGATCAGGACTGCGCCTCGATGAAGCTGACGGCGTCGCCGACGGTCTTCAGGTTCTGCACCTCGTTGTCCGGGATCTTGACGCCGAACTTCTCCTCGGCCGCCACCACGACCTCCACCATCGAGAGGGAGTCGACGTCGAGGTCGTCGGTGAAGGACTTCCCCTCGGCCACCTCGTCCGGGTTCACCCCGGCAACCTCTTCGAGGATCTCGGCGAGGCCGGCGGTGATCTCGTCACGGGTCATTGCGGTTGGTTCCTCTCATCGGGGTTCACGACGGCCGGCGACGCCGGTCGTCATTTCCTCGGCGCGTTCGCCCGAGGGGGTCTTCAGGGGCAGCGGACGACCTGACCGGCGTAGGTCAGGCCACCGCCGAAGCCGAACAGCAGCACCGGCGCGCCCGCCGGCACCTCGCGTCGCTCGACCAGCTTGGACAGGGCCAGGGGGACGCTCGCCGCCGACGTGTTGCCGGACTCGACGATGTCCTTCGCGATGATCGCGTCGGGGATGTTCAGCCGCTTGACGATGCCGTCGATGATCCGCGCGTTGGCCTGGTGCGGCACGAACGCGGCCAGCTCGGACGGGGCCACCCCGGCCTTCTCGCAGGCCTCGAGCGCGAGCGGCGCCAGCGCGGTGGTGGCCCAGCGAAAGACCGCCTGCCCCTCCTGCGCGATGTACGGCCGCCAGCCCTCGATGCGGACCGCGTCGCTCTTCTCCGGCACCGAGCCCCAGACCACCGGCCCGACCCCGGCCGGCTCGCCCTCGGCGGTCGCGGTGACCACCGCCGCGCCGGCGCCGTCGCCGAAGATGATGCAGGTCGAGCGGTCGTTCCAGTCGGTGAAGTCGGAGAGCTTCTCCGCGCCGATCACGATCGCGTTGCGGGCTGCCCCGGCCCGGATCGCGTGGTCGACCGTGCCCAGGGCGTACGCGAAGCCCGAGCAGGCGGTGTTGACGTCGTAGGCGGCCGGGGCGGTGACGCCCAGCTTGGCGGCCACCCGGCAGGCCACGTTAGGGCTGCGGTCGACCGACGTGCAGGTGGCGACCACGACGAGATCGATGTCGGCGGCGGTGAGGCCGGAGTTGGCCAGTGCCTTCCCGGCGGCGGCGGTGGCCATGTCGGCCACTGTCTCGTCACCGGCGATCCGCCGGGTGACGATGCCGACCCGGTCCCGGATCCACTCGTCGTTGGTGTCGACCAGCTGCGCGAGCTCGTCGTTCGTGACCACGCGGGAGGGCTGGTAGTGCCCCATCGCGACGATCCTGCTGCCTGTCATGCGTGGCCTCCGATCCGGGCGAGGGGCTGGCCCGGAGCGACCGGGTCGTCGTGGTGGGCGAGCCACTCGGTGAGCAGCCCGTTGTGGTGCGCGGCCACCTCGACCGGCCCCTGCCGGGTGGCGACGTGGCCGATGACCTGGCCGGCGCGCAGGTCGGCGCCCTCGGCCAGCTCGGCCACCGGCCCGAAGGTGCCGGCGGCGGGAGAGACCACCACCCGGAAGTGAATCACGGGCTCGTGGCCGCGCAGGCCGCTGTGTCGGGCGATCAGGTCCCGCGCGGCGGGCAGGTCGTCGGGGGTGTTCAGGGTGACGATCTCCGGCGCGCCCTCGCCCTTGAGCTCCCGCTTGACCAGGCCGGCCAGGGTGCCGGCCGGCGGCAGCTCGATCACGCCGGTGACCCCGAGGTCGGCCAGGGTCCGCATGCACAGGTCCCAGCGGACCGGGGCGGTCACCTGGCGGACCAGCCGCTGCACCATCTCCCGCCCGTGGTTGACCGCGGCGCCGTCGAGGTTGGAGAGGAGGATCCGGGCCGGGTCAGCCGGGGTGATGCCGGCGGCCACCCTGGCCAGGGCGTCCTCGGCCGGGGCCATGTACGGGGTGTGGAAGGCACCGGCCACCTGCAGTCGGATGATCCGGGCCTTCGCCGGCGGCTCGGCGGCCAGCTTCTCCAGGCCGGCCACCGCTCCCGCGGCGACGACCTGGCCGGTGCCGTTGCGGTTGGCCGGGTGCAGTCCGTGGGCCTCGATGGCGGCGAGCACCTCGTCCGGGTCGCCGCCGAGCACGGCGGCCATTCCGGTCGGCTCGAGCGCGCAGGCGGCGGCCATCTCGCGGCCGCGTACGCCGGCGAGGGTGACGGCCGCCTCGGCGGGCAACACCCCGGCCAGGGCGGCGGCGCCCAGCTCGCCGACGCTGTGGCCGGCGACCAGCGCGACGTCGTACATCGGCAGGTGCTCGGCGGCGAGGAGCGCGGCTGCGACGAGCAGCGGCTGGGTACGGGCGGTGTCCTTGATCTCGTCCGCGTCCGCCTCGGTGCCGAGGTGGACCAGGTCGACTCCGGCCAGCGCGGACCACCAGCGCAGGCGGGCCTCGGCACCGGGCAGGTCGAGCCAGGGGGTCAGGAAGCCGGGTTTCTGGGAACCCTGTCCGGGTGAGAGTACGGCGAGCACGTCTACGACTCTGACGGATACTCGCGGGTCGCGCTGTAACGCATGGCACCAAACCGCACTAGAAGCTTTGGAGGTTCCCTACAAAAATCGGTTTCGGTCATCACCCGTCTGTGATGATTTCCGGGCTGCCGGGGCCAATGTCTGGCTCGGGACGGGTGCGCCGCCCGGGACCACCGGGTCGAGCCTACCGACAGTCAACGCCACCTGCAGCGCGAACGCGTCCCGGGCCATGAGCGGCGAGAAGCCGGTCACCTCGGCGACCCGCTTGAGCCGGTAACGCACGGTGTTCGGGTGCACGAAGAGCGCCCGGGCCGCGCTCTCCAGCGTCCCGCCGGCGGCGAAGAAGGCGTCCAGCGTCTCCAGCAGCTCACCACCGGCGCGGGCCAGCACCGCGTACACGTCGTGCCGCAACCGGCGGCGGGCCTCGGCGTCGCCGGCCAGGGCCCGCTCGGGCAGCAGGTCGGCGGCGGGCACCGGGCACGGCGCGGTCGGCCAGGCCGGCGCCGCGCGGAACCCGGCCAGCGCCGCCCGCGCCGAGTCCGTCGCCTCGTCCAGGCTCGGTACGGCCGGACCGACCACCACCGGCCCGTCGCCGAACGCGGGCAGCAGCTTCTCGGTGGCCGCCAGTGGATCGGCCGCCCCGCCGAGCACGATGACCAGCCGGTCGCCGTGCACGCCGCCGATCACCTCGACCCCGATCCGACGGGCCTGCCGGTAGACGGTGTGCAGCACGGCGGCCACCTCACCGCCCGGGGAGCGGCCCACCGCCACCGCCACCGGCGGCGCGTCCGTCCAGCCCAGCGCAGCGGCCCGGCTGGCCAGCACGTCCGGCGAGTCGCCGCGCAGCAGCGCGTCCACCAGCAACGCCTGGAGGCGGGCGTCCCACGAGCCGCGCGACTCGGCGGCGCGGGCGTACACCCGGGCGGCGGCGAAGGCGATCTCCCGGGAGAAGCGCAGCACCGCCTCCCGCAACGGCTGTTCCTCGCCCTCGGCGGCCAGGTGCGACACCTGCTCCTCGACCACCTCGATGGTCACCTTGATCAGCGCCACGGTCTGCTGGAGGCTGATCGAGCGGGCCAGGGCCTGCGGCGCGGCGGCGAAGACCTCGTCCGACACCTCCTGGGTGCTGTCGGCCGCGCCGCCGCCCTGCCGCAGCCACTGCACCAGGGACCGGACGCCCGCCTGGGCGACCAGCGTGACCCACGACCGCTGGTCCGCCGGCAGCTCCCGGAACCACGGCAGGCTCTCGTCCATCCGGGCCACGCTGGCGGTGGCCAGCGCGCCCGCCGCCCGTTCGATCCGCCGAAGCGTGGCAGACAGTTCGGTACCGGCCGGCTCGCTCACCGCTTTAGCCTGACATGCCCTGACCAGGGCCTGCACACCGAGGGGTCGGGCGTGCCGCCCGGATCCCCCGCACCGGCGCACCCGCCGCGGGCGGACCGGCGACAATGATCTCCCATGACCGACACCCCGAGCGCCCGGGCCGCGCTCGCCCGCGACATCGACGCCACCTGCCGGCTCACCGGACGGTTCGTGCTCCGGTCGGGCCGGACCGCCGGCGAGTACTTCGACAAGTACCGGTTCGAGGCCGACCCGGTGCTGCTGGACCGGGTCGCGGCCGGGCTGGCCGAGCTGGTCCCGCCCGGCACGGAGGTGCTGGCCGGCCTGGAGATGGGCGGCATCCCGGTGGTCACCGCGCTGGCCCGGCACGTCGGGCTGCCCTGCGCCTTCGTCCGCAAGACCGCCAAGGCGTACGGGACCGCCCGGCTGGCGGAGGGTGCGGACGTCGCCGGCCGGCGGGTGCTGGTGGTGGAGGACGTGGTGACCTCCGGCGGCCAGGTGGTGATCTCCACCGGCCAGCTGCGCGAGCTGGGCGCGCGGATCGAGCACGCCCTCTGCGTGATCGACCGCGCCGAGGGCGGCCCGGCGGCCCTGGCCGCACACGGGATCGCGCTGCGGGCCCTGCTCACCCGCGCCGACCTGGACGCCGCCCGCTGACTCCGGCGTCCAGCGGCGCGGCGGGCAGGCCGCGCACCCCGACGCGGGCTGGCGACCGCGCTCACGGGCGGCCGACACGGTACGCGCCGCACGCACCGTCCGGCCCGGCCAGTACGGTGTCAGGGCACGCCGGGGCGACCGCCCGACGGGCGACGGCGAACGTGAGGAGACCGGGATGGCGCATGGGGAGGCCGAGCACGGCTGCGCCCAGGGCGAGCCCTGCCGGCCGGGCCACGAGCAGCCGGTGCCCGCCAAGCACCCCCGCCGGGCGGGCCTGCCCCATCCGGCCGACGCGCCCGCCGGCTGGGGGCCCGAACGCGGGGACGAGGACCCGCCCGCGCCGCGGCAGCGGGCTGTCGAGCCGGCCGTGCCCGAGCCGGTGCCCAGCCAGGGCTGCTGCAGCGACCTGCCCGGCTGGGCGGGCGCGCACCAGCATGGCGCGGTCCGGCCCCGGAGCCGCACGGTGCGCCGGGAGCGGCCGCCACGCCGCTGGTGCTGATCCCGCCATCAGCTGGCGGCGACCAGCTTGAGCAGGGTGAAGGCGATCGCGATCGACGCCTACGGCTCTGCGGCCGGACTCAGCGGGTACGGCGGCGGATCAGCAGCGCGATGCCGGCGAGCCCGCTGGTGATGACCACCATCACCCCTGCGTTGAGCAGCAGCAGCCGCTGAAGTTCGCCGAGCGCCTCGTCGATGTCCCGCGCCGGGTTCAGCGCGTCCTCCGGGATGACCCGCTCGCCACCGCCGATCCCGCCGCTGATCGTGTCGAACTGCGGCTCCAACGGCACCCCGGCCGCGCGCAGCGTCTCGGACATGTTCAGCCGGCCGAAGAACCAGCCGGCCCGGGGCTTGCTCTGGTCGGGCTGCTTGGCCGGCCGGTAGATCCGGGGCCCGCCCTTGGCGAGCGGGTAGAGGTCGTAGGTCTTCTTCGCCGCACCCGCGGTGATGGTCACGACCGTGTACTTGGGACCGAGGTCCTTTGCCTGCGGGCCGCGCTGCTGGCCGGTACGCCCCAGCCAGCTCACCTGGTCGAGGACGGCGTTCACCACGGTGGCGTGGGTGTCGGAGCGCAGCTGCAGGGGCTGGTCGAGCCCGTCGCCGGTGATGTCCACTCCGGTCAATTCGGGCTTGGGCGGCGCCGCGTGGGCCGCAGTGGTGCCCGTGAGGGCCAGTGAGCAGGCGGTGGCGATCACCAACCCGGCCACGGCGGCAAGGAGCCGCTTCACCTTCAGGACCATCGCCGCCTCCTCGCCCCGTTCGATGGGTGGCTTTCGCTGCAGGTCACGCTTGATCGGCCGGCGGGCCCGGCGAAAGACCGGTGCCCACCTCAAAGACTCCGTGGAACGGCGCTTGGTTGCAGCTGATGGAACAGTTATTGGAACTATGTGCGATCTGAGACCGACTAATGAGCGGCCGATGATCAGCGGCCGGATCGTACCCGGACGGAGGGGTTCATGGGGGGCAAGGTCGCCCGCGTGGCGCGTACCTGGCTAGTGGTTCTCGGCGTGGCGTTGGGTGTTTCGGTGCTGCCGGCCAGCCCAGCCGCCGCGCACAACTCGCTGACCAGCAGCGACCCGAAGGACGGGGCGCGGGTGGCGACCGCCCCGAAGCGGATCGAGCTCCGCTTCCTCGCCACGCCGGCCCCCGCCTCGACTCAGATCACCGTGGCCGGGCCGGACGACACGGCCGCCTCGGACGGCGCGCCGACCTTCTCCGGCAAGCGGGTGAGCGTGCCGTTCACCCCGGGTCCGGCCGGTGTGTACACCGTCACGTACCGGGTCGGCTCGACCGACGGCCACGCGGTCAGCGGAAAGATCAGCTTCACCCTGACCACCGGTGCGGCCGCCGCCACGCCCTCGGCCAGCATGTCGCCGAGCAGCGCCGCGTCGACCACCCCGGTGGACCCCCCGACCACTCCCGCGGAGCCGCCGACGTCCCCGGCGAGCCAGTCGCCCGCCGCATCGCGCTCGGACGACGGCGGAGGCACGGGCCTGTGGTGGGCGGTCGGGGCCGTGGTGGTGCTCGGCGCGCTGGGCGGCGGGCTGCTGCTCCGCCGCCGCTCCGCCCGCCGCTGAGTCGCCCCGGCACCCCCGTGCCCGGTGGCGCCGCGGCCACCGGGCGGGTCCGCTGGGTCGGCCCCGAAGCCGCCGGAGCGTGGTGGCGGCCACCGGACGGGAAAGGGCCCGCCGGGCGACCGGCGAGCCCTTTCGCGATCCGGCGTCAGACCAGGCGCACCCGGGCGGCACGCAGCCGGGTCAGGGTGCGCTCGCGGCCGAGCACCTCGATGGACTCGAAGAGCGGCAGGCCGACCGTGCGGCCGGTGACCGCGACCCGGACCGGCGCCTGCGCCTTGCCCAGCTTGAGGCCGCGCTCCGCGCCGACCGCCTCCAGCGTGGACTTCAGCGACTCGGCGTCCCAGGACTCCAGCCCGTCGAACGCCGCGATCGCCGCGTCCAGCAGCTCGGCCGCGCCCTCCTTCATCGCCTTCGCCCAGGCCGCCTCGTCGATCAGCGGGTCGGCCAGGAAGAGGAAGTCGACGTTCGACACGATCTCGCTGAGTACCGCGATCCGGGTCTGCGCCAGCGGCGCCACCGCGGCGAACGCGGCGGCGTCGAACTCCTCCGGCTGCCACGGGGGCGGGGCGATGGTGCCGGTGCCGGCCAGCCACGGCTGGCACGCGGCGATGAACTCCTCGATCGGGAGCGCCCGGATGTACTCGCCGTTGAACGCGCGCAGCTTCTTCTCGTCGAAGAACGCGGGGGAGGGGTTCACCTCCTCCAGCCGGAACTCGTCCTCGATCACCGACCAGGGCACGATCTCGCGGTCGCCGGAGGGGGCCCAGCCGAGCAGCATCAGGTAGTTGCGCATCGCGGCGGCGAGGTAGCCCTCGTCCCGGTACGCCTCCAGGGCGACCTTGTCCCGCCGCTTGGACAGCTTCTGCCGCTTCTCGTTCACCACCACGGGCACGTGCGCCCAGACCGGCGGCTTGACCCCGAGCGCGTCCCAGAGCAGCTGCTGCTTCGGGGTGTTGGGCAGGTGCTCCTCGGCCCGGATCACGTGGGTGATCCCCATGGTCATGTCGTCGACCACGTTGGCGAGCAGGAAGACCGGAGAGCCGTCGCCCCGGGCGATGACGAAGTCCTCGATCAGCTTGTTCTCGAAGGTCGGCTCGCCACGGATCAGGTCGACCACCACGGTCTCGCCCTCGTCCGGCGTACGGAAGCGCAGCGCCCGCCCCTCAGCCGGCGGCAGCCCCCGGTCCCGGCAGAAGCCGTCGTAGCCGGCGTACTGCGAGCCGGTACGCGCCTGCACGTCCTCCCGGGTGCAGTCGCAGTAGTACGCCCGGCCGCCCTCGTAGAGCCGCTGCGCGGCGGCGCGGTGCTCGCCGGCGTACGACGACTGGAAGTGCGGGCCCTCGTAGCTGCCCCGCGCGATCCCGATCCAGTCCAGCGCCGACAGGATGCCCTCGGTCCACTCGGGCTTGTTGCGGGCCGCGTCGGTGTCCTCGATGCGGAGCACGAACACCCCGCCCTGCTGCTTGGCGTAGATCCAGTTCTGCAGCGCGGAGCGGGCGCCACCGACGTGGAACATACCGGTCGGGGAAGGGGCGAAGCGTACACGTACCGTCACGTCCCCCAGCCTACGGCCGGCGGCCAGCGGATTCCGCGAGGGGTGCGCCTACCGACCCCCGGCGGGCAGCTCAGGGCACCGATCGAATCCGGAGAACCAGGGCGCTGCCGAGCAGGGTGACCGCCGCGGTGACCGCGTACAGGCTGGGGTAGCCGCCCAGGTGGATCACGATCGGGGCGGAGAGCGCCGGGCCGAGCACCTGCGGGGCGGAGTTCGCGATGTTGATCACCCCGAGGTCCTTGGCCCGGCCGGTGGCGGTGGGCAGCACCTGGGTGATCAGCGCCGCGTCCACCGCCAGGTAGACCCCGTACCCGGCACCGAGCAGCAGCGCGGCGGCGACCGCCATCGGCCAGATCGGCGCCACGGCCAGCAGCAGCGCCGCCACCGCCATGATCAACCCGGAGACGATCACGAAGATCTTGCGCCGGCCGGACCGGTCCGACAGGCGCCCGGCCACCACGGCGGTGAGCATCATGCCCAGCGTGTAGAGCAGGATCAGCACCAGCAGCGAGCCCTGCGGATCGGGCACGCGCACCCCGTCGGTGAGGAAGTACAGCAGGTAGAGCGTGCCCAGCGCGTTGCCGGTCTGGACCAGGAACCGGGTGAACCAGGCCCAGGCGAAGTCGGGGTGCCGGCGCGGGCTGATCCACATCGAGGCGAGCAGCCCGCGCAGCCGTAGCGCCGGCCGGTGCTCGCGAGGCAGCGGGTCGTCCTCGGTGAGCAGCGCGAACGGCAGCGAGAGCAGCAGCACCGCGAGGGCGATCGCCGCGTATCCGGCGGCGTTGCCGGTGACCACGGCGGTGACCAGCACCGCCCCGACCACCAGGCCGAGCGCCTGCGGGATGCCCACCCAGCCGGAGACGCCGCCGCGCTGGGCGACCGGCACCCGGTCCGGGACGGCCGCGGTGAGGCTGGCCAGCATCGCGTTGAAGCAGACCTGGGCGGCGACCCAGCCGACCGCCACCCCGGCGATGCTGTCCTGCCGGGCCAGCAGCACCAGGGCGAAGGCGCCGAGCACCGCGCCCGAGGCGGTCCAGACGTGCCGCCGGCCGAAGTGCCGGTTGGCCAGCCGGAGCACGGTCCGGTCGGACAGCGCCCCGGCGAGCGGGTTGGCCAGCACCGCGGCGAGCGCGCCGAGGCCGGTGACGACGGCGAGCATCGCCTCCTTGTCGCCAGGCGCGATCCGCTCCACCTGCTGCGGCAGCAGCACCTGGATCGGGGTGAAGAAGGCCATCCAGAGGCCGAGGTTGGCCGCGAAGATCAGTGCGATCCAGCTCCGCCGGACCGGCACGGTCGGTTCGGCGAGCGCCGCCGGCAGCGGGGCCGGCGTCGGGTCGACGGTGGTCACGGCGTCGGCTTGTCGCTCGCGGCGGCGGGGCCGGCGAGCTCACTCCTCGCGCCCGCCGGCCGCACGACCTGGTCGCGGAACCAGGCGTACGACGACTTGGGGGTGCGCCGCTGCGTGGCGTAGTCGACGTGCACCAGGCCGAACCGCTTGGTGAAGCCCTCGGCCCACTCCCAGTTGTCCAGCAGCGACCAGACGAAGTACCCGGTCACCGCGACCCCCGCGTCGATCGCCTCGTGGACCGCCCGGACGTGCCCGTCCAGGTACGCGATCCGCTCCGGGTCGTGCACCCGGCCCTGCTCGTCCGGTACGTCGTCGTACGCACAGCCGCTCTCGGTGACCTGGATCGGTGGCAGCGTGTCCCCGTACCGGTCGCGTAGTTGGACGAGCAGCTCGCGCAGCCCGTCCGGCGCGACCGGCCAGTCGAAGGCGGTCCGGGGGTAGCCGGTCAGCGGCACGATCTCGAACGGCAGCGGTGAGCCCTCCTCGGCGGCCCGGATGCCGGTCGGGTTGTAGTAGTTGACCCCGAGCACGTTGAGTGGGGCGGCGATCACGTCGAGGTCCCCGTCACGGACCACGGCCGCGTCGAAGCCCAGCCCCTGCGGGTAGCCGAGGCCGAGCAGCGGGTCGGTGAAGAGCCGGTTGTGCAGCGCGTCGTACGCCGCCCCGGCGGCCCGGTCGGCGTCGGTGTCCCCGGCCAGCCGCACCGGGGAGTAGTTGTTCGCGATGGCCACCGGGCCGGTGCTGCGGGCGCGCAGCGCGGCGATCGCGAGGCCGTGCGCGAGAAGCTGGTGGTGGGCGACCGGGAACGCGTCGAAGAGCAGCGTCCGGCCGGGGGCGTGCACCCCCATGCCGTGCCCGAGACTCATGTGGATGAACGGCTCGTTGAGGGTGATCCAGAGCTTCACCCGGTCGCCGAGGCGGGTGGCGACCAGATCGGCGTACTCGGCGAAGCGGGCGGCGGTGTCCCGGTTCAACCAGCCGCCGGTGTCCTCCAGGGCCTGCGGCAGGTCCCAGTGGAAGAGGGTGGCGACCGGGTCGACGCCCCGGTCGAGCAGCGCGTCGACCAGCCGGTCGTAGAAGCCCAGCCCGGCCGGATCGGCCCCACCCGTGCCGGTGGGCTGCACCCGTGGCCAGGCGATCGAGAACCGGTAACCGGACACCCCCAGCCCGGCCAGCAGCGCGACGTCCTCGGGATACCGGTGGTAGTGGTCGCACGCCTCGTCGCCGGTGCTGCCGTCGGCGATCCGCCCCGGGGTGTGGGCGAAGCTGTCCCAGATGGACGGCCCCCGACCGTCAGTGGTGACGGCTCCCTCGATCTGGTACGCGGAGGTGGACACCCCCCAGCGGAAGCCGGCGGGGAACTCGGGCATCGGCGCGGTCGTCATTCGCCCTCCCAGGAACGAGAAGCGTGCTCGCGACTCTAGGGCGCGGAGCGCCGCCGGTCCACAGGTCCGGAAAGGCAGGCGGCGCAAGGGTTCGGCGTGTCTTTCCCCGAACCCGTCCGGGTAAGTCCGATTTACACATAGAGTGCTGAATATCGCGGATGTGGTTTAAGTGGGGGAAAGACAAGATGATCCTCGTGGAACGCAGTGCGCACGTGATGGCGCCGGTGGAAGCGGTCTGGGACGTCGTGCAGCGAGCCGAGCAGTTGCCGGCCTGGCTGGCGGGGGTTCGCGCGGCCGAGGTCCTCTCGGGGGAGGGCTACGGCCGGCGACAACTGGTCCAGGCCGGGCGCGGTGCGGCGCACGAGGCCGAGGTGATCGCCTACCAGGAGCCGACCCTGATCGGGTGGCGCGAACGGGCCAAGGGCGCCGGTGCCCGGGCCGAGGCGCGCACCGAGATCTACGTACAGCTGACCCCGGACGAGGAGGAAGGCGGGACGATCGTGCGGCTCATCGTCGTACGGTGGCCCGCCGGGCCGGTCAAGGCCGCCCTGCTCCGGCTCGGCCTGCGTCGGGTCGGCGCCGACCTGGAGGACTCGCTGGCCCGGCTGACCGATCTGGCCGCTGTCGGCTGACCGGAGCCGGTCTCGGCGTCGCCCGCGATGGTGATGGTCCGGCGTTCCCGCCAGGAACGCCGGACCATCGTCGATTCGGTGGTCGAGAAGACCAGAGACGACGAAGGGGCCCGGCGCTTCCGCGCCGGGCCCCTGTCGTACCGGATGGATCAGCTGTCGCCGCCGGTCTCGCCGACCGGGGCGGCGTTGACGTCGTCCAGCGCGTACTTCTTGGCGGCCTCGGCCGGCACGTGGGCCGGGACCGCGCCGCGGAGGGCGAGCTGGCGCAGCGCCGCGACCGTCACCGCCTCGGCGTCCACATGGAAGTGCCGGCGCAGCGCGTGCCGAGTGTCCGACATGCCGAAGCCGTCGGTGCCGAGCGAGGTGTAGTCGCCGGGCACCCAGCGGGCGATCAGGTCCGGTACCGCGCGCATCCAGTCGCTGACCGCGACCTTCGGTCCGTCCGCGTCGGCCAGCTTCCGCTGGATGTACGGCACCCGCGGCTCGGAGCCCGGGTTGAGCAGGTTGTGCTCCTCGCACTCCACCGCATCCCGGCGCAGCTCGGTCCAGGAGGTCACCGACCAGACGTCGGCGGCCACCCCCCATTCGTCGGCGAGCAGTTGCTGCGCCTTGAGCGCCCACTGCATGCCCGTGCCGGAGGCCAGCAGGTTCGCCTTCGGCGCGGCCCCGTCCAACGTGGGCGCGGGGGAGTAGCGGTAGATGCCCTTGAGGATGCCCTCGACGTCCACGCCCTGCGGCTCGGCCGGCTGGAAGATCGGCTCGTTGTAGACGGTGAGGTAGTAGAAGATGTTCTCCTGCGCCTCGCCGTACATGCGGTGCAGGCCGTTCTCCACGATGTGCGCGATCTCGTACGCGAACGCCGGGTCGTACGCCACCACCGCCGGGTTGGTGGCGGCGATCAGCAGCGAATGGCCGTCCTCGTGCTGGAGGCCCTCACCGTTGAGCGTGGTCCGGCCGGCGGTCGCGCCGAGCAGGAAGCCCCGCGCCATCTGGTCGGCCGCGGCCCACAGCCCGTCGGCGGTCCGCTGGAACCCGAACATCGAGTAGAACATGTACATCGGGATCATCGGCTCGCCGTGCGTGGCGTACGAGGTGCCCGCCGCGGTGAACGAGGCGACCGAGCCCGCCTCGTTGATCCCCTCGTGCAGGATCTGGCCGCCGGTGGCCTCCTTGTAGGACAGGAACAGCTCCCGGTCCACGGAGGTGTACCGCTGGCCGTGCGGCGAGTAGATCTTCGCCGTCGGGAAGAGCGAGTCCATACCGAACGTACGGGCCTCGTCCGGGATGATCGGCACCCAGCGCTTGCCGAACTCCTTGTCCTTCATCACGTCCTTGAGCAGGCGGACGAAGGCCATGGTGGTGGCCACCTTCTGCTTGCCCGAGCCGCGCTTGACGTCGGAGAAGCGCTCGGTGCCCGGGATCTGCAGCGCCTTGCTGGCGGTCCGCCGGGTCGGCAGGTAGCCGCCGAGCTGCTTCCGCCGCTCGTGCAGGTATTCGATCTCCGCGGACTTCTCCCCCGGGTGGAAGTACGGCGGGAGGTAGGGGTTCTCCTCCAGCTGCTTGTCCGGGATGTCGAGGTAGAGCCGGTCGCGGAAGAGCTTCAGGTCCTCCAGCGTCAGCTTCTTCATCTGGTGGGTGGCGTTGCGGGCCTCGAAGTGCGAGCCCAGCGTCCAGCCCTTGATGGTCTTGGCCAGGATCACCGTCGGCTGCCCGGTGTGCTCCATCGCCGCCTTGTAGGCCGCGTAGAGCTTGTGGTAGTCGTGGCCACCCCGCTTGAGGTTCCAGATCTCGTCGTCGCTCAGGTGCTCGACCATCTTGCGGGTCCGCGGGTCGCGGCCGAAGAAGTGCTCCCGGACGTACGCCCCGGACTCCGCCTTGTAGGTCTGGTAGTCGCCGTCGGGCGTGGTGTTCATCAGGTTGACCAGGGCTCCGTCGGTGTCCGCCGTGAGCAGCGGATCCCACTCCCGGCCCCAGACCACCTTGATCACGTTCCAGCCGGCGCCCCGGAAGAACGCCTCCAGCTCCTGCATGACCTTGCCGTTGCCCCGGACCGGGCCGTCCAGCCGCTGCAGGTTGCAGTTGATGACGAAGGTGAGGTTGTCCAGCTCCTCGCGGGCGGCCACGCCGATCGCGCCGAGCGACTCGACCTCGTCCATCTCACCGTCGCCGAGGAACGCCCAGACATGCTGCTGGGAGGTGTCCTTGATGCCTCGGTGGTGCAGGTAGCGGTTGAACCGGGCCTGGTAGACCGCGTTGATCGGCCCGAGACCCATCGAGACGGTGGGGAACTCCCAGAAGTCCGGCATCAGCCGCGGGTGCGGGTACGACGGCAGGCCGCCGCTCGGGTGCGACAGCTCCTGCCGGAAACCGTCGAGCTGGTCGGCGCTGAGCCGCCCCTCGAGGAAGGCGCGCGCGTACATGCCGGGGGAGGCGTGGCCCTGGTAGAAGATGTGGTCGCCACCGCCCGGGTGGTCCTTGCCCCGGAAGAAGTGGTTGAAACCCACCTCGTAGAGCGACGCCGAGCTGGCGAAGGTGGAGATGTGGCCGCCCACGCCGATCTCGGGGCGCTGCGCCCGGTGCACCAGCATGGCCGCGTTCCACCGGATGTACGCCCGGATCCGCCGCTCGATGTGCTCGTCACCCGGGAACCACGGCTCGCGCTCCGGCGGGATGCTGTTGATGTAGTCGGTGGTGGTCAGGGACGGCACCCCGACCTGGCGCTCGCGGGCCCGCTCCAGCAGGCTCAGCATGACGTACCGGGCGCGCTTGGTTCCGCGCTCGTCGATGACACCATCGAGCGACTCGACCCATTCGCTGGTCTCTTCAGGGTCGATGTCCGGAAGCTGGCTCGGCAGACCAGCGGTGATCACCGGGCGCTTGCGTTCCGTAGCCACAGGCGTTCCCTCGGTTCTGTGTGGGATAGGTCTCTAGCGCCATCCTGCCCCCTGATGACGGCTTCCGTCACGCCTCCCTCCCCCAGACGCGACGCTGAACACATGTACCAGCCAGTAACATTGCGTTTCGGGCCCTAGGCGCCAACAGTGGGGCGTCGGGCGGGCCAGAATGCGGGTGTGCGCACCGACGTGATCACCGTCCAGACCGGGTCCCGGCCGGCCGTCCGAGACATCACCGCCGAGGCCGAACGGTTCGTCTCCGGGCAGGGCGACGGCCTGCTGCACGTCTTCGTGCCGCACGCCACCGCCGGCCTGGCGATCATCGAGACCGGCTCCGGCTCCGACACCGATCTGCTGCGCGCGCTCGACGACCTGCTCCCCGCCGACGACCGCTGGCGGCACCGGCACGGCTCGCCCGGGCACGGCCGGGACCACGTGCTGCCCGCGTTCGTCCCCCCGTACGCGACCCTGCCGGTGCTCGACGGGCGGCTGGCGCTCGGCACCTGGCAGTCCCTCTGCCTGGTCGACACCAACGGTGACAACCCCACCCGCGAGGTCCGCTTCTCGTTCCTGCCGGCCTGACCCTCCCGCCCGCCCCGGCTCAGCGCAGCAGCCGGCGGAGCTGGCCGGGGGTCTGGCCGAGGTGGGCGCGTACCGTCCGGGTCAGGTGGGCCTGGTCGGCGAAGCCGAGCTCGGCGGCGAGGCTCGACAGGCTCTCCACGCACTCCTCCAGCCGGTCCAGCACCCGCCCGACCCGCAGCCGGTTCCGGTAGCGGGTCAGCGGCACCCCGACCAGCGCCTGGAACTCCCGGCTCAACCGGTACGGCGACACGCCGAGCGCCCGGGCCAGCGGGAGCAGCCCGGCGGCGTCGGGATGGCCGTCGTGCAGCGCGGCACGCGCCCGTTCGACCAGGCGGTGGTTCCGCCCGCTCCCGCCGACCGCCGGTCCGGTGGCCGCCCCGACCAGCCGGACCAGCCGCTCCGCCGCCGCATGGTCCGGGTCCGTCGCGGTCCGCAGCAGCAGCCGGTGCGCCAGGTCCACCCTGGCATCGACGTGCGCCACCGCCGGCACGGGCCGGTCCGCGAACAGCTCCTGCCAGAGCCGCTCGGAAAGGCGCACCGAGGTGCAGTCGTCGCCGCCGGCCGGGTGGGCGAAGCGTTCCTCCTCGCCCGGCACGGTCAGGTAGGCCGTCGTCGGGTCGACGAACTCCGCGCCGCCCCGGCCGGCCCGGCGGAAGCCGCCCCGCCGGGTCAGCACCAGCCCGTACGCCTCGTTCGACTCCGGGGCGGACCAGCCGGTGTGGTCGTCGCGGCACCGCACCGTGACGACCCGGAAATCCGGGTGCCGGAGCAGCGGCGTCACGGTTCGCATGCCGTCAGGGTGGCCCGGCGCTGCAAGGATCGACAAGACCTGAGGCCGCGGAACCGGCAGGGTGGCGGCCATGACCGAGCGGACCGGCCGGAGCGCCGCCCTGCTGGCCGTCCTGTTGGCCGGCCAGGCGATGGCCTCCATGGACACCTCGATCGCGGCGGTCGCCGCGCCCACGATCCGGGCCGACCTGGCCGGACCACCGGCCGTGCAGCAGCTCGTGCTCGCCGGCTACACCCTGACGTTCGCGGTGCTGGTGGTCACCGGTGCCCGACTCGGCGCGCGGCACGGGTACGGGCGCGTCTTCCTGCTCGGCCTGTCCGGATTCACGCTCGCGTCGCTGGCCTGCGGGCTGGCCCCGGGGCCGGTCGCCCTGGTGCTCGCCCGGGCGGTGCAGGGGGCGGCCGCCGCGGTGATGGTGCCGCAGGTGCTGTCGCTGATCCAGGCGTCCTTCGCCGGCGCGGCCCGGGCGCGGGCGATCGGGGCGTACGCGATGGTGCTGGCCCTCGGCGTGGCCGCCGGCCAGGTCGCCGGTGGGCTGCTGGTCACCGCTGACCTCGGCGGGTTCAGCTGGCGGGCCGCCTTTCTGGTGAACGTGCCGGTCGGCGGGGTGCTGTGGCTGGTCGGTCGCCAGGTGCTCGCCGGGCCGCCCGTCGTTCCGCCCCGACGGGAGGCGCTGGACGGGCCGGGCGTCCTGCTGCTCGCCGCCGCGATGCTCACCCTGGTGCTGCCGCTGGTGCTCGGCCGCGATCTGGGCTGGCCCCGCTGGACCCTGGCCGCCGCGGTCGTCGCGGGCGCCATCGGCCTCCGGCTCTTCCTGCGGTACGAGGCACGCCGCGCCCGCCGCGACGCCGACCCGCTGCTGGACGTGACGGTGCTGCGGCACTCGGGCGTGCCGGCCGGCCTGCTCGCCTGCTGCGTGGTGATGGGCTGTTACGCCGGCTTTCTCTTCGTGCTCACCCTGCGCCTGCAGGACGGGCTCGGCTTCACCGCGCTGGCGGCGGGACTGGCCTTCCTGCCGTACGCCTCGGGCTTCGCCCTCTGCGGACTGGCCGTGCCGAGACTGCCCGACCGGGCCGGCGCCGTCCTGCCGGTCGCCGGCCCGCTGGTGCTCGCGGCCGCGGTCGCGGCGGTCGCCTGGCTGTCCCACGGCGGCTGGCCGTGGCTGCCGGGCAGCGCCCTGCTGTTCGCCGGCGGCGCGGCGCACGCGGCGTCTTTCAGCCCGCTGGTCAGCCGACTCACCGGGATCGTGCCGGTCGCCTCGGCCGCGGCACTCTCCGCGCTGGTCTCCACCGGCACCCTGCTCGCCGCCGTGCTCGGCGTGACCCTGATCGGTGGCCTGCACCTCGCGTTGCCCGACACCCCACTGGCGCCGGCCGCGCTCACCGCCGCGCTGCTGCTGTCCGGCGCCCACGCGGCCCACCGCGCTACCCGCCCGACCCGGGTCCGGCCAGCTGGCCAGGAGGTCGTCGCGCCGACCCGCCGGGCCGGATGACAGTTACGATGTCGAGCCATGGCGCAGCCCACCGTTCCCCTCGCCGGCCCCGACGCGGGCGACCGCTCCGGCCTGGCCGGGGACACCGTGCGCCGGATCCTGCACATCGCCTCCGCGATGCGGCACCACCAGGACACGGAGATCGCCGAGCTGGGTCTCACCCCGGCCGCCGCCCGCGCCCTGCACGAGCTCGACCCCGACCGTCCGCTGCCCGGTCGGGACCTGGCCGAGCAGCTGCGCTGCGACCGGTCCAACGTCACCGCCCTGGTCGACAAGCTGGAGCAGGCGGGGCTGGTGGAGCGGCGGGTCGACCCGGCCGACCGGCGGCAGAAGACCCTCGTCGTGACCGAGGCCGGCCGGCGCGTACGGGACCGGGTGTGTCAGGTGATGTCAGACTCCCAACTCCTCGGCGGGCTCACCACCGAGGAGTTGGCCACCCTGCGCGAGCTGGTCTGGAAGGTCTCCGACGCCGGCTGCCCGGAGCAGTGCGGCGAGGGCTGAGCACGGCCGGGCGGAACGTGTCCGAGTGGGCGACCTGGCCCTCCGTCGGTAATGCTGTCCGACGTGACCACCCCGCACGATCTCGACGACCGGTTCCGGGAGGCGCTGGGCGCGCTCGACGCCTCCGCCCAGCGGCGTGACCTGGGCGAGCGGCTGCCCGACGGCGGGCCGTTGACCGGAGCACAGGCGTTGGCGCTCTTCGACGCCCAGGCGACCAGCCGGCTGCTGGATCTCGCCGGCCGGTGGCTGCGCAGCTTCGGGGAGGGCTACTACACGATCGGCTCGGCGGGCCACGAGGGCAACGCGGCCGTGGCCGCCGCCCTACGGCCCACCGACCCCGCCCTGCTGCACTACCGCTCCGGCGCCTTCTACTGCCTGCGGGCCGCCCAGGCGGCGGGCGGTTTCCAGGCGGCGCCCGGCGACGGGGGGCCAGTCACCGGCGACGGCGATCCCGACGACGCCGAGCCCGCGACGCGATCGGGCGGCGACTCCGGTGACGTCGGAACGGCCACCCTCCCGGCGGCGGCCGAGGCCCGAGCCGGGAGCGTGGTGGGCGTGGCGCCGGCCGGCCCGCCGCTCCGGCCCACCCTGGATCCCGACGACGCGTACGCACAGGCGGCGCGGGACGTGCTGCGCGGGATGGTCGCCTCGGCGCGGGAGCCGATCGCCGGCGGCCGGCACAAGGTGTTCGGTCGGGCCGACCTCGCCGTCATCCCGACCACCTCCACCATCGCGTCCCACCTGCCCCGGGCGGTCGGCATGGGGCTCGCCCTGGAACGGCTGCGCCGGGTCGGCGGCGGCCGGCGGGCCGGTGCGACGGGGCCGGAGCCCGGCGGGAACGACGTCATCGGCTCGCCCTGGCCGCCGGACGCGATCGTGGTCTGCTCGTTCGGGGACGCCTCGGTCAACCACGCCACCGCCACGGCCGCGTTCAACACCGCCGGCTGGTACGACCACACCGGCCTGCGCATCCCGATCCTGTTCGTCTGCGAGGACAACGGACTCGGCATCAGCGTCCGCTCGCCGAAGGGCTGGGTCGAGGCGACGCTGCGGGCCAAGCCCGGGATCCGGTACTTCGCCGCCGACGGCACCGACCCGGTCGAGGCGTACCGGGTGGCGGACGAGGCGGCGGCCTGGGTGCGCCGGCACCGGAGGCCGGCGGTGCTGCACCTGACCACCGTACGGCTGATGGGACACGCCGGGGCCGACGCGGAGACCGCGTACCGGAGTCCGGCCGAGATCACCGCGGACCTCGGACGTGACCCGCTGCTGGCCACGGCGCGGCTGCTGGTTGCGGCGGGCTACGCCACCGCCGAGGAGCTGCTGGCCAGGTACGACGAGCGCGGCTGGCAGGTCCGCCGGATCGCCGACGAGGTGCTCGACGAACCGAAACTGGCGTCCCCGGCCGAGGTGGTGGCGGAGCTGGCCCCGCGTCGGCCGGTCCGGATCTCCCGGGTCGTGGCCGACGCGGCCGCCCGCGCGGCCGGGCCGAACGCGGGCGCCCGGGCCGAGGTGTTCGGCGGCAAGCCGCCGGAGCTGGCCGGGCCGCTGACCCTGGCGCAGAGCATCAACGCGGCCCTCGCCGACGGGATGCTGGACCAGCCGGGGATTGCCGTCTTCGGCGAGGACGTCGCCGTCAAGGGCGGGGTGTACGGGGTGACCAAGGGGCTGCGGGACAAGTTCGGGCCCGCCCGGGTCTTCGACACCCTGCTCGACGAGACCTCGATCCTCGGGCTCGGGCTCGGCGCCGGCACGGCCGGGATGCTGCCGGTGCCGGAGATCCAGTACCTGGCGTACCTGCACAACGCCGAGGACCAACTCCGGGGCGAGGCCGCCTCCATGCGGTTCTTCTCCCGCGGGGCGTTCCGCAACCCGATGGTGGTCCGGGTGGCCGGGCTGGCGTACCAGGAGGGGTTCGGCGGGCACTTCCACAACGACAACTCGGTGGCCGTACTCCGGGACGTGCCGGGGCTGGTGATCGCGGTGCCGGCGCGGCCCGACGACGCCGCACCGATGCTCCGGACCTGCCTGGCCGCCGCGGCGGTGGACGGCAGCGTCTGCGTCTTCCTGGAACCGATCGCGCTCTACCACACCCGCGACCTCTACGCCGACGGCGACGGCGAGTGGCTCGGGGGGTACGCCGAGCCGGGCGCCTGGGCCGCCCGCCACGTGCCGATCGGCCGGGCTCGGGTCTACGGCGTCGGCTCGGCCGAGGACATCACGATCATCACCTTCGGCAACGGCGTGCGGATGTCGCTGCGGGCCGCCGCCGCCCTCGCCGAGGAGGGGATAGGCAGCCGGGTGGTGGATCTGCGCTGGCTCGCCCCGCTGCCGGTGGCGGACATCCTCCGGGAGGCCTCGGCCACCGGGCGGGTGCTGGTCGTCGACGAGACCCGCCGGTCGGGCGGGGTGGGCGAGGGGGTGATCGCCGCTCTGGTGGACGGCGGATATGTTGGCGCGGCGCGCCGAGTGGCCGGACTTGACTCGTTTGTACCATTAGGTCCGGCAGCAGGTCAGGTTCTGGTCTCCGAGGAAGCCATTACCCAGGGTGCCCGTACGCTGCTGGCACGGTAAATTCCGTTCCACCCGGTGCGCCACTTGCGCGGGGAACCACAACTGTGTGGACTTGGCCCGACGGCGTCGGACGACGCCGCGAGCAGGGATGAGATGAGGAGGCACGCGACAGTGAGCGCGACCGCTGGTCAGGCCGCCGACGGGGTACGCAGCCTGGCGGACCGGTTCGGAGTCGAGCCGGAGATGGTCGTCATGGAGATGGGGTACGACGACGACGTCGACCAGGATCTCCGGGACGCCCTCGCCGACCGCTGTGGAGATCTGGTGGACGAGGATACCGACGAAGTGGTCGACGCGGTCCTGGTCTGGTACCGCGACGGCGACGGTGACCTCTTCGAGCTCCTCGTCGACGCCCTCGGGCCGCTGGCCGACAACGGGGTGGTCTGGCTCCTGACGCCCAAGGCCGGCCGGGACGGCCACGTCGAGCCGAGCGAGGTCGCGGAGAGCGCGCAGACCGCGGGCCTCCAGCAGACCTCCACGATCAACGCGGGCCGCGACTGGAGCGGCGCCCGCCTGGTGCTCCGGCGCGGTTCGAAGACCAGGAAGTAGGCCGCACGCCACCCGGCGGCGCTCGTCGCCGGTGTGGCAGGCTGATCATCTCCAGACTCGACCCGAGGAGCTCGCATGCCCATCGAGGTTGGCGCCGAGGCGCCGGACTTCGTGCTCAAGGACCAGAACAACCAGGAGGTCCGACTCTCCGACTTCCGCGGCAAGCGGACGGTGCTGCTGGTGTTCTACCCGCTCGCCTTCACCGGCATCTGCCAGGGTGAGCTCTGCGAGGTGCGGGACAACCTCAACGAGTACGTCAACGACGACGTCCAGGTGCTGACCGTCAGCGTCGACTCGGTGTACGCCCACAAGATCTGGGCCGACCGGGAGGGCTACCAGTTCCCGCTGCTGGCCGACTTCTGGCCGCACGGCGCGGTGGCCCAGGCGTACGGCGTCTTCAACGACGTCGCCGGCATCGCCAACCGTGGCACCTTCGTGATCGACAAGGCCGGCGTGGTCCGGTTCGCCGAGATGAACATGCCCGGCGAGGCCCGGGACCAGCAGGGTTGGCGCAAGGCGCTGGCCGAGGCCGTCGCCGCCTGATCCCACCCCAGGTACGCCGTTCGACCGGGTCGGAGGCCGGCAGGTAAGCTTGCCAACCTCCGGCCCGCCGTACGGGGCGTTCCGGGCGCGTAGCTCAGTGGGAGAGCACTCGCCTTACAAGCGAGGGGTCGCAGGTTCGAAACCTGCCGCGCCCACCACATACCACCAGCACCAACGCCGGCCCGAAGACCAGATTCTTGGGCGATGACAGCAGCGGTGACAGCAACCGACCTCATGACAGCCGCCCGTCAAGCTTGCCGAGCGCTTGGCGCATGACGTCAAGGTTGGCGTGCGAGTAAATCTTCAGGGTGATTTTCACGTCGGCGTGCCGGGCGATGGCCTGGACGACGTGTGGCGGGACGCCCAGCTCCATCAGCAGCGACACGACGGTGTGTCGGAGGTCGTGCAGCCGTACATCGGGACAGCCGGCCGTCTCCCGGAGAGACGCGAAGTGACGGTTGAGGTTGCGCGGCTCGATCGGGGTACCGACCTCGGAGGGGAAGAGCAGGCCGTGATCCTGCCAAACCTCGGCTAGCCGCTCGCGTTCCCGCCGCTGGCGCTCCTGGTGGTCCAGCAGGACCAGCCAGGTCCAGTCGGGCAGGGGGAGGACGGTCTCCGAGTCCTCGGTCTTTGTGTCTTGCAGGTGGAGCTTGCCGCCGGCCCGCTGGACGGTCTGGCCGATGGCGGCCGTGCCGTTGTCCAGGTCGAGATCTGACCAGCGCAGCCCAAGCAGCTCACCGCGCCGAAGCCCAAGTGTTGCTGCCACGACGTAGAGCGCGTACAAGCGGTGCCCCTCGGCAGCGGCGAGGAGCTTGCGCACCTGGTCGACCGATAGCCCTTTGCCGACCTTGTAGCGGGGCGAGGGGACCCGGACGAGCTTGGCGACGTTCCGCGATACCAGTTCCTCGCGCATGGCGTGTTGGAGCGCGTTGCGCAGTACCGCGTGCACGTACTGGATCTGACGCTTGCTGGGGTAGCGCTGGCAGCACCTACCGACCGAGCAGCAGCGCCGGTCAGGACGACGACTCGCATCGAGACCAGCTGTGCAGCAGAGGCACTTGCGGCGGAACTCGTCCATGAACGCCTTGACGTGCTGGACCTGCAAGCCGTCCAGGCGCTCCAACAGCATCGTTGTGGCGGTCTCCGTGTTCGTACAAGATGACCGTGGCCGAGTGCTGCTGATCGAACGCACGGACAACGGTCTGTGGTCCCTGCCAGGTGGCGGCCAGGAGATCGGCGAGACCGTCGCGCAGACGGCGGTCAGAGAGACCCGCGAAGAGACCGGCATCGAGGTCGAGGTGGTAGGACTCGTCGGTGTTTACTCGGACCCCGGCCACGTCGTCGAGTACTCCAATGGTGAGGTCCGCCAGCAGTTCTCGCTCTGCTTCCGGGCGAAGTCTCGCGGCGGTGCGTTGGCGAGGAGCGATGAGTCATCCGAGGTGCGATGGACTGGAACGTGAAGCCCTGCCGAGCCTCCCGATCCACCCGTCGACGCACCTCCGTATCCGACACGGCTACGAGGACCGCAGAGAACCCTACATCGGCTGAGGGACCCGGCCGTGAAGGCGGGACTGCGTTCGGCCCACGGCTGCGACCATCTCGGGTTCCGCCCGGATGATGAAGCGGGTGACCAGGTGATCCGGGCCGTAGCGCGACTGGATCTCCGCCAGCCTCTCCAACACCTCGAAGTCTTGGCCGTCGGGTCCCGTGGTCATGTCCGAGAAGCAGAGAGCATCAGCGACGGCCGACTCCTCACGGGAGAACTCATCGCTCAAGGCCGCGTCTAGGCCGCGTTCCTCGGCTTCCAGCCAGGCACACGAGTGGTGCGCCACCAGGGCGGCAATCCGCTCGTCGAAGTGCTCCCGCCTCAGCCACCGACCGCCGTCGAGGGAGTGGAAGCCGGTGTCGACCAGCTCGGGGTTGTAGCCCACGTCATGCAGCCAGGCGGCAGCAACCAGAATGTCTCGATCTTCCTCGCACACGGCTGCGGCGATGCGGCGGGCCTTGGCGGCCACCGCCTGGACGTGGCTCCACCGGCGGGGCAACGCGATCTCAAGCTTGGTGCGAGCCATCTGCTGGGCGGTCTCGACGAGTTGCGCCATGCGGTCAGGGTACGGAGACATCGAACGGACCGCACTCACCCAACAAGCCGGGCCATTAGCTTAGAACGCTTGTACGATCGGGTCGTGGCAAAGGAGCTGGTCGCACGCTGGTGGAACGGACATGGGGACGGCTGACCCGGCTTGACGTGTGGCTCGCTCGCGAGATCCGCTGGCACGTCGTCGCCAGGGCAGGCGACTCGGAGACGGGCAAGGTGCTCCGGTGGGAGTTCGCCACCGAGGACGAGGCCCGACAGATGGTGCGGCGTCTCGTCCAGGCCGACGGTAGCCAGTGGCGCGAGCAGACCGGCGACACAGCCACGCAGCCGCCGAGGTGAAGCCGGCTGGCAGCCGGCGGTCTGCCAGTGAGTTGCCCTGTCGCCAGGGCGGACGACGTAGCACTGAATCAGGCGGATAGCATCCGCTGGCCGTTGCTTCGACGGCAGAGGTCTACGGGGAGAGACATGATCCGGAAGATGGCCGTACCGGCCGCGCTTACGCTGATGCTCGCCACCGGCTGCGCCGGGGGCGATCCTGCGCCGGCCGCAGCCCCCACAACATCGGCCAGCCCGACTGCTTCGCCGGTCACCCCAGGCCCACCCTGGTATGACGAGGTCCCCCCCGCCGAGGCCGGCATCACCATCGGCGACTCGAACAGCGGTTGTGACCTGCCGATCACCTTCTCTATCCCGGCTGGCTGGAGGGTGAAGCAGATTCCTGCCAAGGCCAAGCTGAAGGTCGGTCGGGTGACTCTGAGCTGCGAGATCGATGCCAAGCCCGCCGGCCTGGTCGGTTTCCTTCGAGTGTGGACGGTCGACGAGCGCCTGCGCACCGACGCGAAGACCGAGGTCTCGGACTTCGTGACCGAGTACGCGCAGGACGACCAGGCAACCTACCGCCGGACCAAGGCCGGTCCGCTGGACTCGGTCGAGGCCTCGTATGTCCAGCAAGGCATCGACGGGAAGCCGAACCCGCAGCGGGCTATCGCGGTCCGCGCGATTCTCGGCGACGTCGTAGTGACCGTTGGCGGCATGGACGCTGAGGAGTTCCAGTCGCTTCTACCTGGCTTCCAGCTCGCCAAGCGGAGCGTCAAGCGGCGTTAACGGCCATGTCGCCACCAAACCACTGCGGGTTGGTTGCCGGCCGGCTACCGGCGATGTCGGGTCTCAGGACTTGCGTGACAGATCAGTCTCGGGACGTGGGTGACACATCCGGCTAGACACAATCGGTGCGAGGCTGCCCCTGGGTCGCCCCATGCCGTCAACCGGACACCCAGCAGTAGACGCCGCCGTCCGATTGAACGGCCTCGCGAGCCAACCCCGCCACGCCGACCAGAATGCCGAGCGCGACATCTGCATCGATATCCTCCCCGTTGCGGGCCAGCTCGGCTCGCCATGCCTCTGCAACGTCCCGCAATCGGGGCAAGTCTGCCTGGACGAGGCGAGCCACCAACTCGTCCGATAACGCGAACACCGCGCTGCCGTCGTTGACCATCTCCGCGACCATGCGCGGGTCGTCGACCGTCGCCTCATGCTTGCGGAGGCGGCCCGTCAACAGGTTCTCCCAGGTAACGATTGCGTCGTCGGCATCGAAGAAGGAGCCGGACACAGTCTTAACGCGTCGCTCCGGACCTCGGGCGTGGACGGCCTTGGCCTTCTTGTCGTCGGGCGCCCCGAAGAACTCGACGTACTCGCTCATCCGCCCATTGTGGCCCTCCCTCAACTACTGCATACCCGCCTACATGCCCATCACGAGTCAGGACTCGCGGCGTTCTCACACCGAGCGTTTCACCCAGGTCCTGATACCGATGTGTCACGCAGGTCCCGAGACCGGACACGGCGATGCCGGCGATGCCTGGTCTCGCATGATGCTTGACGGCGCGGCCTCACCTGACGTTTGACATGATCCCGATGAACTGACCGCCAGAGCGGCTGCGTGGCCCGATCATGTCGGGCATCAGGTGGGACGTGAGCGTCAAGCATGCCCCGTGACGGGACACAGCCGGCTGCAGGCGATGTCGGGCTTCACTTGATGCGTTACGGATCGCTGTCACTTGATCCGTGACACGTCCGGATAGGCGATCATGATGAGGGGATCTTGCCGGCGCGGTCAAAGGTAGTCGAAGTAGCGGACCCACCATGTGGAGATGGCGGGCCCGCAGACCCCGTCGTAGCGGTTCCAGAGGGGTTCTTCGGGGATGAGGGTGTAGCCGAGGTCGTCGAGGGCCTTGTGGATGCGGCTGGTGTCGTCTGGGTGCAGCACCTGGGCTGCTTCCTCGTCGTCCCAGACGCCGGGGTTCTCGACGGCGAGGACGGCCAGGTCGCCGAAGTTGCTGATGACGATGACGAGGCGCTCGCCGGTGGTGGTGGCTGCGGCGGGGATGTCGATGCGGCCGTGGAAGCTGGCGTCTTGAACGTGCCGGTCGACGTCGCATTGGCAGCCGAAGTCGCGGTCGAGTCGCTCGGCCAGATGGTTGAACCGTGTCCTGGCTCGGCGGTGGTCGTAGTTTGCGGGGAACTCGAGGTGGTTGGGGTCGTCGAGGGAGTGCAGCAGCTGCCAGAGTTGGGCGTCGTCGGCAGGCATCCGGTCATTGTGCCTGCCCGGTCTGCGGGTGCTGAAGTTTTCGGGCCTTGAACCGGGCGATGGGTTTGGCGGTCAACGACAACCGCCCGGCCGCGGAGATCGTGACCGAGCTGACCAGTCGACTCAACGAGCACGGACTGGGCAGGCCGCGGCAGCGGGCGGCGGACGACTCCCCTAGGTGGCAGCCGGAGACGGACGCGGGCGGACGGTGCGCCCCGAACCGGCTGTCGACGAAGTGGACGCTCCTACTGTTCGTCAAGTGGCGCCGTGGGTGGCTGGCTGATCCCATAGAGCTCGTTGAGGTCGAGCAGGTGGTGGCCGAGTACTGAGGCTATTCGGAGGTTGAGAACGAGCACCATGAACACGTTCGGGGTCCCGGCAGCGATGAGGACGTGCTGATGCGTCCCGTCGGGCATCTGCCAGACGTTCGTCACCTCCTCGCGGCTGAAGTCGTGGCCGGCGAAGTGATCGTGGGGGATGGCGTCGAAGTAGGGCCAGAAGTCGAATGGAGGAGGTTCATCGACGCCGACTGGTGCTGGCGGTGTCCCGTACGTGTCCTTGAACTCATCTGCCGTCAGTAGTCGCACCGGGCCATGGTGCCTGTTCTGTCGGGCGAGGTGCGAGGTGCGTGAAGGCTTCCGGCGGGATGTAGCGCTTGAGGCATCCCATGATCTCGGTCTTGGTCTTGCCCTCCGCGGCCTGGCGGGGGACGTAGTCGATGGTGCTCAACGACGGCACCGGACCCGGGCAGCCGAAGCGGAGTTCCAGGCCGTTGCCAGGCCGCCAAAGGTGGACCAGCGGTGACCACCGGCAGCCGTCGATGCCAAGCGCTCGTGCAGGTCAGAGCCGGAATGGGTACCCATGTCGGACATGCTGATAGGCCAGTGACAGTTCAACGCCAGGTGGTGACCACATGGGACAATGCCGGCTACATCGCAGACGCACCTGAGGGAGGCATCGTGTCGAGATGGCGAATGCTTCGGCTCGAGGTGGTCCGCCTCGTTCGTCAGCCATGGCGGCTGGCGGTCTTCGCGGGAGCCGTTGTATACGCTACCTGGCTGGATGATCAGATTCCAGAGCATGGTTTGGGCCGCGTCGTCCTCCAGTTGTTGCTTGAAGTCCCGGTGATTGTTCTCGCCTACGCGTTCATGTTGTTGCCGCCCGTTCGAGACAACTCGACCGAGCAGAATGCGAACCTTGAACGCGGTGGCGAGTCGGCAGGCCGATCGTCGGGCGAGTGAGGAGCGTGCGGGGGATGGGTCGTCGGGCCCATCAGTCGCTGATGGTCGGCGGCGATCTGCTCGACGAGGGATACCTCGTCATAGGTGCGGCCCACCCACCGGTGGCAGTATGCGTGAGGCGCGCGGGCATCAATGGTGTCAGGATGCGTCGGGCCGAGCCGCCGCTCCCGTTCGGCCGCGAGCCGTCCCCACGACGAGATGACGTGCTCCATCTTGGCGGATGAAGGAGCGGCAGGTGGTGTTGCATGAGCCCGGGCCGAGTCACCGGTCTGAAGGCCGCCGTTGCCGCGGGCATTCTCGTGACCCGGTGCCGGTCGTCGAGTTGCCCGACGGGCGCCGCGTCGGTGCCGATGAGCCGGCCGGGCACGAGGCGGTCAGCGGTCGTCGCATCACGATCACGCGCGAGGCAGACGTAATGCACCACGACGAGGGGCCGATGAGCCTGATCAGCACGGCAGCCGTGCGACGACTCCTGGGTCTCCTCGGGGAGCCGGTTGACCTGGTGCGGTTCCGGGCCAACCTGCTCATCGACGTACCAGGAAGTGACTTCGCCGCTATGCGCTGCGCGACCTCGCCGTGCTGGAAAGGCCGTAGCGCCTGCGGGGCAGCAGCGGCCGGATCTGGATTGAGTTCCCAGCGGCAGCGGAAAAGTCGCTATGGGGTCAGCACCGGGCATCCGAGCCACCTGGACAACCAACGGCGCTGGTAGTCACTGAGATCGTTGACGAAGACGGCGGCGTCGGCTTGGTTGCTCGAGCACAAGCTGGCGAGCTGTCACAGCTTTCCGGAGCCGATGACGAACGACGAGACAGGGGCGCGTCCATCAGTCGCGCTCCGCCGTCGGACACGGCAGAGAACAGCCCGACCAGCACAACGACCCGGATAGCGGTCACCCCGGCAGCGTCGCAGGGCCACCAGCCTCATGGCACGTGGGTATCGGCCGCCCCGGCTCTGGGTTGACCGGCTTCCTAGGGTGGGGGAGACGGGAGGGCCGGAGATGCGACGAGGGGTGCGCACGTTTGCCACGGCCGGCACCGTGCTGCTGGTGGTCACCGGCTGTACGTCCGCGGACCCGCCGGGCCCGGGCCGGTCGGCGGCGACCGTTGCCGGCTCCGGAACCAGCGCTGCGGCGGCGGCTGACGTGGCCGCGTCCGGGGCTTCGCCCGGGGAGGCGGCGGGCCCCCGGCCGGTCCGTTGCGGACCCGGCGAGGCGCACATGACGGAACCGACGCCGGTCCCGCCCGGCCCGGATGACGTCGTCGCCGGGCCGATGACCTGGCGAGGCCTGAAGGCGATGGCGACCGGAGATCCTGCCTCGTTCGGCTACCAGGACGCCGACGGCGGCCACTACAAGATCGGGGCGAGGGTCCGTGCCGGTGCGACCGTCACGGTCACGATCGGAACCGAGGCCCGCGGGTACGCGGCCCTCGCGTACGGCCAGGCATGGGGATACCGGCCGGTCGATGGGGTGACGTTCTCCGCCTGCCCGGATGCCGACACCTGGTTCGTCGGCGGGTTCGTCGTCAAGGGGCACCGGTGCGTGCCGCTGGACGTCACAGCCGACGGCGCCCGGCCGGTGCGCGTCGTGGTCTCGCTGTTCGCCGGACAGTGCCCGAGTTGATCGGGTCGTCCGGTCCGGCCGAGGCCCGGTGGGCGCTGCTCTGCGGCCTGGATCGCCCGCCACCGGCGCCGGGCGTGACCTTGCCCACCCTCTCGGCGGCGTAAGGGCAGGCGACGGTCAGCTGTCGTTACCCGGCGGTTAAACTGGGGGTGCGAAGTCGCTCCCCGACAGGGGTGCGGCTTCGTAGTGCTTCACGGGATCCGTGGAGCCCAGCCGTTCCGACGTTCTCCGGGCCAACCGAATCGGGACGACTGCACCCCCACCGCCCGACCGGTGCGTCCGGCGGGCCAACCCGGAACGGAGTACGTCCACGCCATGAGCGTGACTGTGCAGGAACCTGCTGCCCCGGTCGAGTCGGCGGAACCCGCCGAGCGCGGCCGCCTCGACCGCTTCTTCGAGATCACCCGCCGGGGTTCGACGGTCAAGCGCGAGGTGCTCGCGGGGATCACCACCTTCGCGGCGATGTCGTACATCGTCGTGCTCAACCCGCTGATCATCGGCACCGCGCCCGACAAGCACGGCACCCTGCTCGGCATGGGGCCGGTCGCCGGGGTCACCTGCCTCGTCGCGGCGGTCATGACGATCATGATGGGTGTCGTCGGCCGGGTGCCGTTCGCCGTGGCGACCGGCCTGGGCCTGAACGCCTTCGTCGCATACGCCGTCGCCTCCCAGATGAGCTGGGCCGAGGCGATGGGTCTGGTCGTCATCGAAGGTCTGATCATCACCGTGCTGGTGTTGACCGGCTTCCGGAAGGCCGTATTCCGGGCCATCCCGGCCTCGCTGAAGTCGGCCATCGCTGCCGGTATCGGCCTGTTCATCGCCATGATCGGCTTCGTCGACGGCGGCCTGGTCCGGGCCGGCAGCGGCGTGCCGGTGCAGCTCGGCGGTGACGGCACCCTGCGCGGCTGGCCCACGGTCATCTTCCTGGTCGGCCTGCTGCTCACCGGCATCCTGGTCGCTCGGAAGGTGAAGGCCGGCGTGCTGATCGGCATCGTCGTCACCACCGTCCTCGCGGCGATCGTCAACGCCTTCGCCAAGCCGGGCGGGGCCTTCCTCCCCGACGGCAAGCCCAACCCGGACGGGTGGCGGCTCAACGTCCCCACCCTGCCGGACCCGCTCTGGCAGAAGCCCGACCTGCACCTGCTCGGCAACGTGTCGTTCAGCGCGTTCGCCCACGTCGGCGTGATGACCGCGCTGCTGCTGGTCTTCACCCTGGTCCTCGCGGACTTCTTCGACGTGATGGGCACGACCGTCGGTCTGGCCAAGCAGGCCGGCCTCACCAATGCGGACGGCACCGACATGCCCCGGCTGGGCAAGGTGCTCTTCGTCGACGGTGTCGCCGCTGTCGCCGGTGGCGCGGGCAACGCCTCCTCGGCCACCACGTACGTCGAGTCCTCCTCGGGCATCGCGGACGGTGGGCGTACCGGCCTGACCAGCGTGGTCACCGGCGTGCTCTTCCTCGGCGCGCTGCTGCTCACCCCGATGGTGTCGCTGGTGCCGAGCGAGGCCGCCGGCCCGGCCCTCGTCATCGTCGGCGCGCTGATGATCCGCCAGGTCAAGGACATCGACTTCACCGACGTGGGCGTCGCGGTCCCGGCCTTCCTGACCATGACCCTCATGCCGTTCACCTACTCGATCACCAACGGCATCGGCGCCGGCTTCGTCAGCTGGGTGGCGATCCGGGTGGCCCAGGGCAAGGCCCGGCAGATCCACCCGCTGATGTGGGCGGTCTCCGCCGCGTTCGTGATCTACTTCGGCATCAACCTGGTCAAGGCCGTCACCGGCGTCAGCTGACCCGTCCTCGTCGCGCCCCCGCTGCCCCCTGGCCCGAGGCAGCGGGGGCGCGCCGTATCCGGATCATGGGTTAGAGTGCCGTCGCGCGGACACGCGACCGTCGTGGGCGCAGGGGAGATGAGGCCATGGACCGCCATGAGCTTCCTTTCTCGTGCCCTCTTCCGGGTCGCGCGCGCTGACCGACCGCGACCCGGGTCGCTCCACGACCTTGGAGAATCGCGTTGTCCTTTCCTGACCTGACCACCGACCGACTCGTGCTGCGTCTGTGGCCCGCCGAGGAGGCCGCCGTCGCCGCCGCCGGCGAGCGCTGCCCGCACTGGGCAGCGGACTTCCCCGGCGAGGCCGACCGCATGATCGCCGGCCGGCTCACCAGCGAGCCGGAACGGCCGCACGGGCACTACCAGATGATCGAACGGGAAACCGGCCTGACCGTGGGCGCCATCGGCCTGAAATGGCCGCCCACCGACGGGTCGGTCGAGTTCGGCTACGGCATCGCCCCGTCCCGACGCTGCCGGGGTTACACCACCGAGGCCGCCCGCGCGCTGGTCGCGTTCGCCCTCACGGCACCCGGTGTGGACGAGGTGTACGCCACCGTGGACCCGGCAAACCGGCCGTCGGTGCGGGTGCTGGAGAAGGCCGGCCTGCGCCGGGACGGCACGGTCCACAGTGACGAAGGCCTGCTGCACCGGTACGTGCTCACCGCCGTCGAGCTGATTGCACGGTGATCCGACGGCCCGGCGGCGGGGGTGTCCCGCCGCCGGGCCGCCGCGTTCGAAAGTGATCATCGGTCGACGGACGAATACGACGCGGCGTCGATGTTCCACCTCCGAAGCGGCCACCGACGGGTAGTGGGTGCGGGAAGCTGGGCCGAACCGACGGAGGTAACCGGATGAGCTACGCGGACGTCAACGGGGTGCGGCTCTGGTACGAGGTCCACGGGACCGGCCGGCCGCTGGTGCTGCTGCACGGCGGCTACGGTGCGGTGGAGCTGTTCGCGCCGATCCTGCCCGCCCTCTCCGCCCGCCGGCAGGTGATCGCGGTCGACCTCCAGGGGCACGGCCGCACCGCCGACGTGGACCGCCCGCTGCGGTACGAGTCGATGGCCGACGACATCGCCGCGCTGCTGCGCCACCTCGAGCTGCCCGAGGCCGACCTGCTGGGCTACTCGCTCGGCGGCGGGGTGGCTCTGCGTACCGCGATCCAGCACCCCGACCGGGTCCGCCGCCTGGTGCTGGTCTCCACCCCGTTCCGGCGGCGCGGCTGGTATCCGGAGGTGCTGGCCGCGATGGCCGCCCAGGACGAGCGGGTCGCCGAGCAGATGCGCGGCACCCCGCCCCACGAGCTCTATGAGCGGGTGGCCCCGCGCCCGCAGGACTGGCCGACGCTCTGGGCCAAGACCGGTGAGCTGCTGCGCCGCGAGTACGACTGGTCCGCCGAGGTGGCCGCCCTCGCCCTGCCGGTGCTGCTGGTCTTCGCCGACGCCGACTCGATCCCGGTCAGCCACGTGGCGGAGTTCTTCGGGCTGCTGGGTGGCGGGCACCGGGACGCCGGCTGGGACGGCAGTGACCGCCCGGCCTCCCGGCTGGCCGTGCTGCCCGGCCTGACTCACTACGACATCGTCGGCTCACCGGCGCTGCCCGCCGTCGCACTGCCGTTCCTCACCCACGAGGTCCGCGCGCCCGCCTGACAAATCGGCGTATTCGGAACTCCGCCACCCGGCGCCGGCGCCACCAGGACACCTGCTGGTGGTACATGACCCGGCGCACGTAAGCCTCCGGGTCGCCACCGCGGATCCGCCGCCAGTGCCGGTACGTCCGGGCCAGCGCACTCTGCAACAGGTCCTCGGCGAGCTGGTGGTCCCCGGTGAGCAGGTATGCGGTCCGCGACAGCGCCGCCGACCGCTGCACCACGAACTCGTGGAACGTCTCCGACATGCCCACCCCCTCGCCCTCTACAGGCGCGTCCCGCCCGCCGGATGGTTGAGGAGGACGATCAGGGCAGCCGACGGGCGAGCCAGCGCAGCAGCTCCTCGCCCTGGAACCGCTGGAACGCCCGCACCGTGGGGATGCCGGGCGGCGGTGGCCGCCGGGCCGCGTCGAGGAAGAAGCCGGTGAACCCGGCCAGCACCCCGGTCAGGTCGGCCGGGTCGACCCCGGCGGCGAGCGGCAGGTCGCGTAGCAGCGCCTCGGGGTCGTGCCCGCCGTACACCTGCACGTTGATCAGGATCATCAGGCTGTCCAGCCACGCCGGCCCCCGGCAGGCCCACGGCCAGTCGACCACGGTGACCGTGCCGTCCGGGCCGACCAGCAGGTTGTCGGCCCGGACGTCCAGGTGGCACAGCGTCTCGCCGGCCAGCGCGGCCAGCCCGCGCTCGGCCGCGGCGCACAGCTCCGGCAGTCGGGCCCGCGCCCACGGGTCCAGGTCGTCCGGCGGCTCCTCGACGATCCGCCGCCAGCCGGCGAAGTTCGGCGCGAGCGCGGCGGCCGCCACGGGCGCCGCCGGGACCGGCGCCGGGGTGAGGGCCCCGACCATCGTCTTCAGGGTGGACAGCACGGCGGTCAACTCGTCGGCGTCCCAGGGGGTCACCGGGTGCCGGCCCTCGACGTCGGTGAAGACCAGCGCCACCCAGTCACCGTCGTCGTAGCTGCCGAGCAGCCGGGGCGCGGGCGTGGCCGGCGGCAGGGCGGCGGCGATCAGCGCCTCCGTGCGGTGAAGGATCGGACTGCGGTCGTTCTGTGCCGGGCTGACTGCCTTCACGAAGGCGCGTTCGCCGCCGGCGGTGCGTACCCGGTCGGCGGTGCCGGGGGAGAAGCCGCCCGGCTGCGAGACGGCCTCCACCACCCGGTCACCGAGGATCTCCTCCACCGCGGCCCGGACCGTGTCCGGCAGGTCGCTCCAGCGGATCCGGCTCTTCGTCGCGCTCGTCACCGGTCCACCGTGCGGCGAGGTGTCCGCCCCGGGCAATCCGATTACCGCGCCGCGGCGGTGTAGCGGAGGATGACCAGCCCACTGTCGAACGGGCGCGCCTCGACCAGGGTGAAGCGGTGCGGGGCGAAGCCCCGGTCGGCCAGCGGGATGCCGCTGCCGGCCACGATCGGGTTCAGCTTGACCACCAGCTCGTCCACCTCGTCGAGGAGTTGGCCGGCGAGCTGCCCGCCGCCGCAGAGCCAGATGTCCCCGCCCGGCTGCCGCTTCAGCTCGCGGACGAAGGCCGCCGGGTCGCTGTCGACGATCTCCACCTGCGGGTCGTCGGACGGAGGCAGCGAGCGGGAGAAGACGTACTGCTTCAGGTGGGCGTACGGGCTGGTGACGCCCATCTTCAGCGCCGGGTCGTACGTGCCGCGCCCCATCACCAGGGCGTCGAAGCGGCCCGCGGGTGGCGAGTCGATGCCGAAGTGGGGCTGGGCGAGCGTGGGGAAGGTCTGGGGCCATTCGGCGGCCAGGTGGGCCAGCACCTCTGGCTCCGGCACCAGTGGGAAGAAGTCGTAGGACCCGTCGGGGGCGGCGATGAAGCCGTCGAGGGTGCTGGCGACGTAGTACACGAGCTTGCGCAAACCTGCTCCGATGTTCGGTTGAACCACGACGGCTGTCGTGGTTGTTCGAATGTACAACACCTGTCGTGGTTATTGCTAGGGTGGTTCCGTGGCCAGGAATCCGGAACGACGTAACCTCCTCGCCGACGCCGGGCTGCGCGTGCTCGCCGCGTCGGGCGCACGCGGGCTCACCCACCGAGCGGTCGACGCCGAGGCCGGCGTGCCGACCGGCACCGCCTCCAACTACTTCCCGTCCCGGGCGGCGCTGCTCGCCGGCCTCGCCGAGCGGATCTTCGGCCGGATGGCGCCCGACCCGGCGGTCCTGGCCGACCTCGGGCGGCGCGAACCGTCGCTCGCTCTGGTGACCGACTACCTGCGGTACGTCGTCGAGCGCACCACCCGCGAGCCGGAGCTGACCCGCGCGCTGTTCGAGCTGCGGCTGGAGGCCTCCCGCCGTCCCGAGCTGCGCCGCGCCCTCGGCGACGTGCTCCGCCAGGGGTACGCCGACGACGTCGCCTTCCACGTCGCGGCCGGGTTGCCCGGCGGCGCGTTCGAGGTGGCCCTGCTGCACTACGCGGTGGACGGGCTTCTGCTCGACCATCTGGCCACCTCGATCGACGCCGGGTTCGACGCCGACCAGGTGGTTTCCGCCCTGGTCTCCCGTCTGGTCGGCGCGGCGGGCTGAGCCCACCCCCCCAGGTGTGTCCACCGGTGCAGCGGGAAACCGGCGCGGAATGCCCCTGGGGAGGAGCGACGGATGACGGATGACGTCGGACTGACCATCGGTGTGCTCGGTTCGTACGGCGGCCGCAACCTCGGCGACGAGGCGATCCTCAGCGGTCTCCTGGCCGACCTGCGCCAGCAGGAGCCGAACGGCCGGATCATCGTCTTCTCCCGGGATCCCGCGCACACCGCGCTGGCCCACCCGGACGTGGAAGCGGTGCCCTGGGAGGGCGTCAGTCGGGCCGACGCGTCGGTGATCCTGGGCCAGTTGGACCTGCTGATCCTCGGTGGCGGCGGCATCCTCTACGACCGGGAGGCCCGCCGCTACCTGCGGGTGGTCCGGGTCGCCCAGGAACGCGGCCTGCCGCTGCTCACGTACGCGGTCGGCGTCGGCCCGCTCAGCGACAGCGTGGACACCGGGATGGTGCGGGAGACCCTGGCCGGCGCGATCGAGGTGACCGTGCGCGACCAGGAGTCCCGGATGGTGCTGGAGGAGGCCGGGCTGCTGAACCCCATCACGGTCACCGCTGACCCGGCGTTCCTGCTGGAACCGGAGGACTTCCCGGCGAGCTGGCTGCGCGAGGAGGGTGTTCCGGCGGGCCGGCGGCTGGTCGGGCTGAGCGTGCGGGAGCCGGGCCGCGCCGCGGAACGCCTCGACGTCGACGGCTACCACCGGCTGCTCGCCCAGATCGGCGACTTCCTGGTGCACCGGATAGACGCGTACGTGCTCTTCGTGCCGATGGAACGCGACGACATCCGGCACTCGCACGGAGTGATGTCGCACATGATCGCTGCAGAGCGGGGGCGGATCCTGCACGGCGACTACAACCCTCGGCAGGTCCTCGGCCTGATGCGCCACTTCGACCTGGCGGTCGGCATGCGGCTGCACTTCCTGATCTTCGCCGCCATGATCGGCACGCCCTTTCTGCCCCTGCCCTACGCCGGGAAGGTCTTCGACCTGGCCCAGCGGCTCGGGGTCCCGGCGCTGCGCGGCGTGGAACGCGAGGTGGAGGGCCCGTTGCTGGCCGAGGTCGACCTGCTGTGGGACGAGCGGGAGTCGCGGGCCGACGAGACCGCGCGCAAGGTCGCCGAGGTGTGCGAGCAGGCCCGGGGCACCTCGCAGGTCACCCGGGGCGTGCTGGAGAGCGTCCGGTCCCGGAAGCTGACCCGCGTCGGCGTCGCCTGAGGCCCCGACCCGTACGGGTGCGTTCAGACCCGGATCCGCGGATAGGAATACAACACCGCGTGGCAGTGCCCCGGTGGCCCGCCCCGGCGCCCGGCTTTCCAACTCCGCGTCGGACGCGATCCACCGGGCCCTCCGCCGCGATCAGACGAGGTACGACGCGCTCGTGCAGGACGCTCTGGACTACCGCATGGAGCAGGTCGGGCGGGCACTAGCGGTACTTGACCGTCTGCACTCCTCCCAACTGCCCGAGGTGCACCGCGAGCTGGAGGGCGACGCCCAGCCAGCTCCTGCGAGGTTGTTCTCGGGGACGTCTCACAAGCTGGGTGCCCTGGGCGAGCGCCGGCGACTGCTCGACCACCTCGGAGCCGCCGGCAACCCGCGCATGGCCCACCGCCTACGAGGGCAACGAGACGAGCTGCCTGAGCGCTCGTTCTGTGCTCTGTCAATGACCGATCGCTCCTGAATCGACGATCCGGTCGTCGCAAACGCGAATCGGGTCGGCTCGCGGTCCAGCGCCGGCGGCAACCGTGCGACAGGCGTAGGAGCCGACGGCGGCCATCTTCCACAGGTGTCCGATGAGTTGCCGCACGTCGGTCCGTAGGTTCGGTTCGATCGTTGTGGCGACTGACCCGTGTCTATGCCGACGAGGGACCTCGAGCCGCTGGTCAACGGGTGGTGTGGGGAGGAGGAGCACGCAGATGCGAAGAGGGAAGCTTGCCGGGCGCGGCTCGGTGCTGGCCTTGGCGGTCGTGGCCGCCGGCCTGCCGGCGACCGGCGCCCTGGCCGGGCCGGGGGCCGACGAACGCCCGGCCAGCACGCAGTGGTCGTACCCGGAAGACTGCGCGCAGTGGTCGTACCCGGAAGACCCGGGCTTTGTCGCCAAGAGTCCAGGGGAACTAGATGCCGCTAAAGCCAGTTGGGAAACGCCGGAATATGGTTATTATACCGGCCATAATCCTTCTACTCCTGGCACAGCGGTCAATTCCCCATGGCAGCTCGCCGCGGTAAACGCGTCCACCGCCTACGCCCTGGGGTACTGCGGGCAGGGCGTCACGCTGGGCATGATGGATTCCGGCTACAGGCCTACACACGAAGCATTTCAGACCGAGCTGATCGATTCGGTGACAGGGGAGGGTGTCTACGGCACGTCCGGCTACGGGTATCGTGGCGCGACCCCGACGAACCCCTTTACTGCGGGTGAGTGGTTCACTGTGGCCGGTGATCAGGCGAGAACAAGTGACTACTCGCACGGGACCGGTATGCTTGGGGTTACCTCCGGCATGCGCGATGGTGTAGACCAGCACGGCATCGCCTTTGGATCGAAGATGTATGTTGCCAAGACCGGCGGTTCCGATAGCCAGTCCCACGGTCCCTTCCACGATTACGTGTACTGGTATACAGCCAACAAGGCCTTGGTCGACGCAGGCGCCCAGGTCATCAACAGCAGTTGGGGCTCTTATGTCCAGACTCTTGACAGAGCCCGCTATGACGGCTTAGGAAACGACCTTGGAGTCAACGGCAACCGCGCCAACGCTTACCAACTGCCTGGCAAAGACAGCGCCAGCGCCACGGCAATGGCGACCATTATCCCCAACGAGTACCTGAAGGATCTGGAGTACCAGTATTTCTTCTTCAAGAAAAGCTATTCGGAAGGCGGCATTCAATACAATCCGAACTACCCCGGACGTTCCTTCATGGACGCCATCTGGGACGCCATCAAGGACAGCGGTACCGTCAACGCAAGGTCGGCCGGCAACAACGACTGGAGCAACCCGTATTTTCGCCCGGCGTATCCCCTCTTCAATCCCTTGGCGGAAAAGCAGTGGATAGCCGTCGGCGGGGTGCAACCGCCCACTGCGACCGATCCCGAATACACAAAGCAGTTCGGGTATAACGAGGCGGGGCTCGCCAAATGGTGGAACGTGTCTACCCCTTCAAACAACGTTCGGACCACGAGCAGCGCTGGTGACACTAACTATTCAAACTCAAGCGGCACGTCACCGGCAACGCCCGTTGCGACAGCGGTGATGGGGGTTCTGCTCTCCCGCTATCCGAACATGGACGCCAAGCAGGTGCGTGACCTGATGTTCACCACGGCGAACAACAAGATGTCCGACGGCGTGAGATTCCTCGGCACCGGGCAAACCTCCCCCTCCGGGGCATCCATCGCCTGGACCGCTCCCGACGGTCTTCCGGACGATCGCTGGGGCTGGGGGATTCCCGATCTGGCCAAGGGCATGTACGGCCCTGGCCAGCTCCTGAGCCCCATGACCTACAACATGGATAAAGCGCCCTTGGACGTCTGGTCGAACGACATCAGCCAGATCGCGATCAAGGAAAGGGAAAGGGAAGATCTGGAGTGGCTGGCGGGCTACAAGGAGCAAGGCATTGCCTACGCCGGTGAATTCAGCCCCAACGTGCTGAACCGGGACGGCACGCTTGACGAACAGGCCTTCATGCTTCAGGGCATTCTGGGTGATCCTCACATCCAAGCTATCACTAACGGCCATCCCGAGTTGTACGACAAGATCACCTATGAGGACGCCGTCAAGTGGCGCAAGGAATGGATGGACGAGCGGGCGGCCTACATTCAGAACAACATCGACAACAACCTCTACACGGCTTCTCTGACCAAGCAAGGCCCCGGGACGCTGATCATGACGGGCGACGACACCTACGAGGGCGGCACGACGGTTGAAGGCGGCAAGCTTTCGATCACCGGCTCGCACGCAAGCTCGATCGCCGTCAAGGGCGGCACGCTCGGCGGCAGTGGCAGCGTGGGTGACAGCGTGACCGTCACCAGCGGCGTGCTGCGGCCCGGGCTCGCGTCCGACGAGGCCGCGCAGCTCACCGGCACCTCCGCGGGCAACGCCCTGACCGTCGGCGGGAACGTGACCATCGGCAGGCAGGGTCGCGTCGCCGTCACGATCTCCGGCGACCGGGACTACACGAGCGTCCGGGCGGCGGGCGAGCTGGTGCTGGACGGCGAGCTGGACCTGGACGTGCGGGGCAAGCTGACGCCAGGCACCGTGTTCACGATCATGAGCGGTAGCTCGATCAAGGGCGCCTTCCACGCGCTGCCCGAGAACCGGGCCCTGAACGTGGGCGGTTACCTGTTCCGGGTGTCCTACAAGAACAACAGCATGACGCTGACCGTCATGCACCCGGTGCCGAACAACGGGAAGTAGGCCGTGATCTGCGGCTTGACCATGGTCGAGCCGTGGTGAAGGGACCGTGAGGAAAGGCGGGCCGCGACGCCGAGATCGGCGTCGCGGCCCACCAATTCGTCCGGCCCGCCCCGTGCCCCTCATTCCGTGACGGCCGGCGGAGCAGGCGCCTACTGGGCGGGCGCCGCCGGCTCGGAGTCGGCCACCCATCTCGGGTGGGCGTCGACGAACGCGTCGACGGTGTCGTCCCGGACCGCGATGAGGATCCCCGCCCCGGCGCGGGGTCGCTGATCGAACGTAGTGTGGCCACGCTGCGCGCGGCGGGGGTCACCGCCCGGCCGAGGGTCCGCGGTGATGTGGGCTATTTCGCCAAGGACATCGCCTGGGCCGCTGTGGAGGCCGGCTGTGACTTCTCGTTGGGCGTGACCCGTAACCCGGCGGTCTGGCGGGCCGCCGAGGCCATCCCCGATGCCGCCTGGACGAAGGCCAAGCGGATGAAAGGCGCCCAGGTCGCCGTGTGCGACTACGCCCCGGCCGGGTGGCCGATCGGCACCGCGTGCGTGGTGCGGCGGGTCAAGGTCCGCGCCGGCGACATCTCCACCGATCCGCGGGCCCGCCGCCGGCGCACCATCCCAAGGGTCAACTCGCCCTCGCCCTGGACGGTCTCGTCGGACACGTGTACGCGTACTCAACAGCTACTGGCCCAGGTCCTTGCCCGACTCCGCCGGCTACCCATCTGGACCTGACCACCCGCGGCCCCGCCCGCCCCGACCCAGCCCACGGAGACCAGCGAAACCCGGCGCACCCGGGACACCGGCAGACCCACCGGTCGAAACACCACACCATTAACCGGCCGTCACCGATACGTCTCGATCACACCTCTGCTATCTGAGGATCCGGGTCAGACCGCAGGGCCGCGCCAGGCGTAGACCCACGGGCTGCCGTGTTGGTCGTCCGACTCCAGCTCGTAGATCTGCGCCTCGGCCAGCCCCGCCGGGCCGAGGTGGTGGTGGGTCAGCGGCGGGCGACCGTTGCTGTCCAGTTCGACGGTGACCGTTTCACCGTCGGCCGTACCGCCCACCAGGGGGATCTGCACCGTCGAAGCCATGCGCCCATCCTGCCCCCGAGACCGCCGTCCCGCAGCGGATAGCGGGGCAGCGGGCCACGTCGGCGGGAACTAGGGTCCGGGAATGGCGGACCCGACGATCGACCCCACGCTCGGCCCGGTCCTCGCCCGCACCGGCGACGAGCGGGCCGTACTCGAATCGTTCCTCGACTTCCACCGGGCCATCGTGCTGCGCAAGGTGCGCGGCCTCTCCCAGACCGAGGCGAGCCGGCGCCTGGTGCCCTCCCACACCACCCTCGCCGGCCTGCTCAAACACCTGGCCCTGGTGGAACGGAACTGGTTCCCGGTCCTGTTCACGCCGCAGCCCCGGGACGTCTACCTCACCAGCGAGGAGGAGGCGGTGGCCAGCTTCACCCTCGAACCCGGCGAGACCGTCGACGGGCTCGCCGCGGCGTACGAGGCGGCCTGCGCCCGGTCGCGCGAGGTCGCCGCGCGGTTCGACCTGGACCACGTGGTGCCGCACCCGCAGCTCGGCGAGGTGTCGCTGCGCTGGGTGCTGGTGCACCTGATCGAGGAGACCGCCCGGCACGCCGGGCACGCGGACATCCTCCGCGAGCTGACCGACGGCGAGACCGGGGTGCTCTGACCGGCGTCAGTCCCGGGGCAGCAGGCCGGGCGGATACTCCATCCCGTCGTGGGTGCACGCGGCGGCGGCAACCCGGGCGGCGTACCGGGCGGCGTCGAGCGGGGACGCGCCGCGCAGCCGGGCGGCGATCAGGCCGGCTGCGAAGGCGTCGCCCGCACCGTTGGTGTCCACCACCGGAGCGGGCGGGGTCGCCGCGGGCACCTGGGCCGGCGGGCCGTCCCCGCCGTGCAGGGTCGCGCCGGCCGCCCCGCCGGTCACCAGCACCGTTCGTGGCGCCAGCCCGGCCGCCACCTTCCCGGCCCGGTCGCCGAGCCGGACATCGCTGACGAAGACCAGGTCGGCCGCCTCCGCGAAGGGCCGGTGGTAGTCGTTCTCGCCGTCCCAGTCGTGCAGGTCGGTGGAGAGGGCCGTGCCGGTGCCGAGGGCCGTGCGCAGCTCCGGCAGCACCTGCCGCGCCCAGTCCATGATCGACACGTGTACGTGTGCCGCGTCCCGCACCAGCGCGGCCAGCTCCGCCGGGGCGAACGGCGCCGGGCCGGTCCAGCCGCGCGGGTCGTAGAGGGACATCCGGCGGCCGGCCGGGTCGACCATGTTCACTGACCGGCGGGTGCCAGCCGGGGCGTCGGCCAGCACGGCCCGGACGGAGGTGCGGGCCAGCGCCGCCCGAACCACGTCGCCGGCCGGGTCGGCGCCCAGCACGTCGATCAGCGCCACCCGCAGACCGAGGGCGTGCGCGGCGAGCGCCACCCCGGCGCCGGTGTTGCCGATCCGCAGCTCGATCGGGGGTACGGTCAGCGAGTCGGCGGCTGGCAGCGGAAGCGCGGGAACCCGGGCGCGGATGTCGACCCCCAGGCCACCGATCACGAGCAGATCGACCACGCGGCCGACACTACCGGGCCGGGGCCGCCTATTCTGGCCGCGGGCGTCGTCGAGGGGGAGTGCGTGCTGGTCATCCACGGGCTGTGGCGCCCCGGCGTCGGGCTCGCGGTCTGGGCCGAGGACGGCACCCGGCCGGCCCACGCCCCCCGCCGCTCCGGGCGGCCCCCGCGCGAGCGCCCGCACCCCTTCGCCGCCGACCACGCCAGCCTCGCCGCCGCGCTCGGCGACCCGCCCGCCGTCCCGGCGTCCGTGCTGCTCACCCTGCCCACCCGGGCCGGCTCGCCGCTGGACTCGCCGGAGCTGGTCCGAGCCGCCGTCGGGGAACCGGCGCGCGGCCCGGTCACCCTCGCCGGATGGCGGGTCCCCGCCCTCGCGTACGCCCCGGACGCCGCGTTCGCCCTGCTCCGGGCGCTGAGCCCGGGGGACGCCGTGGCCGGGGCGAGTCTGCGCCACCTGGCCGAGCTGGCCGACTTCGCCGCCGACCTGGTCGCCCGCGGCCGGCTCCTGCCCGGCGTGGCCGAGCCGCCCCCGCCGGACCCGGCCGGTGCCGCCGGACCCGAGCTGGGCAGGCGCCCCCGGCGTCGCCTGCGCCCGGTGGACGGCTCGGACGTGGTCACCACGCGGGCGGTCTGGCGGCCCCTGCTCACCGGCACGGACGCCGCCTGGGCGCGTTCGCTCGCCCTCGCCCTGCCCCCGGCCGCCCGCGCCGCCGTCGAGTGGGAGGTCACCGGGGCCGACGTGGCCGCGGCGCCGGGCGGCACCGAGGCGGGGGAGTTGGTCGCCGAGGCGCTGGACGCGCTGACCGACGCGGCCGCCCGGGCCGTCCTGGCCGACACCCTGCTGCACCGGGGCATGCGGCCGGGTGGGCCGGTGCCCCCCTGGCTGGCCGCGCTGACCGGGCCGGAGCGCGTCTTCACCACCGAGCCGGCCGCCCTGGACATCCTGCGCGCCGAGCTGGACGCCTGGCAGCGTGACGCCGCCGGCGGCGCGGTACGCGCCGCCTTCCGCCTGGTCGAGCCGGCCGTCGATCCCGTGGCCGAGCTGGTCGAGGGAGGTTCCTGGCGGGTCGAGTTCGGCCTGCAACCGGCTGACGAGCCGGGCCTGGTGGTCGACGCGGGGCACGTCTGGCGAGGGCCGGCGGCCGCGCTCGCCGGCCGTGGGGTCGACCCGCAGGAGACCCTCCTGGCCGAGTTGGGCCGGGCCAGCCGGCTCTGGCCGGAACTGGAGGACGCGCTGCGGACCGCCACGCCGGAGGGGACGGACCTGGACGCGGACGGCGCACACCGGTTCCTCCGCGAGGGCGCGCCGGTGCTGCACGCGGCCGGCTTCGGGGTGCTCCTGCCCTCGTGGTGGCGGCGGCCCTCGTCGCGCCTCGGCGCCCGGCTGCGGGCCCGCAGCCGTACCGCCCCCGGCACGGTCGCCGTCGCGGCGGGTGGGCTGGGGCTGGACGCCCTGGTGGACTACCGCTGGGAGGTGGCTCTCGGCGATCAGCCGCTCACCGCCGAGGAGCTGGCCTCGCTGGCCGAGCTGAAGTCGCCGCTGGTCCGGTTGCGCGGACGCTGGGTCGAGCTGGACCCGGAGCGGCTTGCCGCCGGGCTGCGGCTGCTCCGCTCGGCCGGCGAACTGACCGTGGCCGACCTGCTCCGAATGGGCCTGGCCGGGGCCGACCGCTCCGACGAGCTGCCGGTGCTGGAGGTGACCGCCGACGGCGCGCTGGGCGAGCTGCTGGCCGGGGAGGCGGAGCGGCGTCTCGTCCCGGCCGACCCACCGCCCGGGTTCGCCGGGACGCTGCGGCCGTACCAGCGGCGCGGGCTGGCCTGGCTGGCGTTCCTCCAGTCGCTCGGGCTGGGCGGGATCCTCGCCGACGACATGGGGCTGGGCAAGACCGTGCAACTGCTCGCCCTGCTCGCCGGGGACCCGCCGGAGGCCGGGCCGACGCTGCTGGTCTGTCCGATGTCGCTGGTCGGCAACTGGCAGCGGGAGGCGGCCCGGTTCACGCCGGCGCTGCGCGTACACGTGCACCACGGGGCCGAACGGGCCCGGGGCGCAAAGTTCGCCGCGGCCGTGCACGCGGCGGACCTGGTCCTCACCACCTACTCGGTGGCCGCCCGGGACGCGTTCGAGCTGGCCGGCATCGACTGGCACCGGGTGGTGGTCGACGAGGCGCAGGCCATCAAGAACGCCGCCACCCGGCAGGCCGAGGCGGTCCGGTCGCTGCCGGCGCGGCACCGGGTCGCGGTGACCGGCACACCGGTGGAGAACCGGCTCGCGGACCTCTGGTCGATCATGCAGTTCGCCAACCCCGGCCTGCTCGGCCCGGCCGCCACGTTCCGCAAGCGGTTCGCCGAGCCGATCGAGCGGCATGGGGACGCCGAGGTGGCCGAACGGCTGCGCCGCGTCACCGGCCCGTTCGTGCTGCGCCGGCTCAAGACGGACGCGTCGATCATCTCCGACCTGCCCGAGAAGCTGGAGATGGAGGTGCTCTGCAACCTCACCGCCGAGCAGGCCGCGCTGTACCGGGCGGTGGTCGACGACATGATGGCGAAGATCGAGTCCAGCGACGGGATGGAGCGCCGCGGCCTGGTGCTGGCCACCATGACCCGGCTCAAGCAGGTCTGCAACCACCCGGCGCAGCTGCTGCACGACGGCTCCGGCCTGCCCGGCCGCTCCGGCAAGCTGGAACGGCTCGAGGAGATCGTCGACGAGGTCCTCGCCGCGGGGGAGAAGGCCCTGCTCTTCACCCAGTACGCCGAGTTCGGCGGGATGCTGCGCGGGCACCTGTCCGCCCGCACCGGCCGGGAGGTGCTGTTCCTGCACGGCGGGGTGGGCAAGGCCGAGCGGGACGCCATGGTGACCCGGTTCCAATCCTCGGACGGCCCGCCGCTGTTCGTGCTGTCGCTCAAGGCCGGCGGCACCGGGCTGACCCTGACGGCGGCGAACCACGTGGTGCACGTGGACCGCTGGTGGAACCCGGCGGTCGAGGACCAGGCCACCGACCGGGCGTTCCGCATCGGCCAGCGCCGCCGGGTGCAGGTACGCAAGTTCGTGTGCGCCGGCACGGTCGAGGAGAAGGTCGCCGCGATGATTGCGGACAAGCGCAGCCTGGCGCAGCGGGTGGTGGGCAGCGGCGAGCAGTGGGTCACCGAACTGTCCACCGAGACGCTGCGGGAGCTGTTCGCGTTGGAGTCCGGAGCGGTGGTGGAATGAGCACTTCGGACGAACGCCCCCGGTTTGCGGAGTTCGGGCCGCCGCGCCGGGTGGAGGGCGGCCTGCGGGCGCGCAGCACCCGAGGCGCCATCGGCCGATCCTGGTGGTCCCGGCGGTTCCTGGAGGTGCTGGAATCCTTCGCGCTCGGCACCCGGCTCACCCGAGGTAGGGCGTATGCGCGCCGCGGCCAGGTGCTCCGGCTCGACGTCGCCCCCGGGCTGGTCACCGCCAGTGTGCAGGGCTCCCGGCCCGACCCGTATCCGGTGCGGATCGGGTTGGCGGCGTACCCGGACGAGGTGTGGGAGCGGATCGAGGCGGACCTGGCCGGGCAGGCGTTCTTCAGCGCCCGGCTGCTCGCCGGCGACCTGCCGGCCGAGTTGGAGGAGTTGTTCGCCGAGGCGGCCGCCCCGCTCTTCCCGGCGGACGTGGATGAGCTGGAGCAGCACTGCGGCTGCCCCGACTTCGCGGTCCCGTGCAAACACCTGGCGGCCACCTTCTACCTGCTCGCCGAGGCGTTCGACGCTGACCCGTTCCAGCTCCTGCACTGGCGTGGCAGAAGCCGGGCCGAGCTGCTGGACCGGCTGCGTACGCTGCGGGGCGCCGCCACCACCGACGGCGCACCGGCCGACCGGATGGTGACGACGGGTGAGCCGGTCGGCCCGGCGGTCGGCCGTGCCGGAGCCGGGGAAGCGGCGTCCCCCGTCGCCGGCGCGCGGCGGGTGCTCGGCGGCCTGCCGTCGGCCCCGCTGGCCGACGCGGTGGATCGGTTCTGGCTGGCCCCGGTGCCGTTGCCCGACCGGCCGCCCACCCTGGTGACCGGGCCGGAGCTGCTGCTGCGCCAGCTCGCCCCGCCCGGGGCCGCGATCGGCGGCCCGGGCCTGGTCGAGCGGCTGCGTCGGGCCTACCGGGAGTTCGGCCGGCCGCGACCGGTGACGGACCCGGACGGGCCGGCGGGCTGACCCCGGCGGCCCGGTGTCCCGGTGGTAGGGCTGTCGCGGTCATAGCCAGCGTCGCCGGAACCGCCACATGAGTCCGGCGTTGGCCAGCAGCACCACGGCGCAGATCGCGCCGGCCATTCGTCCGGCCAATACGGTCATCGCCGGCAGCGAGGCCCACAGCACGATCGTCAGCAACATCAGGTACCGGCCTCGGCGGGCCCGGGCCCGCTGGTCGAGCCTGGCAAAGAACTGTGGGTCACTCTCCCGCAGCTGGCGGGTGATCTGTTCGAACCTGCGCTGATCCTCTTTGCTGAGCATGGCGGTGCCTTCCCCTCACGGCTTCAGCGGTGCAGGGGAATACCCGCAACGGCGGCGGGTCACGCGCTGGTCCTGTTGCTACTTTCGGCAGATCGGGCGAGAGTCGGGCAGGTCCGCGGGCAAACCTCGCGAACAGGTCCGTAGCGGCCGAAAAAGGCTGGCGGCGAGGGCCGTCGGCGGGGGCCGGCCCTGCTCCGGGCGCCGCCGCCCGGCCCGGCACGCACGGGCGGGCCGGCACTCGGTCCGACACCGTCCTAAGTGCCCTCGGTGGTGCCGTCGGCCTGCCCAGGAACTCAGGCATCTCGCGGCGGCCCTCGACCGCCGGAGTCTCTAGTGGACCGCCCAGCCGCGGGGCGCGGTGGCCACCGCGACCGCACTGGCCACCGCTCAGCCTGGTCGCCCCCGCCGGCGACCCGGTGCTCAACAAGATCCGCCCCCACCGGCTGATCGGCGACGACTCGCTGGCCGTCAGCTGATCAAGGGCGGCCGAACGCCCGGGCCGCCGCGAACCAGGGCGGCGCCGATCATGGCGACGGCGGGGTTGTCATCATCCTGAGCGCGCGTAGACTCGCCAAGTCCCTGCTCAGAGCCTGGAATTGATCGACGGATCTGGACATCGGGGATGTACGAATACAACAACATGTTCGACGTCTACGGGCCCGTCGCACAGGGCGATTCGGGCTGAGCGCGGCGCAAGTGAACAAGGTGTTCCCCCGCCAGAAATTCACTCCCATGAAGTTGTGTACATGACATATCAGGACGTTCACCCCGCCGGCCGCCCTGTCGAGACAGAGCCCCCGGACGGCGGCCGTTCCGCTGTCCCCGTACCCCCGCCGCCCGGTCTGCCGCGCCGCGGGCCCGGTGGGCGGCGCGCCCTGGCCGCGCTCTTCTGGCTCGGCCTGGTCGCGGCGGTGCTGCCCTGGTGGCTGGACACCCCGGCCGGCTCGCTCACCGGGGCCACCGACGTGCTCACCGCCGCGGGCCGGATCACCGGTCTGCTCGCCGGCTATCTCCTGCTGGTCCAGGTCCTGATGATGAGCCGGCTCGGCGCGCTGGAGCGCTGGGTCGGCGCGGAACGGCTCTCCCGGGTGCACCGGGACCTCGGTGCCACCCTGCTGGTGGCGGTCCTCGCCCACCTCGCGCTGCTCGTGGTCGGCTACGCCGGCCTGGAGCGGAAGTCGATCCTCGGTGAGGTCGGCTCCCTGCTGGGCGGTTACGAGGACATGGTCTCCGCCTTCGTGGCCGCCGGGATCATGGTGGCGGTCGGCGTCACCGCCGTCCGGGGCGTCCGCCAACGCCTGCCGTACGAACTCTGGTACCTCCTGCACCTGACCAGCTACGCCGTGCTGCTGCTCGGCTACGGCCACCAGTTCAGCAACGGCGCGCAGCTGTTCGAGCCGGGCCCGGTCCGCTCCGGTTGGGTCGCGGGGTACCTGCTGGTGGTGGCCGCCCTGATCTGGGGCCGGGTGATCGCCCCGCTGCACTTCAACCTGCGGCACCGGCTGCGGGTCGCCGACGTGGTGACGGAGACCCCGGACACCGTCTCGATCTACCTGACCGGGCGCCGGCTCGACCAGATCAACCTGCTCGGCGGGCAGTACTTCCGCTGGCGCTTCCTCAACCCCGGTTGCTGGTGGCAGTCACATCCCTTCTCGCTCTCCGCCGCGGGCAACGACCGCTGGCTGCGGCTCACCGTCAAGGTCGTCGGTGCGCACACTGCCGAGCTGCGGGACCTGGCCCCGGGCACCCGGGTCTGGGCCGAGGGCCCCTCCGGCACCTTCACCGCCGCACACCGGACCCGGACCCGGGCGCTGCTGATCGCCGGGGGCAGCGGCATCGCACCGCTGCGGGCGATGCTGGAGGAGCTGCCGCCCGGCGCCGCTCTCGTCTATCGCGCCCGCACCCCGGCCGACGTGCTCCTGCAAGAGGAACTGGACTTCCTGGCCCAGGCCCGGCACACCTCGGTCTGGTACGTGATCGGCTCCCGGAACGACCCCGGTCCCCGCCAGGTGATGAGCCCGGACGGGCTGCGCCGGTTGGTGCCCGACCTGACCCGCCGCGACGTCTACCTCTGCGGACCGGGCGGCCTGGTCGACGAAGCCGTCCGGGTGCTGCGCCGGGCCGGGGTCCCCCGACGGCAGATCCACCTCGCCACCTTCGAGCTGTAGGGAGGCCCGCCCATGCGTCGCGCGCTGCTCGCGATCACCGGCCTGGCCGCCAGCACCACCGCGCTGGTGGTGCTCAAGGGCGCCCCGGGCGCCAGCCAGGTCGCCCAGGACCTGCCCGCCGCCGAGGCGCCCGTCGCCGCCGACGGGTCCGCGGCACCCGCCCTCACTCCGGACGGATCGGTCGCGCCGAGCGCCTCGGCGTCGGCGAAACCGAGCGCCAAGGCTGGCGCCGGCCAGACCCCGCGCGCGAAGTCCAGCACCGCCGCGAAGGCCACCACCGCCGCGCCGAAGCCGGCCGCCCGGACGGTCACCGGGCCGGTGGTCAGCTACCGGTACGGGTCGCTCCAGGTGCGGATCACGCTCAGCGGCACCCGGATCGCCGATGCCACCGCGCTGGGCATGCCGCAGGGCGGCCAGTCCGGCCTGCGCAGCGACGACGTGCAGGCACGCTACAGCGGCACCTCCGGTGAGGTGGTCGCCAGGCAGAGCGCCAACCTCAACACCGTCTCCGGGGCCACCTACACCAGCGACGCGTACCAGCAGTCGCTGCAGGCCGCGCTCGACAGGGCCTGACCCGGATGGCCTCCGACGTCCGGCCCGGCCTGCGGCGGGTCGAGCAGATCATGGGTACGGCGATCAGCCTCGACCTGGCCGACGACCTGCCCGCCACCACGTTGCGCGAGCTGACCGAGGAGACCTTCGGCTGGCTCCGCGAGGTCGACGCGCGGTTCAGCACCTACCGGGACGACAGCGAGGTGTGCCGGTTCGACCGGGGTGAACTGCCGCTCGCCGAGGCCTCGGCCGACCTGCGGACGGTGCTGGAACGCTGCGCCGACCTGTGGCGCGGGACCGACGGCTTCTTCGACGCGTACGCCACCGGGCGGCTGGACCCGTCCGGCTACGTCAAGGGCTGGTCGGCCCAGGTGGCCTCGGACCGGCTGGTGGCAGCCGGCGCCCCCAACCACTGCCTGAACGCCGGCGGCGACGTCCGGGTACGCGGCCGGTCGGCCACCGGCGAAGAGTGGCGGATCGGTGTGCGGCACCCGTGGGACCCGACCGCCACCTGCCTGGTGCTGACCGGCACCGACCTGGCGATCGCCACCTCCGGCGTGTACGAGCGCGGCCACCACGTGGTCGACCCGCGCCGGGGTGCCCCGGCCCGCGGTCTGCGCTCGGTCACCGTGGTCGGCCCGGATCTCGGCGTGGCCGACGCGTACGCCACCGCCGCCGTCGCGATGGGCCGCTCCGGAATCGGCTGGCTCGACCGCCTCCCCGACCACCTGCACGCCGTCGTCACCGACGACGCCCACCTCCTCCACTCCGCCACCCTCCCGCTGGCACCCTGACGCGCCCTGGCCCCCCGCGCTCCCCGCCGTCGGCGAGCAGTTGCTGCCGTGGGAATTCGTGCAAGATCGCCGGGGGCGGGGACGGGGGTCAGCGGAGGGGGCGGTAGGTGGAGTTGGGGCGGGAGCCGGTCGGGCGGGGGCGGCCGGGGCGGGTGCCCCAGGGCCGGGTGCCGGCCCAGCGGCGCGGGCGCCGGTGGTGCGGTGATGGTTCGGTGCCGCCGGTGTGGCGGGCCGCGTCGTCCGTGGACATGGTCAACCCCCGATCTGGCGCGAACTCGCTGTCACCCTGGTTCAACGAGTCCGGCACCGGGGAGGACGCTGTCGGGGGAGAGGTCGGTCAGCAGCCGCGGCGGGGCAGGGGGAGCTGGCCGGGGAGTGCCTCCGAGGCGAGCGTGACGCCGGCGGCCCGCAACGCCTCGATCAGCGCGTTCTGCACCAGGTACGAATCGGGCAGCTGCCAGCGGGCCTGCTCGGGGGCGACCGTCCAGCGCACCGTCCCCTCGGTCAGCCGGGTCGGTGGCGCCGCGATCCACGAGCCGGGGCCGTGCCGGACCACGTGGAAGCAGTGCTCCAGTTCCGGCCGGAGCGGGTCGCCCGGGCGGACCAGGAACATCCAGCGTCCGGTGGGAGTGACCAGGACCGGCCCGCGTACGCCGAAGCCGGCCGGGTGGGTCGCGACCGCCTCCAGCACGTGCCGGCCGAGATGGGCGGCCACCTCCAGCACGTCGAAGGAACGCCCGGTGGGCAGCAGCACGCCGTGCGGGCGGCTGCGCCACCAGGTGGCCACCCGGGCCGGGTCGGTGCTCGCCGCGTGTTCCCAGTCCTCCAGCGCCGGATGGCAGCCGACCGTGGGACAGCCGGCCCGGCCGCAGACGAAACGACGGTTCGCCAGGCACGCCCCCGGTGTCACCTCCCAGCCGTGGACGGCGTACCGGATGGCGATCCGGCGCAGCCGGACCCGTTCCAGCGGCGACAGCTGAGCCATGCGCGGTCCGACGGTGCCCCACATGTGCGCCATCCCCTCTCGCCCCTGGTCGGACGCTGCCCACGCCACGCGTCGAACGCCGTCACTGCCGTAACCCACGGTCGTTGAGTTGACGAACGGCTGATGCAAGTTGCACAAAAACTACGAGGACTGGCCGGACGGCCGACGTACAGACTGTGCGACCAGGGGAAAACCTTGAGACCGACGGGCATTGCGCTGGTCGACCGGGGGGATCAGCCGGGCGAGGGGGAGGGCAGGCAGATGGACGAACTGCCGATAGGCCGCCGCGTGGCGTACTGGCGCAGCCGGCGCAAGATGTCCCAGCAGGTCTTCGCCGACCGGCTCGGCAAGTCCAAGAGCTGGGTCGACAAGGTCGAGCGCGGGGTCCGACGGCTCGACAAGTTCTCCGTCCTCTACGAGATCGCCGACATCCTCCAGCTCGACGTGCAACTGCTGCTCGGCAAGGACCCGGAGCGGCGGATCGACGCCTTCAACTGCATCGACCAGGTCGAGGTGGAGGAGATCCGGGCCGCGCTGGAGCGGTACGACTCGATGAGCGCGTACTTCGACGCGGCGCCCTTCCCCCCACCGCTGCCCGACATGCGCAAGGCGGTCAACCACGCCTGGCTCACCTACCAGTACGGCCGCTACGGGATGCTCACCCGCGCGCTGCCGAAGCTGCTGCGCGACGCCCAGGCCGCCGACGCCGCGTACGGCGGCGACCAGGCCAAGGCGGCGGCCCACCTGCTCGGGCAGGTCTACCAGATCGCCTCCTCGGTGCTGCGCAAGCTCGGCGAGTGCGACCTGGCCTGGTTGGCCGCCGACCGCTCGATGGCGGTCGCCCAGCGGGCCGACGACCAGTTGCTGGCCGGCATCGCCACCACCCGGGTCAGCAACGCGCTGGTGGCGATGGGGCGGGCCCGCCCCGCGCTCGAACTCAACGTGAACATCGCGAACCGGCTCGCCCCCGGCGGCGGCAACGAGGCCACCCCCGCCCGGCTCTCGGTCTACGGCATGCTGCTGCTCCAGGGCGCGATGGCCGCCGCCCGGACCGGTGATCCCGCCACCGTGGAGGATCTGCTCACCGGTGCCCGGGAGGCGGCCACCCTGCTCGGCGGGGACTACAACCACTACTGGACCTCGTTCGGCCCGACCAACCTGGAGCTGCACCGGGCCGCCGCCGCAGTGGAGTTGGGCGACGGCGGCCGGGCCGTGGAGATCCACCACGGCATCTCCGAGGCGGCGTTCAACGGCCTGCTGCCCGAGCGTCGCGCGCACCACCTGCTCGACATCGCCCGCGGCTACGCGCAGATCGGCGACGTCGCGAACGCGGGCGAGATGCTGCTGCGCGGCGATCGGCTCGCCCCGTCCGAGATCCGCTGCCGGCCGATCGCCCACGAGGTGATGTCGGACGTGCTCCGTCGCACCCGGGGTGCGCCGCCTCAGCCGATCGCGGAGTTGGCTGGGCACATGGGAGTCGGAGTGTGAGCGAGCGCCAGCGAGCGAATCATCAGCGCGGTGCCGGTCGGATGAACGGTCCGCACACCAGCCAGGGACGCCGCCGGGTGCTCTACGTCGTCGCCTGCGGTTCGCCGCTGGCCCGTCGTGTCGGCCGGCTGGTCGAACTCGCCCAGCAGGAGGGCTGGGACGTCTGCGTGGTCACCACGCCGGACGGCGCGAAGTTCGTCGACCGGCCGGCGCTGGCAGCCCAGACCGGTCACCCGGTACGCACCCACTACAAGAACCCGGGTGACCCGGACGTGCTGCCGCCGGCGGACGCGATGCTGGTCTGCCCGGCGACGGTCAACACCGTCAACAAGTGGGCCGTCGGCATCGCCGACACGCTCGCCCTCGGGCTGCTGATCGAGGCGCAGGGGCTCGGGGTGCCGATCGCGGCCGTCCCGTACACCAACTCGGCGATGGCCGCGCACCCGGCGTTCCGCGCCGGCCTGGCCCGGCTGCGTGAGTGGGGGGTGCACGTCGTCTTCGGCGACCACGTCGTGCCGCTGCATCCGCCGGGCACCGGCGAGCGGTATCTGGACGCCTTTCCCTGGGCGGTCGGCCTCAAGGCGCTGCACGGCGCGACGCGCCCGGTCACCCCGGTCGGCTGAGCGGCGGTCGGCGGGCGCCCCGCGCCCCGATCGGGGGATGCTGGCCGAATCGCCGGCCGGCGCTCCCGTCCGACGCCCTGACCGGCCCCGAACGCCGGTAAGCTGGCCGGCCGTGAGCACAACCGGATCCCCGCCCACCGTCGCCGACGTGGTGGCCGCGCTGGACCGCCGCTACCCGCCCGCCTGGGCCGAGGAGTGGGACCGGGTCGGCCTGGTGCTCGGCGACCCGGCCACCGAGGTACGCCGGATCGCCTGCGTGGTCGACGTGGTGCCCGAGACGGTGGACGAGGCGCTCGCCGCCGGAGCCGACCTGATCGTCGCGCACCACCCGCTGCTGCTGCGCGGGGTCTCCTCCGTCGCCGCGACCACGTACAAGGGGCGGATCGTCCACCGGCTGATCAAGGCGGATGTCGCGCTGTACGTGGCCCACACCAACGCCGACGTGGCCGATCCCGGCGTCTCCGACGCCCTCGCGGCCCGTTTCCGGCTGGCCGGGCTGCGCCCGCTGCACCGGCCGCGACCCGGGTCGCCGGCCGACGGCCCCGGGCGGGGGATCGGCCGGATCGGCGAGCTGCCCACGCCGATGACCCTCGCCGAGCTGGCCCGGCAGGCCGCCGCTGTGCTTCCCGCCACCGCCTGGGGAGTTCGCGCCGCCGGGGATCCCGGGCGTATGGTTCGTACCCTCGCGGTCAGTGGCGGCTCCGGGGACAGCTTCCTCGCCGAGGCGACCGTCGCCGGGGTGGACGCGTTCCTCACCGCCGACCTGCGTCACCATCCCGCCGGTGAGCACCTCGCCGCCGGTGGCCCGGCCCTGCTGGACGTCGCCCACTGGGCGACCGAACGGCCCTGGCTGGACGACCTGGCCGCCCAGCTGCGGGACGAGCTGGGCGTCGAGACCGTGGTGTCCGACCTGGACACCGACCCGTGGACCGTGCACGCCGCCGCACCCAGACCGGACGACAAGGAGTCCCGACCGTGAAGGCTGACCCGAAGGTGCAGCGTCGCCTGCTCGACCTGCAGGCGATCGACACCTCCCTCGCCCAGCTCGCCCACCGCCGCCGGACGCTGCCGGAGCTGGCGGAGCTGGAGGTGCTCGCGCGGGAGCTCTCCGCGCGGGAGGACGAGCGGGTCCGCGCCCAGGTGGCCGTCGACGACCTGGACCGGGACATCGCCCGGCTGGAGAAGGACATCGATCAGGTCCGGGCCCGCAAGAGCAAGGACGAGGCCCGGCTCGCGTCCGGCAGCGGGCCGGCCCGGGAGCTGGAAGCGATCCAGCACGAGCTGGTCTCACTGAATCGCCGGCAGGGCGACCTGGAGGACGCCGAGCTGGAGCTGATGGAGCAGCGCGAGACCGCGCAGGGCGTGCTCGACGGCATCGAGCAGCGGCTCGCCGAGGCCCGCGATCGGCGGGCCGCCGCCGAGCAGCGCCGCGACGAGAGCCTGGCCGAGATCGCCAAGGAGGAGGAGTTCAAGCGCGGCGCCCGCCAGCCGCTCGCCGGCGACCTCCCGGCCGATCTGGTCGCCCTCTACGAGCGGATCCGCGAGGACACCGGGCTCGGCGCGGCGCTGCTCACCGGCGCCCGCTGCGGCGGTTGCCGGCTGGACCTCGCCGGCGCCGACCTGGCCCGGATCCGCAAGGCCGCCCCGGACGACGTGATCCGCTGCGAGGAGTGCCGGCGGATCATGGTCCGTACCGGCGAGTCGGGGCTGTAGTCGTCGTGGCGGTGCACGCGGTCACGGTCGAGGCCGACGGCGGGTCCCGGGGCAACCCCGGGCCGGCCGGCTACGGCGCGGTGGTCCGTGACGCGGAGACCGGCGAGGTGCTGGCCGAGCGCTCCGAGGCCATCGGCACGGCCACCAACAACGTCGCCGAGTACCGGGGCATGATCGCCGGGCTGGAGGCCGCCGCCGAGCTGGGCGCGGCCGAGGTCGAGGTGCGGATGGACTCCAAGCTGGTGGTCGAGCAGATGTGCGGCCGCTGGCAGATCAAGCATCCCGGGCTGCGGCCGCTCGCTGCGCAGGCCGCCGGCCTGGTCGGCCGGTTCGCCGGCGTACGGTTCAGCTGGGTGCCCCGGGAGCGCAACCGGCACGCGGACGCGCTGGCCAATGCGGCGATGGATGCCGCGGCCGGGCTGGCGCCGGCCCGGCCGACCGTCGCGTCGCCCCGCATCGTGGAGCCGCCGCGCGAGGTCGCCGGTCCCGACTCGGCGGCCCGCGAGGTGGCCGCCCGGGCCGCCACCGGTCGGGCCACCGGCACCGACCCGGCCACGACGCCGGCCTCGTGGGAGCCGCGCCCCACCGAGACCGCGACCCGGCTGATCCTGGTCCGGCACGGCGAGACCGAGCGGACCGTACAAAAGCGCTACTCGGGCCGCGACGACGTGCCGCTGACCGACCGGGGCCGGGTCCAGGCCCGGGCCACCGCCGCCCGGGTGGCCGCGCTGGCCCCGTCGGTCGCGGCCGTGGTCAGCTCACCGCTGTCCCGGTGTACGGCCACCGCCGAGACGATCGCCGCAGCCGTCGGCAATCCCGCGGTACGCCCCGACGACGACCTGATCGAGTGCGACTTCGGGGACTGGGAGGGGCGGACCTTCGCCGAGGTGCGGGAGGGCTGGGCGGGGGAGTTGGACGCGTGGCTCGCCTCCACCCGGGTCGCCCCGCCGCAGGGCGAGTCGTTCGCCACCGTCGCCGAGCGCACCGACCGGGCGATCGAGCGGCTGCGTACGGCGTACCCGGGGGAGACCGTGGTGGTGGTCTCCCACGTCTCGCCGATCAAGCTGGTGCTGCGCGACGCCCTCGCCGCGGGTGACGCCTTCCTGCACCGCCTCTATCTGGACACCGCGGGCGTCTCGGTGCTCGACCTGTATCCGGACGGCGGCGTCGCGGTGCGCTCGGTCAACGACACCGCCCACCTGGCCGACCTCTGAGCCGTGGCCGTTCGGCCGCCCGCCGCCGCCGTTCGGCGCATGCGGGCGGCCGCTGAGCGCATCACCGTCCTCCGAGTGAACGTGACCTGTCTCACATAGTCGTAACCTCCGGCCGTCACCTGGCGAGCTACGACTTCCCGGAGGTGTGTCACATGGCAGCACCCGAACCGGAGGCGCCGGCTACGGCGCGGTCCAGGGCGAAGGACCACAGCCCCTGGAACTGGTTGCTCTTCATCCCGATCGTGGTGCCGCTGATCCCGGCCCTGTTCAACGCCGACTCACCCCGGCTGTTCGGGTTCCCGCGGTTCTACTGGCTGCAACTGGCCTGGATCCTGCTCGGCGTGGGCACCACCACGCTCGTCTACCAGATGACGAAGAAGCGGGGTGACCGCTGATGTGGCGCGACCACCTGACCGAGATCATCATCTTCACCCTCCTCTTCCTGCTGGTCAGTGCGATGGGCTTCGTGGCGGCCCGGTGGCGGGCACCGCGCGACATGGCCCACCTCGACGAGTGGGGCCTGGGCGGGCGCAGCTTCGGCGGCTGGATCACCTGGTTCCTGGTCGGCGGTGACCTCTACACCGCCTACACCTTCGTCGCGGTGCCGGCGCTGATCTTCGGGGCCGGCGCGGCGGGCTTCTTCGCCGTGCCGTACACGATCGTCATCTATCCGATGGTGTTCCTGGTGCTCTGCCGGCTCTGGTCGGTGTCGCACCGGCACGGCTTCGTCACCCCGGCCGATTTCGTCCGCAACCGGTTCGACTCACCGATCCTCGCGCTGCTGGTCGCGATCACCGGCATCGTGGCGACCATGCCGTACATCGCGTTGCAGCTGGTCGGCATCGAGGCGGTGCTCAAGACGATGGGCGTCTCCGGGGAGAGCGCGCTGGCCCGGCACCTGCCGATCATCATCGCGTTCGCGATCCTGGCGGCCTACACCTACCAGTCCGGGCTGCGCGCGCCGGCCCTGATCGCGTTCGTCAAGGACTCGCTGATCTACGTCGTGATCCTGGTGGCGGTCGTCTACCTGCCCTACAAGCTGGGCGGTTGGAGCGGCATCTTCGACGCGGCGGACGCGAAGTTCAAGGCCACACCCGCGCCGGGCGACGGCATCCTGCTCAACGCCAACAACCAGCTCCAGTACGTCACCCTGGCGTTCGGCTCGGCGCTGGCGCTCTTCCTCTACCCGCACAGCATCACCGGCGTGCTGGCCAGCCGGAACCGGGACGTGATCAAGCGGAACATGTCCGCGCTGCCGGCGTACAGCCTGCTGCTCGGGCTGATCGCGCTGCTCGGCTACATGGCCATCGCGGCCAACGTGAAGCCGTTGCCGGGGGCCAAGGCGGGCAGTGTGGACAGCAACACCGTGGTGCCGTTGCTGTTCGACCAGCAGTTCCCGAACTGGTTCGCCGGAATCGCGTACGCGGCGATCGGCATCGGTGCGCTGGTGCCGGCGGCGATCATGTCGATCGCGGCGGCGAACCTGTTCACCCGCAACATCTACAAGGAGTACGTCAAGCGGGACGCGACCCCGGCGCAGGAGGCGAACGTCTCGAAGATCACCTCGCTGGTGGTGAAGGTCGGCGCGGTCGCCTGCATCGTCTTCCTCGACCCGCAGTTCTCCATCGACCTGCAGCTCATCGGCGGCGTGATCATCCTGCAGACCCTGCCGGCGGTGGCGCTGGGCCTCTACACCCGCTGGTTCCACCGGGGCGCGCTGATCACCGGCTGGGTGACCGGCATGGCGATGGGCATGTGGATGCTCTACCAGGTCGCGAACCCGGCGACGGGGAAGAAGCACTTCGCCGGCTCGGCGTTCCCGCTGGAGAAGTTCGGCTTCGACACCCAGAAGACGATCTACGTCGGGATCGTGGCGGTGCTGGTCAACCTGGTCGTCGCCGCGCTGGTCACTCTCGCCCTGCGCGCGGCGAAGGTGGCCGACGGGGTCGACCGCACCACGCCGGACGACTACTTCGCCGACGAGGGCGATCCCCGCGTCACGCCCGGCCCCGAGCGGGACGCCGACTCCGCCCGCGAGCCGGTCGCCTGAGAAGGAGGGGTCCCCTGTCATCGCCTGGCGCGGTGCAGGGGGCCCCGCTCAACCCACCGCTCGGCGCGTCAGCGGCGCCGGTTGCGTGACTCCAGGGCCTGGTTGAGCCGGTGCAGCATGTCGGCCAGGGTGTCCCGGTCGTCGCTGGTCCAGTCGGTGAGGATGTCGCCGTAGAGCCGGGTGCGGGCCGCCCGGACGGCGGCCATCCGGTGCAGCCCCGCCTGGGTGGGGGAGATCACCGTGCCCCGCCCGTCGGCCGGGTCCGGCGTACGGACGATCAGGCCGTCCCGCTGCAGCGCGGAGACCTGCCGGGTGACCGTCGACCCGTCCAGGTTCAGCCTCGCGGCCAGCGCGGAGATGTTCTGCGGACCGGCGTTGTCCAGGTGCCGCAGGATCACGTACGCCGCGCGGTCCAGCACCCGGTGCTCCGCGCTGCCGGTGGCCCGGCGGGTCGCCTCGCCCAGTCGCATCAACAGGGCCACCTCGGTCTCGATCCGACCCAGGGTGGCCTCGTCCCGATCGGTTCCGGTGTCGTGGTCCACGTTCATAGCTGTATGATACAACCGAATTACCTGTAGGATACAGCTATCTTGGGAGGCGGAGTGGATCGGCGTTCCGAGCCCAACCGCAGTGCCATCTACGCCACCACGCTGGTGGCCTTCCTCGCCATCGCCGGCATCGCCGTGGTGGACCCGATCCTGCCCGCCATCGGCGAGGCGATCGGGGTCACGGCCTGGCAGGTCGAGCTGCTGTTCACCGCGTACATCGCGGTGATGGCGGTCGGCATGATCCCGGCGACCCTGGCCAGCGGGAAGTTTGGTTTCAAACCCGTGCTGATCACCGGCGTGACGGTGGTCGGCCTCGCCGCGATCCTCGCGTCGTTCAGCAACGACATCGTGCAGCTCTCCGTGCTGCGCGGCGTGTGGGGGCTGGGCAACGCGATGTTCTTCGCCACCGCGATGGTGGTGCTGGTCAACCTCGCCAACGACCGGGAGTGGGTCGTCGGCCTCTTCGAGACCGCGCTCGGGCTCGGCTTCGCCGTCGGCCCGCTGATCGGCGGTCTGCTGGGCGAGGTGAGCTGGCGGCTACCGTTCTTCGTCTGCGGCGTCTTCATGGTGCTCGCGCTGGGCGTCGCCGCGCGCAAGCTCCGCGAGCCGGCCCGCCGGCAGCCCCCGGTACGCGTCGGCCAGATCTTCTCGACCTACCGCAAGCCGGCGTTCATCACCCTCTGCGTGGTGACCGCCGCGTACAACTTCGTCTTCTTCGTGGTGCTCGGCTACACCCCGCTCTACCTGCACCTCGACGTGATCCCGCTGGGGCTGGCCTTCACCGGCTGGGGTCTCGGCCTGGCCGCCGGCATCCTGCTGATCGGCCACCGGCTGGCGCACCGGATCGGCGCGGTGCAGACCGTCGGCGTCGCCATCGCCGGCCTGCTGGTCTGCATGGTCCTCTTCGCCACATCCTCGGGCACCACCGAGTCGCTGGTGGTGCTGGTGCTCGCCGGCCTCTTCATGGGTCTGGCCAACGCCAACCTCACCGACCTGGCGCTCGGCCTCGGCTCCAACGACCGCCGGGTCGCCACCGGCGCGTTCAACCTGGTCCGTTGGGGCGCCGCCGCGCCGGCCCCGATCATCTCCGGCAAACTCGCCGAACACGGGCTGGCCCTGCCGTTCTGGGTCGGCTTCGGGGTGCTCGCCGTCGGCGTGGTGATCTACCTCGCCTTCGCGCACCTGATGGCCGCCGGCTACGGCGAGCGGGTGCTCTGGTCGGGGTGGAACCGGGCCGCCCGCCGCGCCGAGCACTCCCCGGAGGAGCCGGTCGGCGAGGCGTACTGACCTTCCCCTCCTGATCGGACCGCCCCGGCGCAGCGTCGCGCCGGGGCGATCCGGTGTCCGGGGTCAGCGCAGCGCGCGCCAGAGCAGGTAGAGGCCGATCACCGTGCCGAACAGCACGATGACGGTCTTCAGCACCACCGACGGGAGCCGGCGGACCAGCCGGGCACCGACGTACCCGCCGATCACCGTGGCCGGTGCGACCACCGCGGCGGCCGCCCAGTCGACCGGCCCGAAGAGCGCGAACACCACCAGCGTGGTCAGCCCCACCACCGCCGAGAGCAGATTCTTGATGGCGCTCACCCGGGCGAGGGTGGTGTCCAGCACCAGCGCCAGGCCGGCCACCAGCATCACCCCGAGCGCCGCGCCGAAGTAGCCGCCGTACACCGAACCGAGCCCGACCATGGCCTGCACCGTGACGGTACGGCGGCGCGGGCTGAGGTGGGCCGGGTGGCCGACGAGCCGGCGCAGCGGATCCTGAAAGGCCAGCACGGCGGTCGCGCCGAGCACCAGGAACGGCACCACCACCTCGAACGCCCGCGCCGGGGTGGACAGCAGCAGCAGGCAGCCGACGATCGCGCCGACGATCGCGGTGGGCAGCAGGCTCCACAGCTTGCGCCCGCGCGGTAGGTCCATCCGGCTGCCGGCCACAGCGGCCACGTAGCCGGGGAAGACCGACACGGAGTTGGTGACGTTGGCGGGCACCGGGGGCAGGCCGATCGCGATCAGGGCCGGGAAGGTGATGAGGGAACCGCCCCCGGCCGCCGCGTTCACCATGCCCGCGGCGAGACCGGCGGCGAGCAGGAGCGCGGCGTCGGAGAGGTTCATGGTCCCCCGAGGCTAGTACGCCCCGACGGAAGCAACTTTTCGCTACCCTGCCGCGTCGTCGCCCGGGCGGAAATGGTTGGGGCGGACCTGTCGTTAGGATGAGGGCGCGACGGACGAGTCGACCGGGCGGTCGCGTCGACGGGCTCCGGCCCGTCGCCGAGGAACGTCCGGACTCCACAGGGCAGGGTGGTTGCTAACGGCAACCCGGGGTGACCCGCGGGACAGTGCCACAGAAAACAGACCGCCGGCCCGATACGGGACGGTAAGGGTGAAACGGTGGGGTAAGAGCCCACCAGCATCCCGGGTGACCGGGATGGCTCGGTAAACCCCACCCGGAGCAAGGCCAAGAAAGGGCCGTCACCGCAAGATGACGGTTCGCGCAGACGCTTGAGGGCTGCCCGCCCGATGTCTGCGGGTAGGCCGCTGGAGCCTGCCGGCGACGGTAGGCCGAGATGGATGGCCGCCGCCGACGCGCCTTCGGGCCGCGTCGGTCACAGAATCCGGCGTACAGGTCGACTCGTCCGTCGCCCACCAGGTCAGAGCCACGATCAAGGCTCTGGCCTGGTTCTATGTCCGGGCGTCGATGGCCGGTGATGGTCAACGTTGGTCGGCGTTCCACGCCCTGGAGACGCCCTGACTTGAGCCGTGGAGCTTCAGTTTGGAAGAGCGTGCTCAAGCGGTCGTGATGCCCGAAACGCCTGCGGGCGGTGGCCGGCCCGGTTGCGTCTCGTGCCCACTCGTGCCCGCTGGGCGCCACGGTTACTGGCCCACGGATGGCCCATGCCGGCCTTCGAATTAGAAGAAGATCGTGGATGGCTGGTCGGGCAGCGGCTCCCCTGGTCAGCCCGTCCGTGGTTGTCGGGCAGCGTCGGTGCCTGCCGGAAGTCTTGGCTGTATGGATGGCTGTACAGTCGCTGGCCGTGAGCGGAGACGTGGTTTTGCTTCTTGGTACCGCCGAGCCGGACGGTTCACCCTCACTGGAGCGGATCGCGCCAGAGGTCGCACGGGCGCTCGACCTCAAAGACTTGAGAACCGGCGACCATCCGTATGTCATTGGCGACGGGGAGGATTTCAAGGTTTGGCTCAGCTTCCACCCCGAAGACGAGGAGCCGCACCTCAGTCACCCCATTTGGGTAGACGTGGCGACAGAAATGGGCGCCGAGTACGAGGTCGGCAGGAGGTTGTTCCAGAGGCTGGCAGACAGCGGGCGCTTCCGTGTGGTGCTGTTCCTCGACTGGGACTGCGACCGGTCGACGCACTTTTCGTGCCAGGACTGGTGACTTGGCGGTACCGCTAGAGGCCGAGTGCGGCGGATCTCCTCGTCGGGCAGTCGTAGACCGTCCGGGGAGCTGAACGGGCGGCTATATCGTCTCGGCGTGTGAGCGACGTGACATTGCTTGTTGGTACTGCTGAACCAGGCGATCCGCCCTCGCTGGCGCGGTTCGCGGCAGAGGTTGCAGGAGTGCTCGGCCTCGCAGACTTGGAATGGGTCGGCAACCCCAAGTGCGTTCTTGGTGACGGGAGAGATTTTCGCGCTTGGGTCCAGTTCCACCCTCATCACGAGGAGCCACACCTTAGCCACCCCTTCTGGGTAGATATAGCCACCGAGAAGGGCTCGGAGCCCGAGGTAGGCAGGAGGCTGTTCCAGGAGTTGGCGGAGACCGGGCGCTTCCGTGTGGTGCTGTGGCTGGACGGGGTTTGCGAACAGTCGACGCATTTACCGTGCGAGGACTGCTGAACTCGCGGTACTGCCAGGAGCGAGTGCGGCGGATCTCCTCGTCGGGCAGTCGTAGACCGTCCAGCGCAGGCGATCGGCCAGTCCTTCGGGCTGGGTCAGCCACTCTTCCATCGGGTTCATGGGTGACTCCTCGTGCTAGGCAGCTGCGCTCCGCGCGTTGTCCGGAGCGGCGTAGTGGACTGCCAGGTCCCGCCACGCACACGCCTGCACCACGGTCGCCGGGTCGGTCACCAACTCGTTGCTGATCCGGTGGCCCACCTCATCAAACCGTTCTTTGGCCACCGGCACCTGTCGGCCATCAATCCGGGCCAGATCCGTGAGTGGGACCGTAACATGGTCGGTGTTCTCGCCCCTGCCTCCCGTGCCGTGGTATTGACCCACCTCCGCTCGATCCTCGCGGCGGCAGTGGACGACGAGCGCATCGCCAAGAACCCATGCTCCGCCCGTTCCGTGATTCCACCCCGGGCAGTGCAGCGGAAGGTGGTGCCCTGGAAGCCGCAGGAGGTTGCCGCGGTACGGGCCAACCTGTCCGAGCGCTACGGGGTCGCGGTTGACCTGGGCGGTGGCTGCGGCCTCCGTCAGGGGGAATCTTCGGCCTCTCTGTGGCCGACATCGACTTCGACGGCGGCTGGCTGCACATCGTTCGTCAGGTCAAGTACGTCCGGTCCCGGCTCGTCTTCGGACTTTCCAAGACCGACCGGGACCGCCGTGTGCCGCTGCCTGGCACCGTCGCGCGAGCCCTGCAGGCGCACCTCGACCGGTTCCCACCGGTCCACGTCACTCTCCCATGGGAAGACCCGGCCAGCGCCGAGACGCAGACTCACGCCCTGGTCCTCACTACCACCCGCGACGGAGCGCTCCGGCGAACCACCTTCGACAAGGTCGCATGGCGGCCCGCCGTTCGTGCCGCTGGCATGGTTTCGAGCCGTTCTACCGGCATGCACGCCCTGCGGCACTTCTACGCCTCGGCGCTTCTGGACGCGGGGGAGAGCATCAAGGCCCTCGCGTCCTACCTCGGTCACACCGATCCCGGCTTCACCCTCCGGGTCTATACCCACCTCATGCCGTCGAGCGAGGAACGAACGCGGCAGGCGATCGACAACCTCTTCCCGGATCTCGTTGCGGAGGAGGGAGACGCCCTGTAGACGGCCTGGCGGCCATGACCAGCGGTGTTTGTGCAGCTCACGGCATGTGTGGTCGTCATAATCCGGCGTACAGGTCGACTCGTCCGTCGCCCACCAGGTCAGAGCCGCGATCAAGGCTCTGGCCTGGTTCTATGTTCGGGTGTCGATGGTCGGTGATGGTCAACATTGGTCGGCGTTCGACGCCCTGGAGACGCCCTGACTTGAGCTGCGGAGCTTCAGTTTGGAAGAGCGTGCTCAAGCGGCCGTGATGCCCGAAACGCCTGCGGGCGGCGGCCGGCCCGATCGCGTCTCGTGCCCGCTCGTGCCCGCTGCGCGCCACGGTTACTGGGCCCACGGATGGCCCATGCCGGCCTTCGCGTGGTCTTCGCTCTACGAGTGGCTGTAGCGACAGCGGCGGCCGATCCCTATAGTCCGCGATCATGGAACAGTCTGTCGCAGCCGTTCTCCTCTACGTTCTGAGTCTGTTCGTCCTCTACTGGGTGATCCGCCTGGCTGTCCGGCACGCGATCCACGACGGCCACAAGCGCCGGTCACGTGGTGGATCGTGAACGTCGGGGAGCCGGCTTAGGCCGCATTCTCGGCCGTCCTTCCCCTGCCCGCCCGCATTCGCCATCCTCTTGCGGACTGGATGCCGACCGCGCCCCTCCTGAGCGTCTGTGGCCGCTACGGGACTGGCAACCTGGGCCTACGATCCTGCGCATGAACGCGTCGCGAGTCCGCCTGCTTACCTGCATGGTCATCCCGCTCCTGACGGCCTGCGGCGCCGAGCCCTCCGGCCCAGTGGAGGCCATGCCGATGACTTACACCTGCTGTGAGGCCTTGGACGTCGACAAGCCGTACCAGCCTGGCCAGACCTTGACCGTGGATTGGACTGTCGAGTCCCCGGAGGAGCCGGGCGGAACCCCACCGCAGGTCGAGTTGGCCGCACTCCTGACGGGTCCGTTCGCCACCGTAGGTGACCTCAAAGCCGCGACAGAAGGCACCCCAACCGTTCCGGGGCTAGTCACCTTCGCGGCCGCACCGGTCCGACCATCCGGCATGCCCGACGAACGACCCGTCAGCACCATCGTGATTGGTCCCGACGCCAAGCCGGGTTACTACAACCTGGTCACCTCCGTGGTCGGCGCGGGCAACACGGTGAGCGGGGCCAGCATCATCCGGGTGGTGCCCATGCCCTGAGCGTCGGGGCTCGCGTCCCCCATGTGCGTCAGGTGACCCGACCGGCCTGGGGATTAGAAGAAGATCGCGGATGGCTGGTCAGGTAGCTGCTTCCCTGGTCAGCCCGTCTGCCGTTGTCGGGTGGCATCGGCGTCAGCGGGTGGTCTTGGCTGTATGGCTGGCTGTACAGCCGAAGCTCACTGGGGCTGCGCATGTCGCACCTGGTCGGTAGGAAGGGCACATGAACGGGCAGCCGGGCAACGCACTCTGGTATCGGGCGGCACGGGTTCAGGTCCAGATGTACCACCCGAGCTGGCCCGAGCGCTATGCCGAGGAAGCCGAGTTGCTGGCGCGTACGCTTGCGGACTCGTTGCTTGCGGTGGAGCACGTCGGGAGTACGGCGGTTCCTGGCCTGGCGGCAAAGCCCGTTATCGACATCCTCGCCGCTGTCCGGGACTTCAACGGTTTCCTGGCGCTGGTGGAGCGCCTACAGGAGATCGGCTACACCTACACGCCTGAGTCCGAGGCAGACGACCCAAGCCGCCGTGTCTTCCGCAAGGGGCCAGAAGACCTCACCCGGCTCCGCACGCATCACCTGCATGTCACTGAGCAGGACAGCGACTACTGGCGTCGCCTGATGGCCTTCCGGGACTACCTCCGTGCGCACCCGGAAGACGCCGCCTCATACGTCAGGCTGAAACGCGAACTTGCTGCCCGACATGCCGCTGACCCTGGTCGCTACACGAGGGACAAGCGGGACTTCGTGAGGGAGATCGAGCGGAGAGCCGCCAGTCTGCCCCCATCCCCCGGATAGGTGCCAAGGACTGCGGTGCCCGGTCGGGGTCAAGGGTGGCCGTAGGCCATCGGCGTGCCGACGCGCAGCGCCCTTGACGCCGACCGGGTGGCGTAGAGGATCGGGCACCTGGGGGATGGGTCACGCCCTAGTCCTCGTCGTCATCGAACCGCGGACAGCGGCCACGCGACTCGGAGGCAAGCAGCTGTGCTGCGCGGCAGCGATCGCCCCGCCCTCGATGGAGAGCAACCCCGAAGGCGATCGTCCCGCCTCAGCCCTCCATGCTCTTGGTGCTCCGCCAGCATGGCCGGCCGGTCCGGCCGATGCCGGCCGGCGCCGCCTTGATCTGATAGAGCGGAATTCGGCAACGTCATCCGGTGACCTGCTGTCGTGTCCCGGCTGATGCATTACACGACAACCTCGTCCCGGATCTCGTTGCAGAGGAGGGAGACGCCCTGTAGACGCCCTGACAACCATGGCCAGCGGTGTTTGCGCAGCTCACGGCATGTGTAGCCGACAGAATCCGGCGTACAGGTCGACTCGTCCGTCGACCACCAGGTCGCATCTGCCATTGCCCAGCAGTCAGCTTCGGAGGCGAAGGTGTACAGGCGTCCCGCCCGGGCCGCAGCAAACCTGCCCCAACCTCGTCTGGCCTGCGGAAACCCCTCTCGGCACCGCTCAACACCAGCCGCCAGCGCTCGGTAGGCCTGGCTGTACGGATGGCTGTACAGTCGCCGGCCGTGAATGGAGACGTGGTCTTGCTGCTTGCTGCCGCCGAGCCGGACGCTTCACCCTCACTGGACCGGATCACGGCAGAGCTCGCACGGGTGCTCGGTCTCAACCATTTGAGGGTCGGCGATCCGGAGTGCGTCATCGGTGACGGGGAGGATTTCCGGGTCTGGCTGAGCTTCGACCCCGATGACGAGGAGCCGGGCCTCAGCCACCCCTTCCGTCTAGACGTCGCGACCGAGAAGGGCGCCGAGGTCCAGGTCGGCAGGAGGTTGTTCCAGGAGCTGGCAGACGCCGGACGCTTTCGTGTGGTGCTGTTCCTGGACTGGGACTGCGACCGGTCAACACACTTTTCCTGCCAGGACTGGTGACCTGGCGGTACTGCTTCGGGCGAGTGCGCCGCCCCAAGTCCGACTCCGCTCCGCCGGGCGCTACCGCCTGCCCACGCGCTCCACGATTTTCGAGTCGGTCCCTCGGCCCGGGTGTCAGGCATTGATGGGCTCCTCATCGGGCCTCGCGTGCCGTGCGTGGTATGTGTGCCTCCGTCGCCACCACCAGCGCAGTAGCCGGAACAATCCCTTCACGGACTCCGGCAGCAGGAATGGTCCGACAGCAGTTACGACAACGAGCTGCCAGACCCGTGCATCGCCCGGATCGGCCACCCGGTCGAAGACGATCAGCGCGGCCGTCACCAACCAGGGGATGTCTGCCCCCAGTCGCGCACCCTGCGCCGCCAACCCTTCCGTACCGGCGGATCGGGAACCTCGCCCGTGGTCACCACGGCCATCAAGCCGCGCCACGAAACGGCCAGCGTGTAGGCGAGGGTCATCGGGAGCTTCACCAGCGCGATCCAGGCAGCGAACCTCGCAGGGCTAGCGGCCACCTCACCCAGCACGCTCGGAGCTATCGAGGCCAGCACCAGATACGTGACAAGGAGGAGGACGAAGTCGAGGGCGAACCCGAACAGCGGGAGCCCCAGCATGAGCAGCCGGCCCAGCCGTCTAACCTTGCGCGGGCTCATCTCTGTCATGCCGATCATTGTTCGAACGGGTTGCAAGAATCCGCTAGGAAACCTCTGCCATCGCGTTCGCCGTCGACCTGCCGCTGGGGAGAGCGGGCCGCCGCCCGGCCGCTAATTTTCTGCCACCCATCCGCGTTGTTGGCCATCCCTGGCTGGCGTCTGACCGGCCCTGACGCCCTGGGGACGCCCTGATCCTGCCCCATGCGGCTACGGAATCCTCGCGGTCAGGCCGAAACTCTCCGAAGTCGGACAAACGCCGGGCGTGCGCAGTTTGCAATCCCCGGGAACCAGACGGTTCCGGCTTCCGACCAACAACGTGGTGGCCACCCGGTCACCGCGTGCGGGCGGCGTGGGTCGGCTGGCGCGGGTATGTGGATCAAGGAGTTTCTGTTGATGCGTGCACGATCGGTGGCCAGGCTGGCTGCCGCAACCCTTGCTGGAATGCTTGCCGCCGCGACCATCGGAGTCGGCGTGGCGTCTGCGCACGTGACGGTCAATCCGCGTGAGGCGACCCAGGGCGGCTACGCCAAGCTTGCCTTCCGGGTGCCGAACGAGCGGGACAACGCCGGCACGACCAAGCTGGAAGTCGCCTTGCCGGCCGACGCGCCGTTGGCGTCGGTGTCGGTGCGGCCGATGGCGGGATGGACGGTGCAGGTCGAGAAGACCACGCTCGCGAAGCCGATCGAGATGCACGGCAACCAGGTGACCGAGGCACCGTCAAAGATCACGTGGACGGCCGAGGGTGGTGACGCCAACATGATCAAGCCGGGCCAGTTCCAGGAGTTCGAGGTTTCCGTCGGTCCGCTGCCCGAGGCCGACACGATGATCTTCAAGGCGCTGCAGACCTACTCCAACGGCGAGATCGTGCGGTGGATCGAGGAACCCAGCACTAACGGCGCCGAGGCCGAGCACCCGGCCCCTGTCCTCAAGCTCGCCAAGGCCCCGGCCAAGGATGCTGCCGCCACGCCGGCCGCCAACTCGAACAACGTCGCCACGGTCCAAGCCAGCGACACCACTGACACACAGGACGGCCGCACCGGTTGGGCGCTCGCCCTCGGCATCGCCGGGCTGGTCGCCGGGCTTGCCGGCCTGGGCTTCGGCCTGTTGGCGTGGCGGCGTCGACCCACCGCCGGCACGGCGACCGACTGACTCCCTCTGCCAGCCCAAGGTCCGTCGGCTGCCGTCTCGCCGACGAAGCTTTGGCGAAGCCGTCGCCGCATGGACCAGCAGTGAAGCGGGCGCCCTCGCATCGAGGGCGCCCGCTTCGCTTCGTGCCCTACGCCAGCGCCTCGGCGGCCGAGCCCGCCGGCGCCCGCTCCCGCGTGACGCGGCGACGCCGGGTCGGCAGCCCGAGCGTCGGGTTGGCGACGCTCCAGGCGGCGCCCTTGCAGACCAGCTCCTTGTAGACGGCGGCGAGCCGTCCGGCCAGGACCGCCTGCACGGCGCGGTCGTCGGCGGTGACGTACTGGATCAGCCCCTCCTTGCGGCCCAGTGAGATGCACTGGTTGAAGTAGCGGATCGGCACGTTCGGGAGCTTCCCGCCGGTCAGGCGCGCCGCGATCGCGTCGGCGGCCTGCCACGCCGTGGGACCTCCCGTGGCGCACGACATCCGCAGCGGCTTCTCCCCTGGGCCCATCACCATGGCCGCGTCGCCGATGGCGTACACGTCCGGGTGCGAGACCGAGCGCATGGTCCCGTCGACCACGATCTGGCCGGTGCCGGTGATCTCCAGGGCGGTCGCGTTCGCGATCGGGTGGACCGCGAAGCCGGTGGTCCACACGGTGACTGCGGCCGGGATGGCCTTGCCGTCGGCGGTGACGACGCGGTCGGCTTCGACGCCGGTGACGGCGGCGCGCTCGTGCACGGTGATCCTGAGCTTGCCGAAGACCTTCCGCAGGTGCTCGCGGCCCTTGGGCGAGAGCCAGTCGCCGAGGCCGCCGCGGGCGGCGAGGGCGACGTCGAGGTCCGGGCGGGCCTCGGCGATCTCGGTCGCGGCCTCCAGGCCGGTGAGGCCGCCGCCGACGACGACCACGGTCTGCCCGCTGTCGAGGCGGGCCAGGCGCTCGCGCAGCCGCAGTGCTCCGGGGCGGCTGGCGATCTCGTAGGCGTGCTCGGCGGTCCCGGGGACGCCCTGGGTGTTCCAGCCGCTGCCGAGGGCATAGACGAGCGTGTCGTAGGCGAGTTCTTCGGTGCCGTTCGGGTCGATGACGGCGACGGTCCTGCGGTCGACGTCGACGCCGGTGACCTTCGCGAGCCTCAGTTCGACGCCGGTGCCCGCGAACATCTCGCTCAATGGCCGGAGCTTGAGGTCCTGGCCGGTCGCCAGCTGGTGCATGCGGACGCGTTCGACGAAGTCGGGCTCGGCGTTGACGAGGGTGATGGCGACCTCCTCGCGGCGGAGCCGCTTGGCGAGGCGGCCGGCGGCGATGGCTCCGGCGTATCCGGCTCCGAGGACGATGACGCGGTGCTGCATGTCCTTGCTCCTGTCTGGCGCGGGCTTGCCACTTGAACCGGGCGGCCCGCCGTTTCCTGACAGGAACGCGACGTGAAGCACCTCACACCGCGGTCAGAAGGCGTTGAACAGGGGCATCCCGTGGTCGGTGGTCGCCCACTGCGCGGTCGCGCGGTGAAGCTTGTCGGGGTTGACCTGGTTGCGGACCGCGGCGATGCCCCCGGCGGTGACCTCCAGGCACATGACGCCGACGACCCGCCCGCCCAGGACGGCCACGGCGGCGGGGTCGCCGTTGGCGGTCCAGGCGTAGACCTCGGGCGCGCCGCCGACGATGGCGCGCTTGGCCTCACCGGGCCTGAACAGGCCCCACAGGAACTTGGCGACCGCGACAGCGCCCTCGAACGCCTTGGCGCGGGCCGGGACCTTCCCGCCGCCGTCGCCGATAGAGATGGCGTCCTCGGTGAGCAGGCGCACGAGCGGCCCGGTCTGGCCGTTGGTGGCGGCCGCCAGGAACTCCTCGACGATCCGCCGGGCGGCCGCCTCGTCGATCTCGGTGCGGGCCTTGCCGTCCGCGACGTGCTTCTTGGCGCGGCGGAAGATCTGCTGGCTGGCGGCCTCGGTGATGTCGAGGATCTCGGCGATCTCCCGGTGCGGGTAGTCGAAGGCCTCCCGCAGCACGTACACCGCCCGCTCGTTGGGGGAGAGCCGTTCCATGAGGGTGAGGACCGCGTACGAGACCGACTCGCGCTGCTCGGCGGTGTCGGCGGGGCCGAGCATCGGGTCCCCGGCGAGCAGCGGCTCGGGCAGCCACTGGCCCACATAGGTCTCGCGGCGCGCCCGCGCGGAGGTGAGCTGGTTGAGGCACAGGTTGGTGAGGACCTTCGTCAGCCAGGCCTCGGGGACCTCGATGCGGTCGACGTCGGCGGCCTGCCAGCGCAGGAAGGTCTCCTGCACGGCGTCCTCGGCCTCCGCGGCGGAGCCGAGGAGGCGGTAGGCCACGGCCCCCAGACGCGGCCTGCACGCCTCGAACCGGTCGACGTCGTTCGCGGTCAAAGGCATGGCCCGATCCTAGATCGGTGCCTCGCGAATCGGGCCGCCGCCCTTATCGGGCATATCACTCCAGGCGCGGAGCCTGTCCTCCATCATGTGAGAGGGCGGCCAGCACCGGAGGGCGGCGGCATGGACGAAGACGCGCGTGAGCAGGCGCTGCTCACCGCGCTGACCACCGAGCATTTCGTGCTCCAGACCTCCCGCAGCGCCACGATCACCGAGTCCGTCGGGCGGGCGACCGTGTTTCTGTCGCTGCTCTCCGCCGCACTGATCGGGCTGGGCTTCGTCTCCAGCAGCGGCCACCTGACCAAGCCGTACCTCGGTGCGATACTGCCGACCCTGGTGATCACCGGGCTGCTCACGTTCGGCCGGCTGGTGCAGAACATGGTGGAGAACTCGCTGGACCTCAAGCGCATCCAGCGCATCCGCGCCTACTACCACCGCCAGTTCGCCGGCGAGCACGACTTCTTCGCCGATGCGGTGGCAAGCGGGGGCGACGTGCGGGTGATCGCGGCGGCAGTGGGCAACAGGCCGGTTCGCTGGCAGCTGCTGCTGACCACGGCGGCGATGGTGGGTGCGGTCAACGCACTGCTGATCGGCCTGGGCGCGGCCCTGGTGACCGGGCTGGCGGGTGGAGCCCTCGCGCTGGCGATCGCGCTCGGCGTGGCGGTGGCGCTGATCGCCTTCGCCGCACAGCTCCTGCACATCAAACGGGCCTCGCTCTGGCTGTCCAGCTGACCGAAAGCCACCCATCGGGCGGCCTTCGGCCCCCGGTAAGTCGCGCTCTCACTGAAAGAGCCTGCCGGGTCTTCTGGCGCCGGTTGGCTTGTTGACCACGGAGTCCTTGCGCCTGCGGCGCACCACGATCGCGCTCGCCTTCCTTCGCAACCCTCGAAGGATCTTGTCCTTCATCGCAAGCCCCCTCCTCGAGCACGTTTCGCGCATCGCAGCTTGCGTACCCGATGGGGCAGCGGTCATTCACCAGCGTGCGCTCACGCCGGATCCCCGCCGACCCGTCCGTCACCCGGAGGCGGCCCGTCCCGGGGATATTCGAGAGCATCGACGGGTCGCGTCGCGGTACGGTCCGGCGATGACCGACGCGGACGGGTACTTCGGCAAAGCGGTGGCGGCGACCTACGACGACTCGCACTCGGCGATGTTCGCCCCCGAGGTCGTGGCGCGGACGGTCGACGTGCTGGCGGAGCTGGCCGGCACGGGCCGGGCGCTCGAACTGGGCATCGGCACCGGACGGGTCGCGTTGCCGCTCGCCGCTCGCGGCGTACCGGTGCACGGGATCGACCTGTCCGGGGCGATGGCCGACCGGATGCGGGCCAAGCCGGGCAGCGACGCGATCGGCGTGACGATCGGGGACTTCGCCACCGCGCGGGTGGACGGGAGCTTCTCCCTGGCGTACCTGGTGTTCAACACCATCATGAACCTGACCACGCAGGAAGCCCAGGTGGCCTGTTTCCGGAACGTCGCCGAGCATCTGGCACCCGGCGGTCGCTTCGTCATCGAGGTCCTGGTGCCCGAGCTGCGCCGGCTCCCGCCCGGCCAGAACGTGGTGCCCTACCGCGTCGGCCCGAGCGGCTGGGCGTTCGACATCTACGACGTGGCCACGCAGGCCACCAGCTCCAACTACGTCAAGGTGGTCGACGGCCGCGCCGAGTACCGGTCGATCCCGTTCCGGTACGTGTGGCCGGCCGAGCTCGACCTGATGGCGCAGCTCGCCGGCCTGCGCCTGTCTGATCGCTGGGACGGGTGGGACCGGGCGCCGTTCACCAGCGAGAGCCGCCAGCACGTCTCGGTCTGGGAGAAGCCGGCCTGAACGGAAGCCGTCGAGGCGGTGGTCAGGACGACGGGAGGCAGACCTCGGGCAGGCCCAGCCAGGACGCCAGCGCCGCCAGCTCCGCGTGCACGGACGCCGTGACCTCCGGGGTGAACGGCACGTCCTCGTGGATCGCGTCCACCCGCAGCACCGCGCCCCTCCGGTCGGCCGTCGCGTCCACCTTGCCGACGAGCCGGTCGCGGTGCAGCACCGGCAGCGCGAAGTAGCCCCAGCGCCGCTGTGCCCTCGGCACGTACATCTCCAGGCGGTATTCGAAGTCGAACAGCTCCAGGGCACGCCGGCGGTCGTGCACCAGCCGGTCGAACGGGGACAGCAGCGCGGTACGTCCGGCGAACCGGACGCCGTCCAGCGCGGCCGGATCCACCCGCCAGACGCCGGACGTGCGCTCGACCTCGGCCGGCTCGCCGGCCTCGCCGACCACGACGGCCCGGGCGACGCCGAGCGAGCGCAGCCGCCGTTCGTCGCGTGCCCGGTGGGCCTCCTCGGCGGGGACGGCCGACGTGCCGGGCGGGTACACCCGCTCGGCGAGGTCCCAGGTCCGTTGGCGCCCGACCCGGCCGGAGATGGCGACCTCACCGCGCGCGGCGAGGAACTCCAGCATCTGCGTGACGTTGCGGTTGTTGGTCCAGCCGGTCGACGGCCACGACACGACGCTGCGGTCCGGTACGTCGCGGCTCAGCAGCGGGCCGGAGTCGCGCAGCAGGTCCAGCACGTACCGGCGGAACGCGTCGTTGGCCGCCAGCCAGTCCCGGCGCCGGGCGTCCTCCGGCCAGACCGCCATCTCGGCAAGGTGCAGCCCCAGGTCGGCCATCGGCCGCACCATCGCCCGGTGCTCGAACAGGGCACGGTCGGCCTCCAGCGCCCGGGTCAGCTGGCTCGGCCGATACGCGGCGCCGAGCCGGGTCCAGGCGACCAGGTCGGCGTTGGGCGCCACGGCGGCGGTCGGGTCGATCTGGAGGAACGTCAGCCGGTCCACCACCGCCAGCAGGTCGGTGGGCCGCTCCGCGTCGAGCAATTGGGCGCGGACGGCAACACGGCGGGCGGTGGCGCGGTCGAGCCGGTGCGGGGCCATGCGGAGAGGCTACTGCCCGCCCGAGCGGCCGGGTCTCAAGCGGACCAGCTCACGATCCGGCCCACCCGCTCGTAGTGCGTGGTCAGCTCCGCGTCGATCCGCTCGGCGCGGGCCTCGGTGAGCACCACCCCGGGGTCCTGCCACGGTCGCGCGGTGAGCATCTGGTGGCGCAGGCCCGCGGGCGGATGGGTGGCGAACAACGACGTGTGCTCCCGGATGGAGAGCTGGCGCACCAGTGGCAGCCATTCGGCGGACCCGGCCAGCGACCGGCCCATCCCCGCCCGCCACGCGGCCGGACCGTGCCCGCCCCGGGCCGCCTGGCGGACCACCAGCGCCACCGACTCGTCGTTGAGCAGCACGTCGAGCAGGCGCGTGGCACCGGCAGTGCCCCCCGCTCGGGCGGACATCTCGTCGGCCAGGTATTCGGCCCGCTGGCTGTCCCGCAGTGCGGTGGAGACCAGCACCAGGTGACCGAGGAAGAGCAGGCGGGACACCGTCCACGACAGGATCCGGCCCAGCCATTCGCCGATCAGCTCCAGCAACCCGCTGCCGTGCGTGCCGTGCGTGGGGCGGAACAGGTCGGCGGCGTTGCCGAGCATCGTCAGCGCCGGGTCGGTCACCAGCAGCCGGCGGACGTCGCCGTTGACGAAGTGGCCGAGCTCGTGGCCGAGCAGCGCGACCCGCGCCTGCCCGTCCAGGGCGCCCCACAGCGGCAGCCCGAGGCAGAGCACCCGCCGCCGGCGTAGCCCCACCGCCGTCGTGTACGCGTTGATGGAGCTGTCGACGCCGATGACGTGCGGCAACGGCGCACCGATCCTGCCCGCCACCTCCTCGATCAGGGCGTGCAGCTCGGGCGCCTGCTCCCGGGTGAGCACCTCCAGGTCGGGGTCGATCCGGCCGAACCGGGGCCGCAGCGCCACCGCCAGCCCGATCAGCGCCAGCCCGGCGACGATCGCGAAGTTCGGGAACGGGTACGCGAACAACAGCCACACCCCGGCCACCGCCAGCGCCAGCACCCCGACCAGGAGCAGCAGCGAGACGGCAACCGTCAGGATTCCGGCGAGGCCCAACCCGGACGACTCCAGCGGGCGGCCGACGAGCGCGGCGTACTGCTGGCGGGTCAGCCGGGTGGCGAGCCGGTGGGTTCGCCGGTCGATCCAGGACCAACCGAACTCGGGCGCCTGCCGGGCCCGGTCGTAGCCGTCGAGGTTCCATTCGCACCGGCCGCACCAGGGCATCGCCTCGCGGATCGACACCGTCGCCGCGCCGCACTCCGGACAGGCCTCCGTACCGGCCTTCGTGGTGATCATGGCGGTCGATCCTGCCGGTAGCCGTCCGTTGGTGGTACCGGCCGTTCAGCGGATCCGCTCACGCCGGCCACGGCAGCCGCTCCAGCATCGCCGACCGAGGTGGGGATTGAGCGGCACCGAGCCGCTGCTTGGGTGCCCCGTCCTTCCCCCGTTCGGCTCCGGCCGGCCCTGAGCAGGTCTACTGTGGAGAACATCGGCGACTATTTGCGGCGTTCCGGTGGCGGCCGGGCGCTATGCGGTGCACAGTGATCGCATGAGCGACAACGGCAGTGGTGGGCACTACTACTGGTGCACCCGACACCACCGGGTCGAGACCGATGCCGACGTGTGCGCGGCGAAACACGTTCTCGGGCCGTATGCCTCAGCCGCCGACGCGGAGAACGCCTTGCAGCAGGTGCAGGAGCGCAACGAAGCGTGGGACGCCGAGGACGCCCGTTGGGCCGGGGAGGACAGGTAGACGGCGCGGGACGGCCCGCGTCGAGGTACTCGTGCTCCGCGAGGGCGGACGCACGTCCCCAAGGAGGGAACCGAGATGGCCGAAGCACAGCAGGCCACCACCCGCCCGGCCACCACCCGTCTGACCACGAAGAAGACCACCGCGGCCAGGCGGACCGTGGGTGCGGCCACGGCCCGCACGGCCACGGTCACGAAGGCGTCCCCTAACGCGTCGGGGGCCGGTGCCGGCCGGGTGCCGGCGAAGAAGGCGGTCGCGAGGAAGGCGACTGCCAAGAAGGTCGTGTCAGCAGCGCGGAAAGCGCCCGCGAAGGCGCCGGCCACGAAGACCACCGCGAAGAAGGCCCCGGCCACGAAGACCACCGCCAAGAAGGCGCCCGCCAAGAAGGCCGCCGTCCGGACGACCACCACGGCGGCGAAGAAGGCTCCCGCGAGGAAGACGACGGCCGCGGCGAAGAAGGCTCCCGCGAAGAAGACGACGGCCGCGGCGAAGAGAACGACGGCCGCTGCCAAGAAGGCCGCCCCCGCCAGGACCACGGCCGCCGCCCGGAAGGTCACCTCCACCGGGAAGAAGGCCACCGCCGCGGTGAAGAAGGCCCCGGCGAAGAAGGCTCCCGCGAAGAAGACGACGGCCGCGAAGGCTCCGGCGAAGAAGGCCGCCGCGAAGAAGACCACCGCCGTGAAGGCCGCCGGGACCCGCCCCACCGGGGGTGCCCGCAAGGCGGCGGCGAAGAAGGCTCCGGCGCGGAAAGCCAGCGGCACCTCCTCGACCGCCACGCGCAAGGCGGCGGGTCGGAAGGCGACCTCCGCGTCGTCCGTGACCCCCCTCGAGGCCAGGACGAGCACCTCGACCGGCACCCACAAGCGGCTCACCGCCGCGCGGAAGCCGGCCGGTACGAGGGTCGTCGCGGGACGGTCGACGGCCAGGCCGGCGAGCGCCCGGAAGGCGACGGGCTGATCCCCGGGTCTGCCGAAGACCGGCGCCCGGCCGCGTCGGGGAGCGGATCACGCGCCGCGCTGTCAGGATTGACGCCGTGGTGATCCGACGCGTACTGGCGCCCCGCATCGACTTCGGCGCGCTGCGCCGCGAGCTGGGACTGCCCGACGGCTTCCCGACCGCGGCGCAGCGCGAGGCCGAGGAGTCGGCCGTCGCGCCGCTGCCGGCCGTCGCGGACCGGACCGACATCCCGTTCGTCACGCTCGACCCGGCGACCTCGCGCGACCTCGACCAGGCGATGCATCTCAGCCGCCGTCCCGGTGGCGGTTTCCGGGTCCGGTACGCGATCGCCGACGTCGCCACCCACGTACGCCCCGGCGGGGCGATGGAGGAGGAGACCTGGCGCCGGGGACAGACCGTCTACCTGCCCGACGGCAACGTGCCGCTGCACCCGCACACGCTCAGCGAGGGTGCGGCCAGCCTGCTGCCCGACGCCGAGCGGGCCGCCGTGGTCTGGACCGTCGACCTCGACGCCGACGGTGGCACGGTGGGCGTCGCACTGGAACGAGCCCGGGTCCGCAGCCGGGCCAAGCTTGACTACTCCGGCGTGCAACTCGCCGCCGACGCCGGCCGGCTGCCCGAGCCGATCGCCCTGCTCCCCGAGATCGGCGCCCTGCTCATCGCGCGCGGGCTGCGCCGGGGCGCGGTCAACCTGCCCCTGCCCGAGCAGGAGGTCGAGCCGGACGGCGACGGCTGGCGGCTGGTGCTGCGCGGGCCCGGCCCGATGGAGGAGCACAACGCGCAGATCTCCCTGCTGACCGGGATGGCCGCAGCCGACATCATGCTCGCCGGCCGGATCGGGCTGCTGCGTACGATGCCGTGGCCGAAGCCGGAGGCGGTCGACCGGCTGCGCCTGGCCGCCGGCCCGCTCGGGGTGACCTGGCCGGCGGGGATGTCGGTCGGCGAGGTGCTGGCCGGGCTGGACGCGTCGCAACCCCGGGCCGCGGCCTTCATCGACCAGGCGGCCGAGCTGATGCGCGGCGCCGCGTACACCGCCTTCGACGGCTCCGTGCCCGAGCATCCGGAGCACGGCGGGGTGGCGGCCGCGTACGCCCACGTCACGGCGCCGCTGCGCCGGCTCGCCGACCGGTACGCGACCGAGGTCTGCCTGGCCCTGCACGAGGGCCGCGAGGTGCCCGACTGGGTCCGCGCCGCGTTGCCGAAGCTGCCGGAGGTGATGGCGAGCACCGATCGGACCGCGTCGGCGGCCACCCGGGGCGCGGTCGAGCTGGCCGAGGCGGTGCTGCTGGAGCAGCGGGTGGGGGAGACTTTCGAGGCGGCCGTGCTGGAGGTGGACGCCCGGCGGCCGGCCGCCGAGGTGCCCCGGCAGCCCGGGAACGGCACCGCCAAGCCGGGTCGCCCACCCGGCGGCACGGTCGCCCTGGACGAGCCCGCGGTCCGCGCCCGGTGCCTCGGCGAGCTGCCGCTCGGCGAGCGCATCGCGGTCCGCCTGGTCTCGGCCGACCCCGCCCAACGCAAAGTCCTCTTCGAACGCGCCTGACGCCCCGTCGTCTCGCGCGCCCACGCGGCCCCCGTGGCCGGCTCAGGACCGTGGGCATGGGCGGACGGGCGGGGCGGCGTGGGCCGCCGGCACGGTTTGCGAGGATGACCGTATGGCTTACGACGCGACCACGCTGCCCGACGTCTCCGGGCTGACCGTCGGCATCATCGGGGGCACCGGTGACCAGGGCCGGGGTCTCGCCTACCGGTTCGCCCGGGCCGGGCAGACCGTGCTGATCGGTTCCCGCGCCGCCGACCGGGCGGCGCAGGCCGCCGCGGAGATCGCCGCGCTACCCGGCATCCCGGCCGGGACAGCGGTGTCCGGCGCGGACAACGACGAGGTCGCCCGGCGCAGCGACGTGGTGATCATCGCGGTGCCGTGGGACGGGCACGCCGCCACCGTCGCCGCCCTCGCGGGGCCGCTCGCCGGCAAGATCGTGGTCGACTGCGTGAACCCGCTGGGCTTCGACAAGCAGGGCCCGTACGCGCTCACCGTCGCGGAGGGCAGCGCCGTGCAGCAGGCCGCCGGGCTGCTTCCCGAGTCCCGGGTCTGCGCCGCGTTCAACCACGTCAGCGCGCCGTTGCTGGCCGACCCGGAGATCGACCGGATCGACCTCGACGTGCTGATCTGCACCGAGGACCGGGAGCTGGTCGGGGTGGTCGCGGCGCTCGCCGCCCGGATCCCCGGCATGCGCGGCATCTACGCCGGCCGGCTGCGCAACGCCCACCAGATCGAGGCGTTCACCGCGAACCTGATCGCGATCAACAAGCGATACAAGGCGCACGCCGGCATCCGCGTCACCGACCTCTGAGCCGCTGCCCGGTGCGGTGGGCGCGGCGGCGGGTACCCACCGCCGCGCCGGATCGTACGGTCAGAAGGTGTGCTCGGCGGCGGGGAACTCGTTGCCACGGACCTCGTCGGCGAAGCGGCGGGTGGCGTCGGTCAGCGTGCCGGCCAGGTCGGCGTAGCGCTTGACGAAGCGGGGCGCCTTGCCGGTGCGCAGGCCGGCCATGTCCTGCCAGACCAGCACCTGGGCGTCGGTGTCCGGGCCGGCGCCGATGCCCACGGTCGGGATCGGCAGCTCGGCGGTGATCCGCTTGGCCACCTCACCGGGCACCATCTCCAGCACCACCGCGAAGGCGCCCGCCTCGGCCACCGCCCGCGCGTCGGCGATCACCTCCTCGGCCGTGTCGCCCCTGCCCTGCACCCGGTAGCCGCCCAGGGTGTGCTCGCTCTGCGGGGTGAAGCCGATGTGCGCCATCACCGGGATGCCGGCCCCGACGATCGCCTCGATCTGTGCGGCGCAGCGCCGGCCCCCCTCCAGCTTCACCGCGTGGCAGCCGCCCTCCTTCATGAACCGCACCGCGGTGCGCAGCGCCTGCGTCGGCCCCTCCTCGTACGAGCCGAAGGGCAGGTCACCGACGATGAGTGACTGCCGGGTCGCCCGTACCACCGCGCGGACCAGGGGCAGCAGCTCCTCGGCGGTCACCGGCAGGGTGGTCTCGTAGCCGAAGACGTTGTTCGCCGCCGAGTCGCCGACCAGCAGCACCGGAATCCCCGCCTGGTCGAAGATCGAGGCGGTGTACTGGTCGTACGAGGTGAGCATCGCCCAGCGCTCGCCGCGCTCCTTGGCGGCGATGAGGTCGCGGGTGCGTACCCGTCGGGTGGCCGGCCCGCCGTACAGGGCGGTCACCTCGGTCGGGGTGGACTCCACCATGACTCTCTCCTTCCTCGAGGCCGCGTTCGCGGTCCCCGGGTTCCGCCCCGATCGTGGCACTCGACGCCCGGGCGACGGCAGGGCGGAGTGGAGGATTTCACTCCCGGCTGCGGGCGCGGGCCGGGGACGACCACCGCTCAGCCGTGCTCGCGCCAGCGGTTGGTGATCGGCAGCCGGCGATCCCGCCCGAACGCCTTCATCGAGATCTTCGTGCCGGGGGCGGACTGCCGCCGCTTGTACTCGGCGGTATCCACCATCCGCAGCACCTTGTCCACGATGGCCGGGTCGTGTCCGGACGCGATCAGGCCGTCCCGGCCCAGGTCGCCGTCGATGTAGCCGATCAGGATCGGGTCGAGGACGTCATAGTCGGGCAGGGTGTCGCTGTCCAGCTGGCCGGGGCTCAGCTCCGCCGACGGCGGCTTGCCGATCGAACTCTCCGGGATCGGCGGGGTCTCGCCGCGGCGCCCGGCATCGGCGTTGCGCCACTTGGCCAGCCGCCAGATCAGCGTCTTCCAGACGTCCTTGACCGGGTTGTAGCCGCCGACCGAGTCGCCGTAGAGGGTGGAGTACCCGACGGCCAGCTCGCTCTTGTTGCCGGTGGTGAGGACCAGGTGGCCCTCCTGGTTCGACAGCGCCATCAGGATCACGCCACGGACCCGGGCCTGGAGGTTCTCCACGGTCACGCCGGAAAGCGACATGTTGGCCAGGAAGGCGTCCACCATGGGCTGGATCGGCTCGGTCCGGTAGACCAGGCCGGTCCGCTTCGCCAGCTCCTCGGCGTCCGCCCGGGAGTGCTCGGAGGAGTGCTGGCTGGGCAGCGACACGCCGACCACCCGGTCCGGGCCGAGCGCGTCCACCGCGATGGCCGCCGACACCGCCGAGTCGATGCCGCCGGAGAGGCCGAGCACCACCGACGGGATGCGGTTCTTGTTGACGTAGTCGCGCAGGCCCAGCACCAGCGCCTGCCACACCTCGGCCTCGTCGGCGACCGGCTCGATGATCCCGCCGACGGCGACCTGCCCGGGCGGGGCCGGCGAGGGGATGTCACCGACCGTGACCCGGACCACCCGCATCCCGTCGGCCAGCTCCTCGTCGCCGCCGGCCGGCTGCCGCGCCGCGGGCAGCTCGACGTCGTGCAGCAGCAGGTGCTCGACGAACTGCGGGGCCCGGGCCAGCAGCGTGCCGTCCGCGCTGACGATCATCGAGTCGCCGTCGTAGACCAGCTCGTCCTGGCCACCGATCATGTTCACGTACGCGACGGTGGCGCCGGCCTCCGCGGCCCGGCGCCGGACCAGCGGCAGCCGGACGTCGTCCTTGTTCAGCTCGTACGGCGAGCCGTTGATGTTGACCACCAACCCGACGCCGGCCTGCCGGGCCACCGCGAACGGACCACCGGCCTGCCAGAGGTCCTCGCAGATGGTCAGCGCGACGTCCACGCCGCCGATCCGCGCCACGGTGAGCGTCGTGCCGGGGACGAAGTAGCGGTCCTCGTCGAAGACGCCGTAGTTGGGCAGGTGGTGCTTGTAGTAGGTGGCCACGACCGCGCCCCGGTGCAGCAGCGCGGAGGCGTTTCGGGCGCCCCGGCCCGGCTGGGCGTCGCTGCTGATCTGCGGCGGACCGTCCGCGTCGAGGTAGCCGACCACGACCGGCAGGTCGCCCAGCCCGTCCGCGGCCAGGTCGGCGGCGAGCCGCTCCAGCGCGGCCCTCGACGCGGCGATGAAGGACGGGCGGAAGACCAGGTCCTCGACCGGGTAGCCGGTCACCATCAGCTCCGGAAAGAGGGCGAGCTGTGCACCGGCGTCGGCGGCCTCGCGGGCCCGGGCGCGGACCTGGTCGGCGTTGCCGGCGAGGTCGCCGACCGTGGGGTTGACCTGGCACAGGGCGAGACGCAGGGTGGGCATGTTCCTCATCTTGCCGCAGCGGGGCGGGTCGGACCCGGCCGGACGCGGGAGACCCGGCGGCCCCCGCCACCGGCGTCATCCCCGCCGTGACACGGGCGGACAGCGCCGGGGTGGTCGCGTAACGTCGGCGTAACGAGACCGGTGGAGACTAAGCGGTCAGGCCGGACCGGCTCCGACCAAGGAAAGGTATCGGTGGAAGTGGACCGTCAGCAGGAGTTCGTCCTCCGTACGCTGGAAGAGCGGGACATCCGGTTCGTCCGGCTGTGGTTCACCGACGTGCTCGGCACGCTGAAGAGCGTGTCGGTGGCGCCCGCCGAGCTGGAGGCGGCCTTCGACGAGGGCATCGGCTTCGACGGTTCGGCGATCGAGGGCTTCGCCCGGGTCTTCGAGTCCGACATGGTGGCCATGCCCGACCCCACCACCTTCCAGGTCTTCCCCTTCGAGGGCGGGGTCAGCGGCGAGAGCGCCCGGATGTTCTGCGACATCCTGCTCCCCGACGGCAGCCCGTCCTGGGCCGATCCGCGGCACGTGCTGCGCCGGGCGCTCTCCCGGGCGGCCGAGAAGGGGTTCACCTTCTACACCCATCCCGAGATCGAGTTCTTCCTGCTGGAGAACGGCCCGCAGGACGGCTCGGTGCCGATCCCGGTTGACAGCGGCGGCTACTTCGAACACACCACCCACGCGGTGGCCCGGGACTTCCGCCGCCAGGCGGTGCTGGCGCTGGAGCGGATCGGCATCTCGGTGGAGTACAGCCACCACGAGGTCGCCCCCGGCCAGCAGGAGATCGACCTGCGCTACGCCGACGCGCTGACCACCGCCGACAACATCATGACCTTCCGGCACGTGGTCAAGGAGGTGGCGCTCTCCACCGGCGTGCAGGCCAGCTTCATGCCGAAGCCCTTCACCGACCAGCCGGGCAACGGCATGCACACTCACCTGTCGCTGTTCGAGGGGGAGCGCAACGCGTTCCACGACGCCGGCGATCCGATGAAGCTGTCCAAGGTGGCCAAGTCGTTCATCGCCGGGCTGCTCACCCACGCCCGGGAGTACACCGCGGTCACCAACCAGTGGGTGAACTCCTACAAGCGGCTCTTCCCGCTGGCGCTGCCCGACCGGATCACCGAGAGCCCGGCGTACGTCTGCTGGGGTCACCTGAACCGGTCCGCGCTGGTCCGGGTGCCCGCGTACGGCAAGCCGAACTCGGCCCGGGTGGAGGTCCGGTCGCTGGACTCGGCGACCAACCCCTACCTGGCCTTCGCGGTCATGCTCGGCGCCGGGCTGAAGGGCATCGAGGAGGGGTACGAGCTGCCTCCGGGCGCCGAGGACGACGTCTGGTCGCTGAGCAGCGCGGAGCGCCGGGCCATGGGATACGAGGCGCTGCCGGAGAACCTCGCCGAGGCGATCGACGTGATGGCCGGCTCGGAACTGGTCGCCGAGATCCTCGGCGAGCACGTGTTCGACTTCTTCCTGCGCAACAAGCGGGCGGAGTGGGAGCAGTACCGCCGCGAGGTCACCCCGTACGAGCGGCAGCGCTACCTCTCGCTGTAGGGCCGGCGGGCCGTCCGGGCAGGACGCGGACGTCGTACCCCGGGCCTAGCCTGACGCCGTGAACCGGACCGACCGTCTCTACGCGTTGGTGGAGGAGCTGCGGGCGGTGTCGCCGCGCCCGCGCAGCGCCAGCTGGCTGGCCCGCCGCTTCGAGGTCAGCGCCCGGACCATCGAGCGGGACATCGCCGCGCTGCAGGGTGCCGGGGTGCCGATCTGGGCCGAGCCGGGTCGCACCGGCGGTTATGTGGTCGACCGGGCGCGCACCCTGCCGCCGGTCAACCTGAGCCCCGGCGAGGCGGTGGCGATGGCCGTCGCGCTGCACCGGTTGGCCGGCACGCCGTTCGCCCCGGCAGCGGGAGCGGCGCTGCGCAAGCTGGTCGCGGTGATGCCGGCCGCCGACGCCGCCGAGGCGCACCGCCTCGCCGGCCGGGTGCACCTGATCGGCGAGGGGCCGGCCGCGCCCGTGCCGGCCGCGGTGGCCGACGCGGTCGCTGCCGGGCGGGTGCTGCGGATCCGGTACGCCGACCGGGCGGGCGCCGACTCGGTCCGCGACGTCGAGCCGTTGGGCTACCTCGGCAATCCCACGCACTGGTACCTGCTGGCCTGGTGCCGGCTCCGCGACGGGCTGCGCTGCTTCCGTACCGACCGGATCCTCTCCGTGCATCCGCTGGCGCAACCGGTGACCCGAGAGCTGCAACCCGGCGACCTCGACATCCCCGCGGAGCGGGTGCGCCCGCTCACCCTGGTGTGAGGCCGGAAAACACCGACAGGACGCTGTCGTGAAGGCCCCCGAAGCTGACTCCTGACGACGCCGGCCGACCGGCCGGCGTGACGACAGGAGGAAGCATGTCCAGCACACCCGTCACCTGGTTCGAGATCGGCTCCGACCGACCGGAGGAGGTCGAGCGGTTCTACGCCGACCTGTTCGGCTGGACTTTCGAGGAGCGGGGTGCGCCGGGGGCGTCGTACCGGCAGACGACGGCCGGTGGGGAGCAGGGGATCGGCGGCGCGATCCGGGCCACGAACGGGGGCTCCCCGAACTACGCGATCTTCTACGCGGAGGTGACGGACGTGGCGGAGACCTGCCGCCGGGCGGAGGCGGCCGGCGGAAAGGTGCTGGTGCCGTTGCGTACCGCGCCGAGTGGGCTGACCTTCGCGCACGTGCTCGACCCGTCGGGGAACCACCTCGGCGTCTTCACCCCGCCACCCGCCGGGGCGTGATTCCGACCCCTTCAGCGAGATCGGCACGGACGGGCCGTACCTGCGCTGAACGGACGGCGTCCGCCCCGGCAACGCCGCCGGGGCGGACGTGCGCCCGTGCGTCATGTCACGGGGTGGCTCCGCCGTGGGAGAAGGTTCCGGCCGGGAGGGTGGTTCGGCCGGTGAGGAGACCCGGAGCCACCCGGGTCACTTGTCGGTCTGGCCGTCCCAGCCGCGGTGGCCGTGGCCGCCCGGGCCCGGGAAGACGCCGGCCTCGACGGCCTTCAGCACCGCGTCGGCCTGGTCCTGGGTCAGCTTGCCGTCCTTGACGGCCTGGTCCAGCCGCTCCTTCAGCTGCGCCTGCCGGTCCTTCAGCTGCTCCTGGCGATCCTTGGTCGACGGCCGCTCCGGCCGGTCGCCCTTGTGCTGCTCCTTGAGCTTTTCCAGCGCGGCGGTGACCTTGTCGGTCGGGACGCCCAGCTCCTTGGCGAGGGCGTCGGCGAACTCGGCCTGCCGGTCGGCCCGCTTCTGCTGGCGGTCGGTGCCCTGGTCGGCGCTGGCGCTCGGGGCGGGGCTCTTGTCGTCGGCGAGCGCCACCGTGGGGGCAGCGATCCCCACGCCGAGCACCCCGGCGGCGGCCAGGCCGACCAGCACGTTCTTCCTCGACATCTTGCGGATCATGCGGTTCTCCAGTTCGGTGGTGGTGCGTTGACGTGACCGACAGTGACCGGCCGAGCTGGAGGCAACCCGTGGCGAACCTGTCAGGGCGCTGAAAATCCGACTGCGAAATGCATACAAAACGGTTGCGGAGGTGCGTCGAGTGCCGAAAGACGGTCAATTTCCCCAGCGCGAGCCGGGACGGGCGGGGCGGGTCAGCGGACGGCGGGGGAGACCGTGAGGATGCCGGCGTCCGCGTCGAGGACGGCGGGGGTGCCGACGGGGACGGTGAGCTGGCCGACACCGTGGCCGATCGGTAGGCCGCCGAGGACCGGCACGCCGAGGTCGCCCAGGCGCTCTGTCAACACGTCGGTGACCGTGGTGTCCCAGCCGTCGGCGCACTCGGTGAACTGCCCCACCGCCACCCCGGCGATCCCGTCCAGCGCCCCGCAGCGGCGCAGGTGGGTGAGCATCCGGTCGATCTTGTAAGGCGGCTCCTGCACCTCCTCGACGAGAAGCACCGCCCCGGTCAGGTCCGGCATGTCCGCGGTGCCGATCGAGGCCGTGATCAGGCAGAGGTTGCCGCCGAGCAGTCGGCCCTGCGCCCGGCCGGGCACCCGCACGGCGTACGTGTCCTCCTCCTCGACGGCGGCGACCGTGACCGGTTCGCTGGTCATCAGCGCGGCGTGCAGCGACGCCGCCGAGCGGGGCGGGGTGCGATCGTCCAGCCACGCCGCCCCCGGGCCGTGCACGCCGGCCAGCCGGGCGCCCCGCCAGAGCGCGAACTGCAGCGCGGTGATGTCGGAGAAGCCGGCCACCACCTTCGGGTCCCGGCGGACGACGTCCATGTCGACCAGGTCCACCACCCGCTGCGCGCCGTAGCCGCCCCGGGTGCAGATCACCCCGCGCACCTCCGGGTCGGCGAAGGCGGTGTTCAGGTCGGCGGCCCGCAGGTCGTCGCCGCCGGCCAGGTAGCCCCGGCGGGCGTACGCGTTCGGCGCCAGCACCGGGCGCAGCCCCCAGCCGGTCAGCAGCTCGATGCCGCGGGCGACCCGCTCCGGCCGGGTCGGGCCGGACGGCGACACCAGCATCACCGTGTCGCCAGGACGCAGGACCGGGGGGTGCAGGCAGTCGTCGGTGGGCACAGCGGGAGCCTAATGGGCCGAGCCCTTCCGGCCTGCCCGCCACCTACCGGATAGCCTCGACGTCGTGGCGACCGCGCTGGTGATCGAGAACGACCCGACCGACGACCTCCGCCGACTGGGGGAGTGGCTCACCGAGGGGGGCGTCGACCTGCGGGTGCTGCGCCCGCACGCCGGCGACGAGCTCCCCGCCGACCTCGACGGCTACGCCGCCCTGGTGGTGCTCGGCGGCGAGCAGCAGGCGTATCCGCTGCCCGACGGCAGCCCCGGTGCGCCCTGGTTCCCCGCTCTGGAGGGATTGCTGCGCAAGGCGGTCCGGCAGCGGATCCCCACCCTCGGGGTCTGCCTCGGGGCGCAACTGCTGGCCACCGCGCATGCCGGGCAGGTCGAGCGGAGCCCGTCCGGGCCGGAGGTCGGGCCCGCCGTGGTCGGCAAGCGGGACGCCGCCGACGCCGACCCGCTCTTCCGGTACGTGCCGCTGATGCCCGACGTGTTCCAGTGGCACTCCGACGAGATCACCGAGCTGCCACACGGGGCCACCCTGCTCGCCGCCTCCACCCGCTATCCGCACCAGGCGTTCCGCCTCGGTGACCGGGCCTGGGGGCTGCAGTTCCACATCGAGTGCGACACCGAGATGATCGCCGACTGGGCCCGCGACTCGACCCTCCTCGCCGAGCGCGGCTACGACCCGGAGCTCGTGGTCGCCGCCTGCGACCGGGTGATGGCCGACGTCGAGGAGGTGTGGCAGCCGTTCGCGATCCGGTTCGCCGCCCTCGCCCTCGGCGAGCTGGACGACGACGCCCCGCGCCGCAGTCTGCCGTTGCTCGGGCACTGACATGGCCCGCCCGACCAGGGGACGCCTCGCCCGGTACGGCTTCGCCGAGGGCGAAGGGCGGGCGCGGGCCGCCGTCCTGCTCGGCCCGGACGGGCTCGGGCTGTGGCGCACCGTGGAGCAGGAACCCGTCGACGAGCGGGCCGGGGGGCTGCTGTCCGCCCTGTCCCGGGCCGCCGACCCGGACCTGGCGCTACGCCAGCTGCACCGCCTCGTCGAGGCGGAACGCCGCACCGCGGACAAGTCGGCGGTGCTGGAGGCCCTCTCCGCCGACCCGGGGCTGTGCCGCCGGCTGGTCGCGGTGCTCGGCGCCTCCTCGGCGCTCGGCGATCACCTGGTGGCCAACCCGAACCAGTGGACGGTGCTGGCCACCGAGCCGGACGGGCTCGCGCCTCCCGCCGACGGCCGGCTCGACCTGGCCACCGCGGCCCGGTTGACCGCCGTCGCCGGCCCGATTCCCGTGCTGCGACAGGCGTACCGGCTGGCGCTGCTGCGCATCGCGGCGGCGGACCTGACCGGGGGGCGCGGGCTGGAGCAGACCATGGCGGCGCTGTCCGGGCTCGCCGACGCCACCCTCGCCGCCGCGTACGCGATCGCCGTCGACGAGCTGCCGGAGGGGACGCGTCGACCCCGGCTGGCCGTGGTGGCGATGGGCAAGTGCGGCGGAGAGGAGCTGAACTACGTCTCCGACGTGGACGTCATCTTCGTCGGCGCCGAGGACGACGACCTGGCCGCCGCGACCCTGGTCGCCACCCGGCTGATCCACATCTGCGGGCTGGTCGCCTGGCCGGTCGACGCCGCGTTGCGGCCGGAGGGCAACCGGGGGCCGCTGGTGCGTACCCTCGCCAGCCATCTGGCCTACTACCGGCGCTGGGCCCGGACCTGGGAGTTCCAGGCGCTGCTCAAGGCCCGGCCGGCGGCCGGCGACCTGGGTCTCGCGCGGGAGTGGATCGAGGCGCTCGCGCCACTGGTGTGGACCGCCGCGGAACGGCCGGAGGCGGTCGAAGACGTCCGCGCGATGCGCCGGAAGATCATCGACAACATCCCACCGAAGGAGCTGGAACGCGAGATCAAGCGCGGCCCGGGCGGGCTGCGCGACATCGAGTTCGCGGTCCAGCTCCTCCAGCTCGTGCACGGCCGGGGGGACGAGTCGCTGCGGGCGCCGGGGACCATCCCGGCGCTGCGGGCCCTGGTTGCCGGCGGCTACGTCGGGCGGGCCGACGGGGAGGCGCTGCTGCTCGGCTACCGCTTCCTGCGCGGCGTCGAGCACCGGCTCCAGCTCCAGGGCCTGCGCCGCACCCACACCGTGCCGACCGAGCCGGCCGCGCTGCGCTGGCTGGCCGCCGCGCTCGGCTACGCGGCCACCCCGGGCCGTAGCGCCGTCGAGGAGTTCCGCGCCGAGTGGGTCACCCACGCCACCGAGGTACGGCGGCTGCACGCGAAGTTGCTATACCGGCCGCTGCTGGAGTCGGTGGCCCGGGTGCCCGCCGAGGGGCTGCGGCTCACCCCGGAGGCGGCCCGGCACCGGCTGGAGATCCTCGGCTTCGCCGACCCGGCCGGGGCGCTGCGTCACCTCCAGGCGCTCACCGGCGGGGTGAGCCGGACCGCCGCGATCCAGCGCACCCTGCTGCCGGTGCTGCTCAGCGAGTTCGCCGACGCGCCAGAACCGGATCGGGGGCTGCTCAACTACCGGCAGGTCTCCGACAAGCTCGGCAGCACCCCCTGGTATCTGCGACTGCTCCGGGACTCCGGCCCGGTGGCCCGCCGGCTGGCCCGGGTGCTCTCCTCCTCCCGGTACGCCGCCGACCTGCTGGCCCGCGAGCCGGAGGCGCTGCGGTTGCTGGCCGAGGACACCGAGCTGACGCCGCGTACCCGCGCGGTGCTCTGCGAGGGCTTCGCCGCCGCGGCGGCCCGGCACGCCGATCCGGTCGAGGCCATCCGGGCGGTCCGCGCCCTGCGCCGCCGGGAGCTGGTCCGGATCGCCTGCGCCGACGTGCTGAGCCGGGCCGGGGCGCTCGCCCCCACTCCGAGCCGCCCCGATTCGGACGGGCGGGCCGTGCTCGGCCTCGCCGACGTCACCGCCGTCGGCACCGCCCTCTCCGACGTCGCCGACGCCAGCCTGGCCGCCGCGCTGCGGGCCGCCCGGGCCGCCCAGCCGGCGCCGGCCGGGCTGCGCTTCGCGGTGATCGGCATGGGCCGGCTCGGCGGATACGAATCCAACTACCTCTCCGACGCCGACGTGCTCTTCGTCTACGATCCGCCGTCCGGCGTGGACGAGGGCAAGGCCAGCGCGGCTGCCCACGCGATCGCCGAGGAGCTGCGCCGGCTGCTCTCCGCGCCGGCTCCCGACCCGCCGCTCGGGGTGGACGCCGACCTGCGCCCGGAGGGCCGGCAGGGTCCGCTGGTCCGCAGCCTCGCCGCGTACGCCCAGTACTACGCCCGCTGGTCCAAGGTGTGGGAGGCGCAGGCGCTGCTGCGGGCCCGGTTCGTGTGCGGAGACGCCGACCTGGGCGCCGAGTTCGAGACGATGGTCGACCCGGTCCGGTACCCGGCCGACGGGCTGACCCGCGAGCAGGTGGTGGAGATCCGCCGGATCAAGGCCCGGGTGGAGACGGAACGACTGCCCCGGGGCGCCGACCCTGCCACCCACACCAAGCTGGGCCGGGGTGGCCTCGCCGACGTCGAGTGGGCGGTGCAGCTGCTCCAGCTCCGGCACGCCGGCCGGGTGCCCGAGCTGCGCGGCACGCGTACCCTCGACGCCCTCGACGCCGCCCGCGACGCCGGCCTGGTCGAGGCCGACGACGCCGTGGAGATGGCCGCCGGCTGGACTCTCGCGGCGCAGGTCCGCAACGCGCTGATGCTGGTCCGGGGCCGGGCGGGGGACCAGTTGCCCCGGCACGGGGTGGAGCTGGCCGGCGCGGTGCGCCTGCTCGGCCGGGACGACCCCGGTGAGTTCCTGGACGAATATCTGCGCACCGGCCGGCGTTCCCGCGCCGCCATGCAGCGGGTGCTGGACGCCCCGGCCTGAGGGCTCCGGCCCCCTGAGGGCACGGCACCCTGGACCTGCCGGCACCGGCCAGCGAACGGGAGGCCTCCGTCGGCGGTCCCGGGCCGCGGCCGCGACACGGCGGTCGGTCCCGCCCGGACGCGGGGCCGACCTACCCCCTTCTGCGCGTCGGGCCTGTCCGGACGCGGGGCCGACCTACCGCCTTCCGTGCCTACAAACTTGATGACGTGGATGGATCACCCGGGGCCGCCGTCAGGGCTGCGATCGAAGTGAGTCGTTCACGTCATCAAGTTCGTAGCGGCTGGGGAGCCATCTGTCGGCACGCGGGCTGGCGTGCGTCACGGGGCGAAACCAGCAGCCCGGTAGCTGGGCAGCCAGCCTGCACGGGCCGGCCAGTTCCTCCCCTGCGTCAGCTGCCGAGCGTGTACGTGCCGGCGCGCGGCACGGTCACCGCCGTCCACGCCCCGTCGGTGGTGAGCGTCGCGCCGCCGGTGACACCCAGCCAGCGGTCGTGGCGCACCCGGATCGGCACCGTGGCAGGGCCGGGGACGCGGAAGGTCACCGAGGCGGCGTCCTGCCGGACCAGCTCGCCGGGCGCGCCCACCAGCGGAGTCGGGTCGGCCACCGCGTACAGCCGCCAGTGCGCGTCGGACCAGACCTCGGTGAGGTACGGCAGGCCGGCCGCGACCAGCTCGGCCTCGGGACGTCCCACCCAGGACAGCTCGGCGTCGGGGACGGCGACGTACTGCACCGCGTTGTCGGCCAGCCAGGCGTGGTAACTCGCCGCGGTGAGCGGGACGCCGGTGCCGGCCGCGCCCGGGACGGTGGTGAAGAAGAGCGGGTGGCGACCGATGTCGGCCTGGCGCAGCCAGCCCCGGGCCAGCGGCACCTCGCCGAGGTGGGCGGCCTCCCAGTAGTTGCGGGTCGGTGGCACCTCCACCCGCCCGGCCAGCCCGCGCCGGACCAGCTCCGCCCGCAGCGGCGCGAAGTAGGCCGGATCGGCGGTGGGGTCGCCCGCGCTGCGCACGTCGGCGGCGACCACCGGCGGCTGCCACCAGCACGCCGCCACGAGCAGGGCGGCCAGGCCCAGCGGGCCGGCCGTTCGCCGCCCCGACGGCGCCGGCAGGCGGTCCGCCAGCCACCGGGGGAGGTGCGCGGTGGCGGCCAGCACGGGGAGGGCGAACATCACCACCAGGCGGGTGGCGTTCAGTCCGACCGGGGTGTGCAGCAGCGCCGCGGCCAGCACGCCGGCCCCCGACAGCAGCCCGCCCACCCGCACCGGCCGGTACGCCACGAGCGCGGCCACCACCAGGCTGGTCACCACCGCGTGCAGGGTGTCGGCCCGGCTGATGTTCATCCAGCCGCCCTCGCCCAAGAGCAGCCCGGTGACGGCCAGCGGCGCGGCGGCGGGCGCGGCGAGCAGCAGGCCGTCGGCGTACCGGCGGGTGAGCAGCAGCGCGACGCCGGCCAGGCCGACGAAGAGCCCGGCCACCGGGCTGGCCGCCGAGGCGAGCAGGGCCGCGAGGCCGGTCAGCGCCCCGCGGTGCCAGCCGGCGCGCCGGTCCGGCCCGGCCGACAGGGTGAGCGCGAGCAGCGCGGCCAGGCCGAAGGCGACCCCGAGGGCGTACGTCACCCGGCCGGAGACCAGGTTGCCGGCGATGGTGAGCACCCCGACCAGGCCGCCGAGCAGGGGCCGGGGCACGCGGGTGCGGACCAGCAGCGCCGCGAACGCGGTCGCCGACCCGAGCAGCGCGAGCGCGCCGGTGGCGCGTACCCCGAGCAGGGCCATCAGCGGCGGCGAGACCAGACTGTAGCCCCACGGATGGACGCCGCCGTACCAGCGCAGGTCGACCGGCGCGGGCCCGTGGGCGGCGAAGAAGCCGGCGCGGGCCACCTGGGCCGACAGGTCCGAGCCGGTCGCGGGCAGGGTGAGATACAGCACGCCGAGGACGAGCGCGAACGCGGCGGACACCGCCACCGCCCGACCACCCCGCATGCCCACCTCCTGATCGCGACCCACCGTACTGGCAGCATGTCCGGCGTGCCTCACCACCTCTCGCGCTGGATCGGCCTGGCGGGCTCGGTGCTGCTCGCCGTGGCCGCCTTCCTCGGCGGCGCGCTGCCGCACGGAAACCTGCGCCCCACCCCGGTCAGCATCTGGCAGGGCCCGAACGGGCCGTTGATCATCGGTACCTGGCTGGCCGGCACCGCGTTGCTGGGCTGGGCCTGGTGGTCGCTGCGCCACCGGGTGCCGTCGACCCGTTGGGTGCTGGTCACGGTCACGCTCTGGCTGCTGCCGATGCTGGTCACGCCGCCCCTCGGCAGCCGCGACGCGTACGCGTACGCCTGCCAGGGCGCCAGCTACAACGCCGGGATCAACCCGTACGAGCAGGGCGTCTCCGCCCTGCCCTGCCCGTGGCTGGACACCATCTCGTACATCTGGCGGGACACCCCGGCCCCGTACGGTCCACTGTTCGTGATGATCTCCGGCGCGATCGTGGCGGCCACCGGGTCGCTGTTCGGCAGCGTCGCGCTGTTCCGGGCGCTCGCGGTCGCCGGCGTGGCGCTGACCGCGTGGTCCCTGCCGGTGCTGGCCCGCCGCTGCGGGGTGCCGCCGCAGCGCGCGCTCTGGCTGGCGCTGGCCTGCCCCCTGGTGCCAGTGCACCTGATATCCGGCGCGCACAACGACGCGATCATGGTGGGCCTGCTCACCGCCGGGCTGGCGGTGGTCGCCGCCCGGCCGGGCCGCGCGCTGCCGCTGCTCGGCGGCGGGCTGCTGCTCGGGCTGGCCGCTGCGATCAAGATCACCGCGCTGGTCGTGGTGCCGTTCGCCGCGTTGGCCGCGATCGTCGGGCCGTACCGGATTCGCGCGCTGGTCCGAGACGGCGGATGGGTGGTCGGCGGGGCGCTGGCCGCGGTGGTCGGGGCGACCCTGGCCGCGGGCCTGGGCCTCGGTTTCATCAGCGGCTTGGAGCAGGGCGGCCTGGTGGTCGCCTGGACCTCGCCGCCGACCGCCGTCGGGCAGACCGTCGGCTACCTCGCGGCGCTCTTCGGCGCGCACATCGACGCGCTGCCGGTCACCCGCGGCATCGCCGTGGTGGTGCTCGGCGTGCTGCTGGTCGGGCTCTGGTGGCGGGCCCGGACCCGGCACCCGATCCTGCACGCCGGCTTCGCGCTGGCCGCGACCGTCGCGCTGTCCCCGCTCTTCCACCCCTGGTACTGGATCTGGCCGTTGGCCGTGCTCGCCGCCACGGCCCGCCGGACCACCTGGTTTTCCGTCGTCGCCCTCGTGTCGTCGTTCCTGGTGCTGGCCGACGGCACCGGTTTACCCCGGTACACCAAGATGCCGGGTGCCCCCCTGATGACGCTGTTGGTGATCGTGGTGGTGGTCAGATTGGTACGGTCGGCTCGGGCGGCCCGCCAGCCGGTCCCCGCCGACTGAGGAGAGGTGCCGGTGAGCGAGCCCGTCGGGCCGGTGCGGCCCGTCGCCGCCGCGCTCGCGCGGTACGCCGGGCTCGCCGGGGCGGTGCTGCTGACCGTCGCCGGCTGGCTGGGCGGGGCACTGCCCCACGTCCCCGCCGCCGACAGCCTCCTCGACATCTGGCGGGCCCCGCACGGGCCGGCGGTGCTCGGCTGCTGGCTGGCCGGCACGGCCCTGCTGGTGGGCGCGTGGTGGTCGCTGCGCTGGGGTGCCCCGTCGGCCCGGTGGGCCTACCTGACCGCCGGGCTCTGGCTGCTGCCGCTGCTGGCCGCACCGCCACTGGGTAGCCGGGACGTCTACTCGTACGCCTGCCAGGGCTGGTCCTGGACGCACGGCACCGATCCGTACCGGGTCGGCGTGGCCGCGGCCGGCTGCCCCTGGACCGACGCGGTGCCGCCGATCTGGCGGGACACCCCGGCGCCGTACGGGCCGTTCTTCGTCCTGCTGGCGGGCCTGGCGGTGCTGCTCGGCGGCGGCCTGGTCGGGGCGATCGTGCTGCTGCGGCTGATCGCGGTCGCCGGGGTGCTGCTGGCCGCTCTCTGCCTGCCCGGGCTGGCCCACGCGGTCGGGGTGCCGACCCGGCGGGCGGCCTGGCTCGCGCTGGCCTGCCCGCTCGTCGGGGTGCACCTGGTGGCCGGCGCGCACAACGACGCGGTCGGGCTCGGGCTGCTCCTGTTCGGCCTGCTGGTGCTGGTGCGCCGGCCCGGCAAGCCACGGGCGTTGCTGGTGGCCGGGGTGCTGCTGGGGCTGGCGGTGGCGGTGAAGGCCGTCGCCGTGGTGGTGCTCCCGTTCGCCGCGCTCGCCGCGGTGGGGGGCCGCTACACGGTGCGTGCGTTGCTGCGCGACGCCGGTTGGCTGGCCGGGGGAGTGCTGGCCGCGTTGCTGGTCACCTCGCTTGCCACCGGGCTGGGCCTTGGCTGGGTGGGCGGCCTGGCGCACAGCGGTGACTCGCAGCAGTGGACCTCGCCGCCGACCGCGGTGGGGTTCGTGGTCGACTACGCCGGCACCTTGTTCGGCCCGGAGCCGCACGCCGTGCCGGTGGTCCGGTTGGTCGCGCTGGCGCTGCTCGCGGTGCTGCTCGCGGCGCTCTGGTGGTGGGCCTGGACGGCGCTGCGCCGGCTGGGCGACGTCCGGCAGCGGGTGGCCCGGCTGGCCGTCGACCGACCCCGGGTGGCCCTGACCGGTGCCGGGCTCGCGCTGGCCGCCACGGTGCTGCTCGCCCCGGTCTTCCACCCCTGGTACGCGACCTGGCCGCTGGCACTGCTCGCGGTGGCGACGGTGTCGGTGGCCCGGACCGTCTGGTTCGTGGCACCCTGTGCCGTGGCGTCCTGCCTCGTCCTGCCGGACGGCACCAACCTGGCCCGGTTCACCAAGGCGCCGGGGGCGATCCTGATGACCGCGCTGGTCGTGACGGTGGCGGTCTGGGGAGTCCGGGCGGCCCTGACCCGACGCGCTCGCTGACGCCGTACGCGGACGGCCGGGCCGGCCCCGCGGTCGCGGAGCCGGCCCGGCCGGTGGAGAGGTCGATCAGCAGTCGAAGTACATGGCGAACTCGTGCGGGGTCGGGCGCAGGCGCACCGGGTCGACCTCGTTGGTCCGCTTCCAATCCACCCAGGTGGTGATCAGGTCCGGCGTGAACACGCCGCCGTCGAGCAGGTAGTCGTGGTCGGCCTCGAGCGCGTCGAGCACCTCGGGCAGCGAGCCCGGGACCTGCTTGACGTCGCCCCACTCCTCCGGCGGCAGGTCGTACAGGTCCTTGTCGATCGGCGCCGGCGGCTCGATCTTGTTCTTGATGCCGTCCAGGCCGGCCATCAGCATCGCCGAGAAGGCGAGGTAGGGGTTGCTGGAGGGATCCGGCACCCGGAACTCGACCCGCTTGGCCTTCGCGTTGCTGCCGGTGACCGGGATACGGGTGCAGGCGGAGCGGTTGCGCTGCGAGTAGACCAGGTTGACCGGCGCCTCGAAGCCCGGCACCAGGCGGCGGTAGGAGTTGACCGTCGGGTTGGTGAAGGCCAGCAGCGACGGCGCGTGGTGCAGCAGGCCGCCGATGTACCAGCGGGCGGTGTCCGACAGGCCGGCGTACCCGGTCTCGTCGTAGAACAGCGGCTCACCGTTGAGCCAGAGGCTCTGGTGGGTGTGCATGCCGGAGCCGTTGTCGCCGAAGAGCGGCTTCGGCATGAAGGTGGCGGTCTTGCCGTTGGCCCAGGTCTCGTTCTTCACGATGTACTTGAAGAGCTGGAGCTGGTCACCGGCGTGCAGCAGGGTGGAGAACCGGTAGTTGATCTCCGACTGGCCGGCGGTGCCGACCTCGTGGTGCGAGCGCTCCACCGAGTAGCCGGCGTCGACCAGCCGCCGGACGATGCTGTCCCGCAGGTCGGCGTAGTGGTCGACCGGCGGAACCGGGAAGTAACCACCCTTGTACGCGGTCTTGTAGCCGCGGTTGCCGCCCTCCTCCTCGCGGCCGGTGTTCCAGGCGCCCTCGATCGAGTCGATGTAGTAGAACGACCGGTGCGCGGAGGTCTCGTGGCGGATCGAGTCGAAGATGTAGAACTCCGCCTCGGCGCCGAAGTACGCGGTGTCGGCGATGCCGCTGGAGGCGAGGAAGGCCTCGGCCTTCTTGGCCACGTTCCGCGGGTCGCGGGAGTAGGCCTCCCGGGTGAACGGGTCGTGGATGAAGAAGTTCAGCGCGAGGGTCTTCTGCGCGCGGAACGGGTCGATGAAGGCGGACGCGACGTCCGGGAGCAGGAGCATGTCCGACTCGTGGATCGCCTGGAAGCCGCGGATCGACGAACCGTCGAACGCGAGGCCGTCGGTGAAGACGCTGTCGTCGAAGGACTCGACCGGCAGGTTGAAGTGCTGCATCACGCCGGGCAGGTCACAGAAACGTACGTCGACGAACTTCACGTCCTCGTTCTTGAGGTATCGCAGGAGTTCCTCGGGATTGGCGAACACGTGTCCTCCTGGCAGGCTCACTCCGGTGGCTGGCTCCTGGCGACGGTATGGCGGTGGGGTTGCCCGGCCGTGTCTCCCCTGTTTCCGCCGTGTTACGTCCTCGCGGGGCGTCATCGGCGCCGCTCAGCCACCTCCGGCTCTCCGTTCGGACGATACTCCCTGTGACCGTGTAGCGCCTTTTGATGGCTTTGGTCCGATTCCGCGGCTCGCGCTGAACCGGCGGGCGGGGACAGTGACCGACACCCCTGCCCACCGCCGTACTCCCGGTTTCCGACGGGCGGTTGGCTACCCTTGACCGCTGTGACCGATACCGCCGCCGTGCCGGTGCCGCCCGCCACGGATTCCGCCTTCACGCCGCCCAGCCTCGGCCGCCGCTTCGGCGCCCTCGTCATCGACTGGGTGCTCTGCCTGCTGGTGGCCAACCTCTTCGCCGACCCGGTGCGCGACGGTTGGCCGCCGGTCGTGGTGCTGATCGTGGAGTACGGCTTCTTCCTCGGCCTGTTCGCCCAGACCCCCGGCATGTACGTCACCAGGATCCGCTGCCTGGCCTGGTCCGACGGCGGCCGGATCGGCCCGGTCCGGGCACTGCTCCGGGGCATCCTGCTCGCCCTGGTGGTGCCCGCTCTGATCATGGACGAGCACCGTCGCGGCCTGCACGACCGCCTCACCGGCTCGGTCATCGCCGACGCCCCCCGCCCCGCCCGCGCCTGACCCTGCCGAAAGGCGAAGGAGCCGGCCCCCGTGGGGGTCCGGCTCCTGTTCGCGTACGACGGGGGGGTCAGCGGCCCCGGGTCTGGCGGAAGGCGCCTCGCGGCGGGCGCATGTTCTTCGGGATCGCGCCCTTGGGCATCTGCGGGCGGGCGGTGAGCGCCTTGAGCCGCTTGTCCAGGGCGTTCACGTCCTTCGGCGAGAGCGTGCGGGGCAGCCGCATCAGGGTCATCCGCAGCTTGCGGATCGGCAGCTCGTCCTCGCCCTGGCCGATCACGAAGTCGTGCAGCGGGGCGGTGCCGATCACCTTGGCCAGCCGGCGCTTCTCCTGGCCGAGCAGGCCGCGCACGCGCTGCGGGTGCCCCTCGGCCAGCAGGATCACGCCGGGCCGGCCGAGCACCAGGTGCACCATGTCCATCTGGGTGGTGGAGCTGACGGCCGGGGTGACCCGCCAGTCGCCGCGCATGCTCTCCATGATCTGCGCCGCCGCGCCGGGCTGCCCCTCGGCGGCGTTCATCATCGCCTTGTTGGACCGCAGGTTGAGCACGATCAGCACGGCGAGCAGGGCGAACAGGATGCCGATCGGCAGCCAGATCCAGCCGTAGAGAATGATCGCGACCACGGTGAGCGCGAGCGGGATCAGCACCGCGGCCGCGGTCAGCGGCGCGAACCACCGGTCCTGCTTGGCGGTGAATCGGAACACCATCCCGATCTGCTTCAGCCGCTGGCCGAACGAGACCTTCTCCTGGGGCTTTGCCATGCCGCAGAGTCTAGTGGGCGTCCCGCGCCCCGTTGATCCGCGGCCGGCCCTCCGTCCCGGCGCTGAGTACCTTACGTCGCCGCCGGCCCGCTGAGGCCCCCCGGTAAGGAGGGGGAGTGGCCGAAGATCGGGCGGCGCACCCATGCCCCGAGGCCACCTTCGCGCGGAAAGTCGACATCGACAGCGACACGAACCGCACGACAGGGGAAATCAAGATGTTCGGCAACGACGCAGACCTGCTCCTCACCATCCACCGCAACCACGCCGCCGAGCTCCAGGCCGACGCGGCCCGCGACCGGCTCGCCCGGTCGCTGCCCCGCCGCCACCCGCGCGGCTGGCTGAGCCGGCGGCAGCCCGCCGCACGCGCCGTCGACGGCCGCCGGTGACCACGCTCGCCGCGCCGGTCGCGGGCCCGGCCGGCACGGGGGCGGCCGGGCCGGCGGGAGACCGGCTGGTCGGCGGGGACGGCGCGGGCATCCGCCATGGCATGCTCGACGGCGTGACCGTACGCGCCGCCAGCACCGTCCTCGTCGGCCGGCAGCCGGAGCTGACCGGGTTGCGCGAAGCGCTCGGTCGGGCCCGCGCCGGGGAGCCCAGCACGGTGCTGGTCGGCGGCGAGGCCGGCGTCGGCAAGACCCGACTGATAGAGGAGTTCGGGGCCGCTGCCGAGGCGCGGGTGCTGGTCGGCCAGTGCCTGGAGCTCGGCGAGGCCGGCCTGCCGTTCGCGCCGTTCGCCGCCGCGCTGCGCGAGGTGCTGCGCCGCGACGGCCCGGCCGCGTTCGCCGGGTACGAGGCCGAGTTCGCCCGGCTGCTGCCGGAGCTGGCCCGGGTGCCGGCCGGGGCCGCGCCCACCGGGCTGCCCGTCTCGGACACCCCGCGCGGCTACCTGTTCGACCTGGTCGCCGACCTGTTCCGGCGGCTCGCCGAGGAACGGCCGCTGGTGCTGGTCATCGAGGACCTGCACTGGGCCGACCGGTCCACCCGGGACCTGATCGGCTTCCTGGTGCGGGCCGCCCGCGCCGCCCGCCTGCTGCTGGTCTGCACCTACCGCACCGACGAGCTGCACCGCGGCCACCCGCTGCGCCCCTTCCTCGCCGAGCTCGACCGGGCACGCGGGGTGGACCGGGTCGAGCTGGGCCGGCTGGACCGCGACGGCACGGCCGCCATCCTGGCCGACCTGCTCGGCGCCGAACCGGCCACCCGGGCCGTCGACGACGTGCACCGCCGCACCCAGGGCAACCCGTTCTTCATCGAGGAGCTGGCCGCCGCCGGCGACCCGGTGGGCTGCGCCGTGCTGCCGGAGACCCTGCGCGACCTGCTGCTGGCCCGGGTGGACCGGCTGCCCGACCCGGCGCAGCGGGTGCTGCGGATCGCCGCCGCCGGCGGCACCCGCTTCGCCCACCAGCTCCTCGCCGAGGTCGCCGGCCTGCCCGAGCACGAACTGGAGGACGCGCTGCGCGCCGCCGTGGCCGCCCAGCTCGTGGTGGCCGACCCGGACGGCGACTACGAGTTCCGGCACGCGCTGGTCCGCGAGGCCGTCCACGACGAGCTGCTCCCCGGCGAGCACGCCCGGCTGCACGCCCGGTACGCCGCCGCGATCGAGGCGCAGCCGCACCTGGTGGCCGCCGGTCGCGCCCCGGCCGAGATCGCGCACCACTGGTACGCGGCCCACGACCACCCGCGCGCCCTGGTCGCCGCCCGCGTGGCGGCCTGCGCCGCCGCCGACCGGTACGCGTACGCCGAGCAGAGCCGGCTGCTGGAGCGGGTCCTCGAACTGTGGGAGCTGGTGCCCGACGCCGCCGAGCGGCTCGGCATGGACCACCTGCGGGTGCTGGAGGAGACCCTGGCCGCGGCCACCACGGCCGGCGACTACAACCGGGCGCTGACCCTCACCCGGGCCGCGCTGGCCGAGGTGGACCCGGATGCCGAGCCGCTGCGCGCCGCCCGCCTGCTCGACCAGCGCGGTCGGCTGCTGGCGCTGCTCGGCAAGAGCGACGGGACCGACGAGGTCCGCCGGGCGTACGAGCTGGCGGCGGGGGTGCCGGACGGCCCGGAGCGGGTCCGGCTGCTTTCCGACATCGCGGCTCACCTCCTGAAGATCGATCCCGAGCGGGCCGCCTCGGTGGCCGCCGAGGCGATGGCCGCGGCCGAGGCGATCGGCGAGGACGTGGCCCTGCTGCCCACCCGGATCGCCATGATCTGCCGCACCGGCATGAAAGCCCCCGACCTTGGGCTGGCCGAGCTGCGAGAGGCGGAGGCCCTGGCCCGGGCCACCGGCAACGCACCGGCGCTGGTCAGCGCCCTCGTCCACCTCTCCGACGTGCTCTACGAGCTGGGCCGGTACGCCGAGTCGGAGGAGGCGGCCGCCGCCGGGGTCAGCGAGGCGCGCCGGGTGGGGATCAGCCGCTCCAGCGGGGCGTACCTGCTGTCGAACCGGGCCGAGGCGCTGATCGCGCTGGGCCGCTGGGACGAGGCCGACGCGGCCTGCGCCGAGGCCGCCCGGATCGACCCGCCGGGGGTGTCCGGGCTGCACTGGCTTCAGCTTCGGGCCGGGCTACGGCTGGCCCGGTCCCACCCCGCCGCCGACGAGGCGGTCGGCCGGGCGCTGGCTTTCCTGGCCCGGCCGTACCTCTGGCCGAACCACCGGCTGCCGCTGCGCGAGCTGCGGATCGAGGCCGCCCTCGCGGCGGACGACAAGGTGGAAGCGGTACGCGCGGCCCACGCCGCCCTGGCCGACGAGCGCCTGGGCGACCTGCCCCGGGAGGGCTGGCCGGTGCTCACCGCTGTGGCGCGTACCGCCGCGCTGGTCGGCGACGCCGGCCTGGCCGGAGAGGTGGCCACGGTGGCCGCCGCCCTGCCCACCCGCTATCCGGCAGAACGGGCGCACGCCGCCCAGGTCGCCGCGATCCTCACTGGCACTGGTGCCGGTGCGGTTGGCGGCGATGCTGGCGCGGGTGCCGGTGCTGCCGGTGGCGGTGGCGGGGTGCTGTCGGCCTGGCGGGCGGCGGTGCAGGCGTGGCGGGCGGCCGGGCAGCCGTACCCGCTGGGCCGGGCGCTGCTCGGGCTGGCCGAGGCGGCCGCCGCGGCCGGCGAGCGGGACAACGTCGCCGTCGCGGTACGCGAGGTCGCCGACATCGCGGTCCGGCTCGGCGCCACCCCGCTGGGCGAGGAGGCCGCCATCCTGGCCCGCCGGGTCGGGCTGCGCGGCGGTGGCCGCCCCGGGCCGGACCTGCTCACCAGCCGGGAGCAGGAGGTGCTGCGGTTGGTGGCCGAGGGGCACAGCAACAGCAGGATCGCGGAGCGGCTCTTCATCTCGCCGAAGACGGCCAGCGTGCACGTGTCCCGGATCATCGCCAAGCTGGACGTGAGCAACCGGGTGGAGGCGGCCGCACTCGCCCACCGCCTCGGCCTGCTCGACCGCGATCCGGTGCCGCACCAGCGCACCAGCTGATCGTCCCCGGTCAGCGTCGGGGGAGGTAGATCCGCCAGCCATCGACGATGACCACGTCCAGGGCGTCCCGGCCGGCGCCGAGTCGCTGGTCGAGCCGGGCGGCCAGCGGCGAGCCGACCGGTGCGACCCAGGCCGCGCCGGGATCGGCCGCCACCGCCCGCCGGTACGCCGGCCGGCGGTCGAAGCCGGGGCGCAGTTCGTCGTCGACCACCGCGCAGACCACGTCCTCGCCGGTGGCGAAGGTGAGCCGGTTACAGGTCCAGTAGCCGCCGCGCACGTGCCGTACGCCCAGCGCGCCCAGGGCGTCGACGAGCGCGCGGTGCCGGCCGGCCTCGGCGTGGGTGGCTGGCACGGCACGGATCGCGGCGACGGTCGCCACAGTGGCCGTGCCGAGGACCGCCGCCAGCACGGTCACCGCCACCAGGTCGAGTGGAGATGATGGACGGACGTCCCGCTGCGCCGCGCGCCACAGTGGCCAGAGCAGGGCCGGCGTGGCGACCGCCAGGCAGGAGAGGTAGCGGGCACTCTCCACCGGTGTCTCCCCAGCCGCGCTGCTCACGGTGTATGCCGCCAGCACCGCCGCTGCCCCGCCAAGCAGCGCCACCCGCACCGCCGCCGACACCCGTCGCCCCACCGCGCCGCCGGGCTCGTCGCCGGATCGTGGACGGCTCGCAGCGAGCGGCAACCGCCCAAGATCGGCAGGCGCCATCGGCGTGCGGAGGGTGCGCCAGGCGCCCACCGCCGCGAGCAGCAGCAGGATCGGGAACGCCAGGGCCCACCAGAGCTGCCAGGCGGCGCAGTGGCTCGGGGAGCAGAAACCCATGCCCAGCGGCGGCCCGAGCACCAGGCCCCCGTACAGCCGTTCGCCCCAGCCCGCCGCCGCCTCCCCGCCGCTGGCGGTGAGGACCGCGGCGAGCGGGTTGCGGCCGTGCCGGAGGCTGTCGACCAGCATGGGCGCCGCCCCCAGCAGCAGCGTGCCCGCCACCACCAGCCCCGCCCGGCCGGCCAGCTCGCGCCGCCGCCGGGCCACCAGCACCACGCCGGTGCCCACCACGTACGGCAGCACCAGCGGGTCGACCCAGAGCATCAGGCCGGAGACCAGCCCCCAGGCCGCCCAGCGGGGCAGCCGCGCGCCGGACCCGGTGGCGCACAGGCCCACGGTGAGCAGGGCGAGCGCCACCCCGGCCGGGTTCAGCTCGGGGTAGCCACCGCCGGCGATCAGCTGGTTCTTCACCACCCGGTCCGAGCCGAGGGCGAGGAAGCCGACGACCAGCAGGGCGAACCAGTCGTCGCCGCCGAGCCGGCGGGCGAGCCGCCAGGACAGGGCCAGGAAGAGCGCGTACAGCGCGAGGACGGGCAGCCGCAGCGCGAGCACGGACGGCCCGGCCAGCGCGACCAGCGGCGCCGCGAGGTAGGCCTCCAGCGTCCCCATGTACGCCTGCCCGTAGAACCAGACCGGGAAGCCCTCGCCGCGGGCGATGTGCAGGGCGGCCAGGCCCATCGTCGCCTCGTCGCTGTTGGTGGGCGGGGCGTCGGCGAGCAGCAGCGCCAGCCGGTACCCGACCCCGGCCAGCCCGACGAGCAGGGCGAGCAGCACCGGCAACCGGGGATGCCGGGGCGGACGCGGGCGAGCGGCCTCGCGTGGCTCCTGGCGTACCCCGGTGGTCATGCCTGTGATCATGGCATCCGGGCGGCGGCCGACGGTGGGTGACGCGGCCGGAGACCCGCCTCAGCCGGCGGCGGCGACCCCCTCGCGGGCGGTCAGCGCCTGCTGGTAGAGCCGCCCGGCCCGGTACGACGAGCGGACCAGCGGGCCGCTCATCACGCCGGCGAAGCCGATCTCCTCGGCCTCCTCGCGCAGCTCGACGAACTCCTCCGGCTTGACCCAGCGGGTGACCGGGTGGTGCCGGGGGGAGGGGCGCAGGTACTGCGTGATGGTGATCAGCTCGCAGCCGGCCTCGTGCAGGTCGCGCAGCGCCTGGGAGACCTCGGCCCGCTCCTCGCCCATGCCGAGGATCAGGTTGCTCTTGGTGACCAGGCCGGCGGCGCGCGCCTGGCGGATCACGTCGAGGGAGCGCTCGTAGCGGAACGCCGGCCGGATCCGCTTGAAGATCCGCGGCACGGTCTCCACGTTGTGCGCCAGCACCTCGGGGCGGGCGCCGAACACCTCGGCGAGCTGCTCCGGCACCGCGTTGAAGTCGGGGATCAGCAGCTCGACACCGCAGCCGGACTGGAGGGCGTGGATCTGCCGGACCGTCTCGGCGTAGAGCCAGGCTCCGCCGTCGGGCAGGTCGTCGCGGGCGACGCCGGTGATGGTGGCGTAGCGCAGGCCCATCGCGGCGACCGACTCGGCGACCCGGCGCGGCTCGTCGGCGTCGAACTCGGCGGGCTTGCCGGTGTCGATCTGGCAGAAGTCGCAGCGCCGGGTGCACTGGTCGCCACCGATGAGGAAGGTGGCCTCCCGGTCCTCCCAGCACTCGTAGATGTTCGGGCAGCCGGCCTCCTGACAGACCGTGTGCAGCCCCTCGCGCGAGACCAGCCCGCGCAGCTGGGTGTATTCCGGCCCCATCTTGGCCTTGACCTTGATCCACGGCGGCTTGCGCTCGATCGGCGTCTCGGCGTTGCGCGCCTCGATGCGTAGCAGTCGGCGCCCCTCGGGTGCCACCGTCGCGGTGCGGCTGGCCTGCGGGGTCGTCGGCGTGGAGTGCTCGATCGTCACGAATCCGAGCCTACGCCGGACGGCGGCTGTCGATGAACGTCGGGCGACCGCCGTCACGCCGTAGACGTTGTGACACCGGACACCAGGGGCTAAAAAAGGGGTGTCACACGGGCCGGTTCGGGGTGTTAGGGTCCCCGGCAAAGCTGCGACGGAGCCGAGTAGCGCGCCGATCCGCCAGTGCAGAGAGCCGCCGGTTGCTGGAAGGCGGTCTGGCGCCGGTGCGTGAAGACCCTCCCGAGCTGCGGGCAGAACGGCGTCGTGCGCCCAGTAGACCCCGCCGGCTGGCCCCCGTCACGGGCGACGAACGAGGCTCCCGCTTCGGCGGGGGCGAAGGTGTGGTGGCACCGCGAGGATCCCGCTCGCCCACACCTCCCTGGGGATCGCGTTGCGATTGATCAAGGAGGTAGTCACCATGCAACGCATCCTGTCCTCCCAGCTCAGCCGCCATGTCGGCGCGACCGTCCGGATCGCCGGCTGGGTGCACCGCCGCCGGCTGCTCAAGTCGGTGGCCTTCCTGATCGTCCGGGACGCCGCCGGTCTGGCCCAGGTGGTGGTGACCGACCCGGCCGTGCGCGCCGCCGTCGAGAAGCTCACCGAGGAGACCGTCGTCGAGGTCACGGCCAGGGTGGTCGCGAACGACACGGCCCCCGCCGGCGTCGAGCTCACCGAGCCGACGGTACGACCGCTCGGCCCGCCCGCCGTGCCGCCGCCGTTCGACCTCTACCGGCCGGCGCTCACCGCCACCCTGCCCACCCAGCTCGACCACGCCCCGGCCGCGCTGCGCCACCCGACCCGTTCAGCTGCGCTGCGGATCTCGGCGGCGGCGGTGGGCGGATTCCGGGCCGCCCTGGACACCCGCGGCTTCGTGGAGATCCACACCCCGAAGGTGGTGGCCTCGTCCACCGAGAGCGGGGCGAACGTCTTCGCGCTGGACTGGTTCGGCCGGCCCGCGTACCTGGCCCAGTCGCCGCAGTTCTACAAGCAGCTCATGGTCGGGGTCTTCGAGCGGGTGTACGAGGTGGGGCCGGTGTTCCGGGCCGAGCCGCACGACACCGTCCGGCACCTCGCCCAGTACACCTCGCTCGACGTCGAGCTGGGCTTCGTCGCCGACCACCGGGACGTGATGCGGGTGTTGCGGGACGTCCTGTGCGGGATGCTCGACGCGGTCCGCGAGCGGGCCGCCGGTGCGCTCGCCACGCTCGACGTCGCGGCCCCCGAGGTGCCCGCCGAGATCCCGGCGGTGCACTTCACCGAGGCACTGGCGATCGCCGGGGCGCCGGCCGACGAGCCCGACCTCGCGCCCGCCCACGAGCGGGCGCTGGGTGAGTGGGCCCGCGCCGAGCACGGCTCCGACTTCCTCTTCGTCACCGGTTACCCGATGGCGAAGCGGCCCTTCTACACCCACCCGGACCCGGCCCGGCCGGCGTACTCCAACGGGTTCGACCTGCTGTTCCGGGGCATGGAGCTGGTCACCGGCGGGCAGCGGCTGCACCGGTACGAGGACTACCTGGCCGCCCTCGCCGCCCGCGGCGAGCCGGTCGAGCCGTACGCCGGCTACATCGACGCGTTCCGGCACGGCATGCCGCCACACGGGGGCTTCGCCATCGGGTTGGAACGTTTCGTCGCCCGACTCACCGGCGCGGCCAACGTCCGGGAGGTGACCGCCTTCCCCCGCGACCTGCACCGGCTCACCCCGTGAGCCGCTCGGGTCCGTTCGGGGCGGCTACGGATGGTGACTTCCCGGCCGTGACCCGGGCGGGGTGACCGAACGTCACTGCCGGGCAGATGGATAGCTGGTGCGGGTAGCCCCCTGCGCGACCGACATGCCGCTGAACAGCGAATTTCCTCCGATCCCGGTTATCGGCCCATACCCCCAGCCCGGCGCTTTGCTCTGCAGCCATCGGCGCAGCAGTGACGTTCAGTTGCCGCTGCCCCGGTGGCTGCAGAGCAAAGGGAGCGTCGGGCTGGGCTTGAGTGCGCCACATTCATCACGGTCCGTGAGGGCGGTTCAGCTCGGAGGAGTCGGCCACCGTGACGGTGCGGGCGGAGACGCCCCGGGATGCCGTGGATGCGGATCGCCGCGAGCGCGCCGTCGATGAGGCTCTGGCGAGGCGGACTCGGTCAGGGGTGATCAGTCCCGACATCCGGGTACCCCTCCTCGCTGATGGCCGGCAGAGGCGCGGCCGGTGGGTCACCGGCCGGGTGTGGGGAGCGGTATGGGCGAGCAGGTGCGGGCGACGCTGCGGGGCCTGCTGCACGTCCGCCCGGTGCGGGGCGCCCACCGGGTCGCGCTGCGGGCCGGGATCAGCGTCCTCGCCCCGCTGCTCACGGTGCTCGCGCTGGGCCACCCCGGCTGGTCCGTGTACGCGGTTTTCGGGGCGTTCACCTCGCTCTACGGGCGCAACCACGTGCACCTGTCCCGGGCGGTGATGCAGGCGAGCGCCGGGGCGGTGCTCACGGTGTCGGTCGTGCTCGGGGTGCTGGTCGGTTCGCTGGAGTCGCGCGCCTGGGTCGCGGTGCCGGTCACCGCGGCCATCGCGGCGCTGGGCACGGTGCTCGCCGCCGCGCAGGACTGGCACCCGCCCGGACCGCTCTTCCTCATCTTCGCGTTCGGTGCGGTCGCCTCGGCCCCACACCGGGTCTCGGACGTGCCGGTCGCGGCCGTCGTGGCCGGGCTCAGCAGCCTGTTCGCGCTGTTGGTCGGAAGTGTGGGCAGCGTCCTGCGCCGGCAGCGGAGCCGGCCGGCCCGGCTGGCACACGTGTGGACGTGGCAGCCGGTGCGCTACGCCCTCGCGGTGGTGCTGGCCGGCGGCACGGCGACCGCCGTCGGCATCGGGCACCCGTACTGGGCGATGGTGGCGGCGGCCGCCCCGCTGAGCGTCCAGGGCGTCACCGCCCAGCTCGTGCGCGCCGCGCACCGGGCCCTCGGCACGCTGCTCGGGCTGCTGACCAGCGCGGCGCTGCTGGCACCGCACCTGTCGCCGTACGCCATCGTGCTCGTGGTGGCGGGGCTGCAGATCGTCACCGAGCTTCTGGTGGGGCGCAACTACGGGTTGGCGCTGCTGTTCATCACCCCGATGGCGCTGCTGATGGGGCAGCTCGCGGTGGCCCGTCCGGCCGGGCAGCTCCTCTTCGACCGAGGGGTGGAAACGGCGATCGGCGCCGCCATCGGCGGCGTGATCGTGCTCTGCGAGGCGTGGCTGCGGGCGCGGATCAACCCTGCTGGGCGGTGACCCGGTCGTCCGCCTCCCGGCCCACCGGCTCGGTGGGCGGCGCGATCGGGAGGCGGCGCTTGTGCTCGGTGGCCCGATAGCGGGTCACCAGCGCCTCCGCCACCTCCGCCGGTACCGGCCGGCCCTCCAGGTAGTCGTCGATCTGCTCGTACGTCAGGCCGAGCGCGTCCTCGTCCAGCTTGCCCGGGGCAAGGCTCTCCAGGTCGGCGGTGGGCGCCTTGCCGACCAGCTCGGCAGGAGCGCCGAGCGCCTGGGCGATCGCGCGGACCCGGCGCTTGGTCAGCCCGGTCAGGGGTACGACGTCCGCCGCCCCGTCGCCGTGCTTGGTGAAGAAGCCGGTGACCGCCTCGGCCGCGTGGTCGGTGCCGACGACCAGCCCGGCCGTCGCTCCGGCCACCGCGTACTGGGCGATCATCCGCTGCCGCGCCTTGATGTTGCCGTGCACGAAGTCCTGCTGGCCGGCGTCGGTGAAGGTCAGCCCGCCCGCCAGCAGCGCCTCCAGGGCGGCGTCGCTGGCCGGCTTGACGTCGACCGTGAGCAGACGGTCGGGCCGGATGAACGCCAGGGCCGCCTGGGCGTGGTGCTCGTCGGCCTGCACGCCGTACGGCAGGCGCATCGCCACGAAGACCGCCGGGTGACCGGCATCGCGGGCCCGTTCGACCGCGAGCTGGCAGAGCCGACCCGCGGTGGTGGAGTCCACCCCGCCGCTGATGCCGAGGACCAGCGTCTTCAGCCCCGTGTCGACCAGTCGGTCGGCGAGGAAGACGACCCGGCGCTCGATCTCCGCCGCGGCGTCGAAGGCCGGCGACACGTCGAGTTCCGCGGCGATCTGCTGCTGGGTCGACATCAGGTCGGTCAACGGGGGTCCTTCCGGGTCAGGCGGGGCCGAGCAGGTCCCAGGGGTTGCCTTCCAGGTCGCGGAAAACGGCGACCCGGCCGTACGGCTCGGTGCGCGGAGGCCGGACGAACTCGACGTTCGCCTCGACCATCCGGCGGTAGGTCGCCTCGAAGTCGTCGACCTGAAGGAAGAAGCCGACCCGCCCGGCGGTCTGGTCGCCGACCGCGGCCTCCTGGCGCTCGCCGTCGGCGCGGGCGAGCAGCAGCCCGGTTCCGCCGCGCGGCGGCCGGACCACCACCCAGCGCTTCGGGCGGCCGTCGTTGGTCAGCGACGGCTTGTCCTCCACCAGCTCGAAGCCCAGCACCTCGGTGAAGAAGGCGATCGCCGGGTCGTAGTCGGCGACGACCAGGGTGACGAGATCGATCCGCACCCGGTCAGTCCTCGACCCGGACCAGGGTCGGCAGGCGTCGCTCGACAACCGGGAGCACGTCGGCGACGGTGACCGGTCGGCCCAGCTCGGCGGTGAGCGAGGTGACCCCGGCGTCCCGGATGCCGCACGGCACGATCCGGTCGAAGTAGGTCAGGTCGCAGTCGCAGTTGATCGAGAAGCCGTGCAGGGTGACGCCCCGGGCCACCCGGATGCCGATCGCGGCGACCTTGCGGGCCGGCCCACGGTCGTCCTCCGGCACCCAGACGCCGCTGCGCCCCTCGACCCGGCCGGCGGCCAGCCCGAACTCGGCGCAGACGTCGATCAGCAGCTGCTCGGTGCGCCGCACGTACGCGACCACGTCCACCGGGGCGGGCAGCTTGAGGATCGGGTAGCCGACGAGCTGTCCCGGCCCGTGCCAGGTGATCTTGCCGCCGCGGTCCACGTCGATCACCGGGGTGCCGTCCATCGGGCGGTCCCAGGGCTCGGTCCGCTTGCCGGCGGTGTAGACGCTCGGGTGCTCCAGCAGCAGCACGGTGTCGCCCTGCTCGCCGGCCACCACGGCCTCGTGCAGCCGGCGCTGCTCGTCCCAGGCGGCCTGATAGTCCAGCACACCGGCGCGGAGGGGGGTCAGCCCGGAAGTCGTCACGCTCACCCGTCCAGCCTAGTACCGCCACCTGCCGGTTCGCGCCGTGAGCCTCGTCGCGTCAGGCCGGCGGGACCTTCCAGAGCCACACGTCGTCCACCCGCTCCGGCGGACCGAGGAGGGCGGTGGCGGTGCGCCGTACGGCGTCCTCGTTGATGTCGTACTTGGCGCCGTGCACCCGGTCGGCCAGGATCACGGTCTCGACCCGCCAGTGGTGCAGGTCCGCCACGGACGCCCGGATGCTGCCCTCGGTGATGATCGGCACGAGCCCGGTCCGCCCCGCCTGGTCCATCAGCGAGTCGAAGGTCCGCGGCACCGGCCCGATCCGGCCCCGGCCCCCCGGTCCACCGGGGCCGAGGAAGAACCCGGCCGGGATGCGGAACTCGCCCTGCCGGTGGGCCAGGGCGTACGCCTGCCAGCGCTGGCCGTCCGGGGTGACGTCGACGGTCAGCGGCAGCGGGGTGAGCACCCCGCCCGGGGAGACGTAGCGCTGCCAGGTGCCGCTGGTGATGAAGTTCGGGATCGGCTCCCGCACGCTGGTCAGCAGCGGGGTGGGCAGCAGCGGCAGCAGTGCGGCGGCGAAGCCGAGCGCCCAGGCCAGCCCGGTGACGCGATAGCGGGGGGGCCGGGTCCGGAGCCGGTCGACCGTGAACGCCAGCAGCACGCCGATCACCGGCGCCACCACCAGGGCCAGCCGGGAGGGCAGCGCCGCGTTGACCACCGGCAGGTTGTCCAGCACCCCGAACGGGAGGATCTGGTGGGTACGCCGGCCGTGCCACTTGGCCCTCGGCCCCCAGGAGAGCACCGCGAAGACGATCGCGGTGGCGCCGAGTGCGGTGAGGGTGGCCCGGAACGCCCGGTCGGCACGCCACCAGAGCAGCCCGAAGCAGGCCGCGGCGAGCAGCAGCAGCGGGATGCCGAAGAACGAGTTCTCCTCGGTCGGGTTGGGGGCCAGCGAGGTGCCATGCCCGGCCCAGCCGGCCAGCGAGCGGCGCGGGTACGACCCGTAGGCGGCGATGTCCTCGGAGTGGATGAGCGGGTCGAAGCCGGTGCCGTGGAAGCGCTGCGGCCCGGCGAAGTGCAGCCACAGCGGGTACGCCAGCAGCACCCCGGCCACCAGCGCCGTCACGCCCAGCCCGCCCAGGAAGCTGGGCAGCACGGCGCGGACCTCGCGCCAGCGGCCCGGGTGCAGCGCCCACAGCAGCAGGAAGAAGGCGACCGCCAGGGCGGTGAAGAAGAGCCCCTCGGCGGCGATCGAGAAGCCGAGGGCCACCAGCAGGCCGAGCACGATCCCGCCGCGCACCGCGCGGCCGGGCCGGCGCAGCCGGAACACGCCCCAGATCAGCAGCGGCACCAGCCAGCCGGCGGTCCAGTTCAGGTGGGCGTTGGCGTGCGAGACCATCGCCGGGCAGAAGCCGATGAACAGCGCCCCCACCCCGGCGGCCAGCCGGTTGATCACCAGGTGCCGGCTGAGCAGCCAGTACCAGGCCACCGCGGTGGCGGCGAGGTTGAGGGTGAGGATCGTCAGGAAGGTCGCGGGCGGCCCGATCAGGTACGTCAGCGGCGCGAAGACCACCGCGTACACGGTGATCGACGTGTTGACCGCGAGGTTCACCCCGTCCGGGACGTTGAGCAGGTCGGTGAAGAACGGGTTCTCCCCGTGGGTGACGGCGTGCCCGCCGAACGCCAGCAGCCACTCGAAGAGAGCCTGGTCGCTGGAGTTGACGGTGATCGCCCGGGTGTTCGGGTCCCACCACATGCCGCTGGTCACCCAGATCGCCAGGGCCACCGCGGCGAACACCACGACCAGGTCGGCACGCCAGCTCCGGGTGGCGGGCGCGGGCGACGGGTCGGTCGCCTGGGACGGGGAGGTCGGCACGCAGCGGACGTTACCAACCGGATCTGGACACGCCGGGCAGACACGGAACCTTGACGGCCATCTCCCTCCTCACCGGGTCACTCGGTGAGGGCGGCGTGCAGGGCGCCGGGCAGGTCGCGGTGGGTCCAGGTGAAGCCCGACCTGGTGAGGACGCCGGGGAGGACCCGGGTGCTGGTGAGGGCCTCCTGGGCGAAGCCACCGAGGACGACCTTCAGGGCCAGCGCGGGGATCGGGATGATCGCCGGCCGGTGCAGCTGGCGGGCCAGCTCCCGGGTGAACTCGGCGTTCGTGACCGGGTTCGGGCCCACCACGTTGACCGGGCCGGCGACGTCGTCACGGGCCAGCAGGAACGCCACCGCGTCCAGCCAGTCGCGCATCGAGATCCAGGGCAGCCACTGCCGGCCGCTACCCAGCCTCCCGGCGATGCCCAGCCGGAACGGGAGCAGCTGTGGCTTGAGCATGCCGCCGTCGCGGTGCAGCGGCAGCCCGGTGCGCAACCGCACCACCCGTACGCCGGCGTCCTCGGCCGGCCGGGTCGCGGCCTCCCAGACCCGGCAGACGTCGGCCAGGAAACCCTCGCCGGCGGGGGAGTCCTCCTCGACCGTCCGGTCGCCGGTGTTGCCGTACCAGCCGACGGCGGAGGCGTTGAGCAGCACCGCCGGCCGGTCGGCGGCGGGCAGCCCGGCGATGGTGATCGCCAGGGTCGTGCTGGTGTCCACCCGGCTGGACCGGATCAACTGCCGATAGCTGTCGTTCCAGCGCTTGTCGCCCACGCCGGCGCCGGCCAGGTTGACCACCGCCTCGGCGTCAGCGATCACCGCCGGGTCGAGCTGTGCGGCGGACGGGTTCCACTGCCGCTCGTCCGGGGAACGGGGTGCGTGGCGGACCAGGCGGGTGAGCTGGTGCCCGTCCGCGGTGAGCCGGTCGACCAGTCGGGTGCCGAGGAAGCCGGACACGCCGGCCATGAGGATCCGCATACCCATATCTTCGGGTACGGACCTGGTCCCGGATGCGTCGAGGGAAATCACTCACTCGTGACGCCCCCGTCGCGCTCACGGCTCAGCGTGCAGCGGCGGCCGGGCGAGGCGGTCGCGCAGGACTGAAGACGCCGGCGCGAAGGGCGGCGGCGACCGCGGCGGCAGTACGGCGGGCGAACGCCTCGTCGATGGGCTCGTTGACGACGAGCAGCCGCAGGAAGAAGGGCGCGCCCAGGAACTCGATCGCGGCCGGTGCGTCGGTGCCCCGGGGTAGTTCGCCGCGGGCCACGGCGTGGTCGACGACGGCCTCGGCCAGCCCGAACCGTTCGGCGAAGAAGCCACGGACGATCTGCGCGGCGCGCGGGTTGCGCGGTGCGGCCGCGGCCAGGGCCGTGATCAGCTCGCCGGGCTCGCCGGTCATGCCGCGCCGGACCAGCGACGCCAGTTCTTCGAGGTCGGTGTCGAGGTTGCCGGTGTCCGGGATCGGGACGACCTCACTGGCGTACTCGCTGAGCAGGTCGCCGAGGATGCCTTCCAGGTCGGTCCACCGGCGGTAGACCGACGTCTTGTTGACGCCGGCCGCCCCGGCGATCCGTTCGACGGTCAGCTCGGCGTACCCGGCGGCGAGGAGGCCACGGGCGGCCGCGAGGACTGCAGCACGGACGCGGGCGCTGCGCCCGCCAGGTCGCCGGCCGACGGACATCGGATCCCTCCCCTTAACGCACCGACTGTTGCGTTACGTCGACCCATCATGGCACGCTGGAAAAGGCCACGCCAGTTGCGATTAGGGAGGATTCCCATGAAGACCAACGTGTGCGTCGTCGGCGGCGGGCCCGCGGGGCTCGTCCTCGGCCTGCTGCTCGCCCGGCAGGGAGTGGAGGTCGCGGTGCTGGAGAAGCACGTCGACTTCCTCCGGGACTTCCGGGGCGACACCGTGCATTCCTCCACACTGGACCTGCTGGACGAGGTCGGGCTCGGTGACCGGGTGGCGGCGCTGCCCGGGCGCAAGGCCGGCGGGTTGCACACCACCTTCGACGACGGCACCTACGCCGTCGCGGACTTCACGCGCCTGCCGGCGCCGCACAACTACCTGTATTTCGTCCCCCAGTGGGACTTCCTGGAAATGCTCGCGACCGAGGCGGCGAAGTTCCCGACCTTCACCCTGATCCGCTCCACCACCGTGACAGGCCTGCTCCGCGGCGCGTCCGGCGCCGTCACCGGCGTGCGGGCCGTGGGCCCGGACGGCGAGCTGGAGATCCAGGCCTCGCTCACCGTTGCCTGCGACGGCCGTGATTCGGTGGTACGCCGGGAACTCGGCCTGCGGCCGGTCGATTACGGCGCGCCCATGGACGTGTTGTGGTTCCGGATCTCGCGCCGCCCCACGGATGGCGACGGCCTGGCGATGCGGATCGGCTCCGGCGGGCTGCTGCTCGCCATCGACCGCGGCGACTACTACCAGTGCGCGTACGTCATCGCCAAGGGCGGCTACGACGAGGTCCGGGCGGCCGGGCTGGAGGCGCTGCGGGAGCAGGTGGCGCGGCGGCACCCGGTCCTCGCCGACCGGGTCGGCGAGCTGGCCACCTGGGACGACGTCAAGCTGCTGACGGTGAAGGTCGACCGGCTGGAGCGGTGGTATGCCCCCGGCGCGCTGCTCATCGGCGACGCCGCACACGCCATGTCCCCGATCGGCGGCGTTGGCATCAACCTGGCGGTGCAGGACGCCACGGCCACCGCCCGGATGCTGGGCCCGAAGCTCACCGCCGGGCAGCGGGTGACGGAGGCGGACCTCGCCGCGGTGCAGAAGCGCCGGCGCTTCCCGACCGTGGTCACGCAGAACATCCAGCGCGCCGCGCAGCGGCGGATCGTCGACCCGCTGCTGCACGCCACCGGCCGGATCGAGGCCCCGGCGCCGATCCGCCTGGTGAAGCGGTTCCCGGCGCTGCAGGCCCTCCCCGCCCGGCTGGTCGGCATCGGCGTACGCCCCGAGCATGTGCACTGACCTGCCGCTCACGTCCCGCCATCAGCCCCCGGGGCCGCTCGGCATCGGCGGGGGATGGCCCAGCCGAGGAAGCGGGCGAAGAGCTGCCCCGGCTCGGGTCCGTCGTCCGGGTGCAGGATGTGCAGCTCCCCGGACGCGTCGTGCAGCAGCCCACCGAGGTAGACCAGCAGCGCCACCCGGTCGTCGGCGTACTCGCGCAGCAGGGTGAGCCGGGCGGTGGGGCACGGCCAAGGGGCAGCGCAGGCTCGGCAGAGCCAGAGGGGCCGGAGTGGCAGGTGCGCGCCGCTCACCACCGGCCGCCGTTGGCCCGCCAGGTCTGCGCCGGGGTGAGCCAGCCAGCCCGTCCGACCTGCGGGTTCGCCCGCGTCGCCTCGTCCCACCATCGGCTGTTCGGCGTAGCTGCGGGCGGCTCGGTGGGGACGGGCGCGTGTCGGTCTGGGCAGGCGGTCCAGCGCAGGCCGCACGAGCACCAGCGCCGCCCGCGCCGCCAGGTCCGCCGGTGCCGGGGCGCGAGCGGCACCGGCCCCGCGTTCCGTCGCGGCCACATCGTCAGCACCTCCGTTCGGGTACGCGGGCCAGCGCCTCACCGCGGGTCGCCAGCTCGTCGATAACGTCGTCCGCCAGGCCGCGCGAGCGCAGCACTCGCCGTCCCCACCGGTGCAACAGGCAGGGGTACGGGGTCCGGTCGCTGCGACACAGCGGCCCGGTGGGCCACTCCTCCGGCGCGTGCACCAGCACCGCCCGGATGGCGAGCCGGACGTCCGCCACCGTCACCACCCACGGCATCGGCAGCTCGCCGAGCACCTTTTCCATCGCGTCCACCGGTTGGTCGACCACTGACCGCACGCTGCTCCGCCTCTCGTCAGAGCGCGGCACCGAGACGGGCGGGGACGGCCGTGCGCGCCTGGTCGGCCGGAGCCCGGCACCCGCCCCGGGCCTGCTCACGAGCCCGTCGACAGCAGGTCGCGGGCAAGGGGTGGCACCCGGCCGACTACCGGGGGAGCAGCCGGCCGGGTGGTCCTACGGGGGTGACCAGCTCGCGGTTTGCAGACCAGGTGAGCGGGTCGGCACGAACTTATACTTAGTACTGCTCATAGGTCAACCACCGAGTACCTCTTACTTGTCGGTAGAAGCTGGGCGTGATCGAATGGCGGTGCAGACCAGGGAGAGCAGATGCCCGCCAAGCCCAAGTGGGCGCAGCTCGCGGACCTAATCCGTGAGCAGATCGCGTCCGGAGAACTCGCCCCAGGCGACAAGTTGCCGTCCACCGCACAGCTCTGCACCCAGCATGGTGTGTCGGCAGGGGTGGTCAACCACGCCATGATCGTGCTGAAGACCGAAGGATTGGTCGAAGGTGTGCACGGTCTCGGCGTCTTCGTCAAGGAACCGCCAGGCGAGCAGAGGTAGGTTCACGGCGCCGACCGGATCGCCGCAGCGACGGTGCCCACGATCGATACAGCGAGCTCTTCGGCGGCGCTCCGGGCGGAGGCCCTCGGCGCTCAGCATCCCCTGTTCCTATTAGGCGGCGCGGCAGCGGGCGGACGCCCACGGCGGGGGGCATCCGACGACGATCGCCGGGTTTAGCGACATGCCTCTGCGTCATGAATATGACGCAGAGGCATATCGCTCACGACAGTAGGTGTCTCCCGCCGCGACACGCCCGGGCCCCGCTGGCGCGCTGGCCCGGTGTCCCGCCGCGCGCCGCCCGGCCGCGCTGGCCGCCCTGGTGGTTTGCCCGGTCAGGCGTCGCTGCGGGCGTCCATGGGTGAGGTGCCACGGCGGGGCTGGGGCGCCGTTCCCTCGATGACCACCGGGCGGGCGCCCAGGCACTGTGCGCCGAAGTTCGCCACGATGTAGTCCCACGCGGCCTTCGCCTCGTCGTACGAGAACGACGGCTCGCCCTGTGCGTAGACGTTCCACAGGGTGCGCGGGATCAGGTACCACTTGGCCCACCAGGTGCTCTCCCGGGGCGAGAACATGATCCGGTCCACCCCGTCGGTGTGGCACAGCCCGAAATAGTGGCCCAGCTCGTGGATCGGCACGTACCGCCAGACCTGGTCCGGCGTGTTGTCGATGAACGTCAGGCCGGAGTTGTCCCTGCCGCCCAGCCCGCAGGCGCTGCGCTCCAGGTTGTTCGTCAGCCCGCGCAGGGTGTCGGTGTAGCGGAAGACGCCGACGATCACCGGGTGGCACAGGTCCGCGATCGCCCCCGCCGCGTCGGTGCTCTTGCGGCGACGGCCGATGATCGCGTCCAGGAACTGGGTGAGCGCCGCGTGCGCCTGCGTCGCACCCTGGTCGTAGCCGATCTGGACGATGTGCGGCCCGGCGGTGACCAGCACCCGATCCGTGTCGAAGCTCAGCATCAGCGCCAGCTCGCGACCCTTCTCACTGGCCGTGGCGATCTTGGTGTCCAGGGCGCCGTCGCGCATCGGCAGCACGATGAACCTGGGCCCGTCCGCACCCCGGGAGGAGAGGTACGTGTTCAGCTCGTCCTCGGAGATCGGGTTGTCGAACTCGCCGCCGCCACCGCCCCCGACGACCACCTCCTTCTTCAGCGTCTTGTAGCGCGGGCGGTTCCAGAAGCCCTGCGGGAACGCGAACCCGCACAGCTCCCGCAGGTTGATCGCGCCCTGCTCGTGCAGGAGGACGAGGTCGGGGGCGGTGGCGTCCGGCGTCGACCGCACCTCGGAGTCGAGGAAGGTCCGGTACGCGGTGGCGTCCAGCCGCAGCCCGAACGCGCCGTGGTCGAGGTGCAGCGCCGCCGTGATCTGCGCGAGCGCATCGGGGTCCGCGCCGTATTTCGCCTCGAGCAGGCCGCGCACGTACGCCCGCAGCCGCGCCTTGTTGATCTCCTCGATGATGAACTCGATGGTGTCGCCGAGGAGGACGATGCGCCCCACCCGGATGATGCCCAGGACCAGGCCGATCACCGCCCGGAGCAGACCATCCAGGATCCGGCGCCAGTCGAGGGTGAAGATCCCGACGACGACGTCCCACAGCCCCCCGACGATGTCCACCACGGCCTCGACGACGGCGCCGACGAGCTTGCAGACCGTCCGCGTGACCCACTTGCCGACCGTGACGACGACCCAGCGGATGACCTTCACGAAATAGGTCACGAACCAGCAGACCCAGCCCCGGGGGTCGTACCAGGGGTAGTCCTTGCACTTTTTCTCCTGCCGTTCCTCCCACTCCTCGACAGGCTTGGAGACCTGCTCCTCGACCCATTCGGTGATTTCGGTGCAGACGAGTGCCATGGGAGATCCCCTCCTTCGCGGGGTGTGGCGAGACGCAGCGCGCGCAGCCGGGCGAGCAGGCGGTACCGGCTCCAGGCCAGGCCGAGCAGTTTGCCGGCGACGGCCCCCAGGAGCGCGGTGAGCGCGACGCCGACGACAGATCGCCCGGCGACCAGGGCGACGCCGCCGGCGCCGGCGAGCGCCAATGCCGACCACGTGCAGCCGCAGTCGTTGAACAGGCGGCGGACTGCGCGGGCCGATCGCTCACGCTCCGTGGCGTCGAGCGCGGCCAGGGCGACGGTGACCCGGTCGACGTGCGGCCGCCGCAGCCAGGAGGCCTGGGCCTCGGCGCGATCGAGGTCCGTACGGTCGGCGATGTCAACGTGAACGGTGTGTCACCTCCAGCGGGCACCCTGACGATGAACCTGTCCCGCATGTGGCGTCAATGCCACGTGCGCCATGCGTTGCAGGTGACGTCTCGGGCTGGTCACCCCGCGGTTGGCAACCGGGGCAGCAAGGCGCGGAGCGGGTCGACGGCGTCCTTGCGTACCACGAAACGGGTGATGCCCCAGCGGCGCTGATGCTCCGCGACCGCCGTGACGATCTCGTCCTCGGTGCCGATGAGGACGAACGGCGTGGCGAGCAGTTGGGCGGCGGTCAGGCCCAGATCGAGGGCCATCTCGGCCGCGACGGCCTCGGCGTCGTCGGTCACCGCGACCCGCTGGACCAGGGCCTCCAGCGTCGGCGGCTCGACCCGACCGGCGGCACCGGCCGCCACGTGCGCGAGCTGCGCCTCGATCTGGTCGGCCCGCCACCGTGCCTCGTGCTGGTGTCCGTCGGCGAGGGTACGCCCGAAACCGGTCAACCCGACCACGTCGGCGTGCGCGCCGGCCCAGCGCAGCAGCGTCGAGTTGGCCGTACCCATGGTGAGCGGGATCCGGGCCTGGACGGGCCGGAGTTCGGTGAGGCGGGCGGCGTGGGCGACCAGCTCCGGGGTGTCCACGGTGACCTCCTCGCCGGCCAGCAGGTCGCGGACGGCCTCGGCGACCGCCACGCAGCGGCGGACCCGACCGGCGACGTCGGGGCGTTCACGCCCGACGGCCCGCCACTCGGCCGGGGTGTGGCCGGCGCCGAGGCCGAGCCGGGCCCGCCCGCCGGAGACCACGTCGAGGGTGGCCACGTCGGTGGCGAGCAGGATCGGCTCGCGGACGCCGGCGTTGGAGACGTACGAGCCGAGGCCCAGCGTCGAGGTCACCGCCGCCGCGGCGGCGAGCGAGACGAACGGCGACGCGCCGTAGCCGGGGTGGTCGGCGGCGAGCAGGGCGTCGAAGCCGGCGGCCTCGACCCGGCGGGCCAGGTCGAGCCAGCTCGCCGCATCGGTCGGCCGGGCCTGTACGGAGAAGGTCACCACCGCCACAGCATGGTGCGCCGACGCCCGCCCCGGCCACCCAGCGCCTGCCGATTCTGCCAACGGGCGAATCCGTCCTCCGTCATCCCCTCCAACGTGCGCCGGAATGCTCAGGCGCCCCGGTGGACGGCGTCGAGGCGGGTCAGGTCCTCGTCGGTGAGGCGGAGGGCGCCGGCGGCGACGTTCTGGGCCAGGTGGTCGGGGTTGCCGGTGCCGGGGATGGCCAGCACGTTCGGGCCTCGGTGCAGCGTCCAGGCCAGCCGGACCTGGGCCGGGGTCACGCCGTGTTCGCGGGCGACCGCGCGCACGTCGTCGTGCTCGACGCCGGTCGCGCCGGCTTCCCGGCCGCTGGTGGCCAGGGAGAAGAACGGCACGAACGCGGTGCCGTGCGCGGCGCAGTCCCGGATCAGCGCGTCGTTGCTCGCGCGGTAGCCGAGGCCGTACGAGTTCTGCACACAGACCACCGGCGCGATGGTACGAGCCTCGGCGACCTGTCCCGCCGTCACGGCGGAGACGCCCAGATGCCGGACCAGCCCGGCGTCGCGCAGCTCGGCGAGTGCGCCGAAGTGCTCGGCCAGGGGCTCGGGGCCGTACACCCGGAGGTTGACCACGTCGAGGTGCTCGCGGCCGAGCTGGCGCAGGTTCTCCTCGACCTGGCCACGGAGCTGGTCGGGCCGCGCCATCGGCAGCCACTCGCCGGAAGGGTCCTTGCCCGGCCCGACCTTGGTGACGATGACCAGGTCCTCCGGGTACGGCGACAGCGCCCGGTTGATCAGCTCGTTCGCCGAGCGCAGCGGCGAGAAGTAGAACGCGGCGGTGTCGATGTGGTTGACGCCCAGCTCGACCGCGCGACGCAGCACCGCGATCGCCCGGTCCCGGTCGCTCGGGCTCCCGTCGGCGTTGGCGGTCAGCCGCATCGCGCCGAAGCCGATCCGGTTCACCGTGCGGTCCCCGAGTCGCCAGGTCCCGGCCGCCGCCGCGTCGATCGTCCCCGTGGTCATGTCGTCTCCGTCCCGTCAGATGTTCCTCACCGGCGTCCCGGTTCGGGGACGCCGAAAAGCTCCTCGGCCGTGCCGCCCGGCAGGGCGGCCAGCGCCGCGAAGAGCTTCTTCTCCTCGTAGCTGAAGTGCGACTCCAGCAGCGCGGCGAGGCCGTCCAGCTCGGCCCGGACGGACCGCCGGTCCGCCGCCTCGGTGAGCAGGGCCTCGACCCGGCGCAGAATGTCCGCCACCACCCGGTGGTCCGCGCTCAGCTCGGCCAGGACGGGGCGCAGCTCGGGCAGCCGCTCGGCGAGAACGCGGAACGCGCCGGCGTCCTCGCCGGTGTGGTGCCGGTCCAGCGCCGCGCAGAAGCCGACACAGTGCGCGCGCAGCTCCCGGGACAGGCCGACACCGGCCTCGCCGGGGGAGTCGAGGCCCGCGCGGAGTCGGGCCAGCTCCTCGCGGAGCCAGTGGTGGATCTCGATCAACTGGGTGCCGAGGGCGGTCAGCCGCCCGGCCGGTGAGTGGGATGGGTGCACATGGTCCCCTGCCGTGCCGCGCCTCCATGCCCACGGCGGCCTTCGTGCCGGGTGCACCGCGACGCTGGCCGCGGATTCTACGCCGGTGACCCGGTCGGGTGGTTGCCCCGGCCCTCGGCCGGCGCGGATCCGGCACAGCAGAGACTGGGCCGGTGGATACGGATCTTGGCAACGGCGCCGGACCGGTGGCCACACCACGGGACGCGAACCCACGGCGCCTCGGGCCCGGGCTGCTCCTCGCCGTCGGGCTCGGGGTCCTGGCCACCGCGGGCGGGCACGCCGTGCCGGTGGTCGGGGCGCCCGTGCTGGCGATCGTCGGTGGCATCCTGGTCGGCCCGCTCGCCCGTCGCCGCCGCTGGGCGGTCGACCCGGGGGCCCGTTTCGCCGGCCGGTACGTGCTCCAGGCGGCCATCGTCATCTTCGGTCTCGGGCTGTCCCTCGCTGCCGTGGTGCGGATCGGGGTGGCCTCGCTGCCGGTCATGCTGGGCACCCTGGCCGCCTGCTTCACCGTCGCCGCCCTCGCCGGTCGGGCCCTGGGCGTCTCCGCCGACCTGCGGCTGCTGCTCGGCTCCGGCACCGGGATCTGCGGCGCGTCGGCGATCGGAGCGGTCGCCCCGGTGATCGCGGCCGGCGAGGCGGCCGTCGGGTACGCGATGTCCACCATCGTCGTCTTCAACCTGCTCGCGGTCCTGGTCTTTCCGCCCGTCGGGCACCTGCTCGGGCTGGACGCCCAGTCCTTCGGCCTGTGGGCCGGCACCGCCGTCAACGACACGTCCAGCGTGGTCGCCGCCGGGTACGCGTACAGCCGCGCGGCCGGCGACGAGGCGGTCGCCGTCAAGCTGACCCGCGCCCTGATGATCATTCCGCTGGTGCTGGCGGTGGCCCTCGCCCGACACCGTGCCCCGGCCGGCGACAGCGGGTCGTCCGGGGCTTCGCGCCGGCCGGACCGGCCCGCAGCCGGACCCGCCGGGGCGGCGTGGGTGGCCGGCCGACGGCCCGGGGGCCGGCTGCGGATCAGCCGCCTGGTCCCGGTGTTCATCCCACTGTTCCTGCTCGCGACGGCGGTGAACACCCTGGGGCTCGTGCCCGATCGGGCCCGGAACGGGATCGGTCTCGTCGCCACCGCGGTGCTCGCGGTGGCGATGGCGGGCATCGGCCTGGGCATCTCCACCCGCGAGCTGCGTCGGTCGGGAATCCGGCCGCTGATCCTCGGCGGCCTGCTGTCGCTGACCGTCGCGGTCACCGGGCTCATGTTGCAGGCACTCTTCACCTGAGCCGAGCCGGCTCGCCGCGTCACGGCAGCCCGAGCTGCCCT
>NZ_JBLROB010000009.1:0-174949 GCF_047921475.1 Micromonospora sp. SL4-19
GGTGTCATCTCGGGCCGAAGTCGAACGGCGCTGGCGCGAGCGCTACATCCCCTCCCAACAGTTCTACTTCGCTACGGTCCGCCCGACAGACCACGTCGACATCATCGTGCACAACGACGAGCCCCAGCAGCCGGTCTGGGCGACCCAAACACAGTGACCGCACTCAATTCGGCAATGCCGCGAGCGCTGGCTATGTCCCGGAGGCCAGGTACGCGGCCAGGATGTAGTTGGGGTGCCGGTCCATCCGACCACCGCGGGTGTTGCGCAGGATCGGCCCGCTGATGCGGTCGTCGACGGCCCGGTCGATGGCCCTGGCGACCGCGGGTGGCAGCGGGACGAGGACGACCTTGCCGCCCTTGCCGCGCACCCGTATGACCCGGTGGCTGTGTTCCTCAGAGTAGATCGCGCCAGAACTCGACGCCTGCCCTCGGCTCCCACGGGTTTTCGCCTTGGCCGAGGTGACCGAACTCCCGGTCGATGTAGTCGGCCAGATCCAACCCGTAAGTAGACGATGTCGGTCTGCCACATCGAAAGCACCGGGTGGCCGAAGGTCCTCGGCTCACCAGGAAGATACCGGTGCCCGTACACCGGCACCATCTTCGGAACCTGCGCCAGCATGCGCGTCGCTGTCGCCAATGCCGATGCGGTGTCGCTTGGGCGTGAACCCCAGCCGTTGTACCAGAAGCCGTTGTTCTCGACGTCGAACAGCACTCCTTCGCTGGGCCAGTCCAGCCAACTGCGCAGCATGTCGCGGTCCCCGTTACGCCAGTCGGGCCACGGCTCCGAGTGGGCGTAGAGCACTCCCGGCTCGCGTGGCTCGGGCCGGGTGTTCACCGGCAGTCCTGCGGACAGAAAGGCCCGGTGGTCGGCGGCGAACCGGAACCCAAATTCTTGCTCGATCCGGTCAAGTTCCGAGCCGGTGAGCCCGGGGTCGATCGCGCAGACGTACCTGAGCCGCAGCCGCCGCATCGCTTCCTGACCGAGACGGCGGCCATCCTCACCCTGTCCGTGTTGATCAAGCCCTGCCACCACGACGCGAGACTCTACCTCGGCACCCTGTCACGGGTCTGCGCCTTCGTCATCGCACCGGCGCACCTACATCGGCACGACCGCGCGCCGAGCGTCGCCGCGCGTCCGTCACGTACCGTGACGCTCGGTCGGCGGCAGATGCGATCATGCGTAAGCCCGGACTCACCGTCGAAGTTCGGCCACCTCGCTTAGCCGCTCGAGCTTGTGCGGGTTGCGGATCGCGTAGATCTGGGTGATCCGGCCGTCCTCGATGACGAACGACACGGCCGTGTCGTTCTCGCCGCCGGGGTCGATGCGCGCCGCGATGCCGCCGTTGAGGTCGACGATGAAAGCCCTGGCGCCGGGCGCGACCTCGGCGAAGCGGGCCATCACCGGGGCGAGCTTCTCGGCCCCGCGGACCGGCTTCGGGATTGTCGGGGCCAGGCCGCCGCCGTCGCCCACGACCAGCACGTCGGGAGCCATCACCTTGAGCAGCCCGGGCACGTCGCCGGTGGTCAGCGCGGCGAGGAACCGCTCGACCACCTGCTCCTGCTCGGTGCGGCTTACCGACATCCGCGGCCGGCGCGCCGCCACGTGCTTGCGGGCCCGCGTCGCGATCTGGCGCACCGCCGCCGGCGACTTGTCCAGCGCCTCGGCGATCTCGTCGTACGGCACGTCGAAGACCTCGCGGAGCACGAAGACCGCGCGCTCCGTCGGTAGCAGCGTCTCGAGTACCGCCAGCATGGCGATCGACACGCTCTCCGCGAGCTCGACGTCCTCGGCGACGTCCGGGCTGGTCAGCAGGGGCTCGGGCAGCCACTCGCCCACGTACTCCTCGCGCTGCCGCGCGAGCGTGCGCAGCCGGTTGAGGCAGAGCCGGGTCACGATCCGCACGAGGTACGCCCGCGGATCCCGGACCTCGCAGCGCTCGGCATCGACCAAGGCTGCCCACCGCAGCCAGGTCTCCTGCACCACGTCCTCGGCGTCGGCGACCGAGCCGAGCATCTCGTAGGCGACGGTGAACAGCAGGCTGCGGTGGGCGACGAAGGGGTCCTCGCTCATGATGCGGACGCTACTCCCGGGCGCTCGGCCAGCGGCCTTAAGCCGCACGCGGCGGCGAAGCCGTCGGACTCGATGCCGAGCGCCACGTTGCCACGCGTGCTCATGTTCGCGAATGCGATCACCGAGGTGAGCTCGACCACGGCGGGAGGTCCCAACTCGGCGTGCAGCCGGTCCACCAGCTCGTCGGTCACGGTCGGCGGTGTCTGGCTCATCGCCTCGGCGTACTCCAGGACGTCCCGCTCCAGCGGAGTGAAGACGTCCGCCTCCCGCCACCGCGGGATCTCGCGCGCCTTCTCCACGTCGAGCCCCTTGTTGCGGGTCTCGAAGTAGTTGAAGTCCAGGCACCACGTGCAGCCGACCAGCGACGCGACCGCCATGTGGGCGAACGACTTCAGGTTCTCGTCGCAGGCGTCCCACTTCTGCAGCTTGCCGCCGAGGCCGAAGCTGGCGAACAGCACCTTGGGGTTGTGCCAGTAGACGCCCACCGCCGTCGGTACCTTGCCAAGTTTCTTCTCGATCATCCGCTTGATCAGCGCTCCCTTGACGCCGGTGATCTCGGCCGGGGGGATGCGGGTCGTGTGCTCCATGTCTCCTCCTGTGTCGGTGGCTGTGCCGTCGGGTTGGTAGGTCGACACGGCATGGAGACACCGGCCGGGCCGCGGATGTGACATCGAGCGGGAGAAACGGCTGGTCTGTTCGTCGTAGACGGCGTCGGTGCACTCCATCGTGGTTCAGGCGTCCTCGGGGATCGAGGAGATCGCGGCCTTGACCTCGGCGTCCAAGCGCACAGTGACCGAGACGGCCGCGCCCGACCTGGGTGCCGCGCGGCCAGGGCGCAGCGGAATGACCTTCCGCACGGGCGAGCGGAACGCGGCAGATGTGCTCATCTGGCCCTGGCCTCGGATCGCCGGATGCGGGCACCGCGAGCATCGACGTACTCCCCGCGCTGGCCCCGGCCTGCTCTGCCAATCCGAGCCCATATAGTCGCGTGGTGGACATGGACCAGGTCCGGCAGGCATATGCGTCCGTCGCGGAGCTTTACATCGAGCTGTTTGGTACAAGGCAGCAGGTGCACGCCGACGACCTCGCCTTCATCGGGCGACATCTGGCGGGCCGACCTGGTGCGGTGCTCGATCTGGGCTGTGGGCCTGGCCATATCACCGATCACCTTCGTTGGCTGGGGGTCGACGCAACGGGCATCGACATGGTTCCCGAGTTCATCGCCCATGCGCAGGCGGCCCACCCGAGCGGTAGCTACCAACTCGGGTCGATGGAAGATCTCGCCGTTGCCGACCACTCCATCGCCGGCATCCTGGCCTGGGGCTCGTTGATCCATCTGCCGCCGGAAGATCTCGACGGCGTGCTCGCTGAGTTCCGGCGAGCAATAGCCCCGGCCGGAACGTTAGTGCTTGCTCTCTTCGTAGGTGATGAGGTCGCCGCCTTCGACCACAAGGTCGTTACCGCCTATCGCTGGCCCGTTGACGAGTTTTCCGAGCGACTGGCGCGAGTCGGCTTCACGGAGGTTGAGCGCCTGCAGCGGCCCAGCGAAGGCACTGATCGGCCGCACGCCGCCATCGCGGCAATCGCGACCGAAGGGTGAGCTGAGTCGGCGAGCGTCCGTGCACTCACATCGGCAATACCGAGCATGTCTTGATCGACCGACTGTGACGCTGCGTGACGCGCGGTCAGCGGCAATAGCGGATGGGCGTCGATCAGTCGGTAAGGAATGCGATCAGGGTCCTGAGGTACTCGTCGGGCAGGGTCTCGTGCACCAGGTGGCCGGCCTCGATCGTAGTCAGCCGGGCGTCGGCCAAACGATCGGCGAGTTCGGCAAGGTGCTTCTGGGGGACCGGGCTCGCTGCTCCGCCGGCGATGAGCAGCGTGGGTGCGGTGATCCGGGCGACGATGTCGGCCCATCCTGGATCCGGATCGTCGATCTCGGGCCGGACCTGCTCCACCATGTGCCAGTCGAAGGGTAGATCCCCTGCGGGACGGTCGGGCAGTTCTGGCGGGCGTGGGTGCGGGTAACCGATGTCCTCTAGCACGAGTTTGCGGACGTGTCCCTGCCGTTCGGCGGCCACCGTACAGGCCACCAGACCGCCGAGGGAATGACCGACCAGGTCCACCGCGCCGATGTCCAGCTGGTCCAGGATGCCGATGACGTCTTGCGCGAACAGCTTCAGGCGGTACGTGCCGGGCCAGTCGCTGGCGCCGTGGCCCCGCAGGTCGACGGCGTACACGGTCCGCTCAATACACAAGCCCGAGGCGATCATGTCCCAGTCGCTTGCGGTCTTTCCGGTGGCATGGAGCAGCACGGTGGGCGCCTTGTCCTTGCCGACGGCTTGCCATACCCGCAGTGAGAAGTGCAGGTCACCGACCGTGATGTCTATCAGCTCAGGCACGCCCTGAGCCTCTCCGACCGTCGCCTCGGGATTCAAGACATTCCGCCGCGGGCAGAGCCACGCGCTGCATTCGGTAGGTCTGGGCACCGGCCGCCCTGCTCGCTGTTACTCGGCGTAACGCCCGGATCGCGGCAGATCCGTGCACCTGATCAAGGGGTTGCGTGCTCGCATAGACGACGCAGGCATCATCCGGACTACGTCACTGCGGACTGCAAGACCGAGGAGCTGCGCACACTGGAACAGCGGCTGACCAAGTCGCGTGAGTCCATCGCAGAGGCGAACCGCCGGTCATCACGGGACTGGGTGACGGCACACCGGCCGTACCTCGACGACGAGCGCCGCTGGTTTGACCTTGACGCTGCGTCAACTTCTAGCATCGGGGCCATGTCGATCACTGTTCTTGACACCTACTCCGCCATGAGGCGGATCCTGCTGGCCCCGGTCGCGGACCGTGTTGACCTGCTGCGTTCGATGCTGGAGGCCAACAGGGGCATGTACCGCTACTACCCCGGCGAGGTCGACCTGGTGGCCGTGCACCTCCAATCGTCCGGGTTTCCCATCGACCGCGACGAGGAGCGTTGCCTCGACGCGCTCGAAACCCTGGCGGCGGCCGGAGCCTGGGAGCGGATGCAACGCGCGCTCGACGACGCTCTCGCCGTACTGCTGGAGGCGACGCCGGGGCTGGAGGCCCCGGACATCACCGTGCTGTTCGTGCTCGGCGATCCGGGTGACGAGCACTTCATGGGTCCCTGCAAAGGATTGACCGGGTTCGGCGGCATCTCGGGCAACATCGCCATCACGTTCTGGCCCTTCCCCGAGAACGTGGAGCGGCTGGAGGCCACCGCCGTGCACGAGCTCAACCACAACCTGCGCTACAGCCCGGGCGGGGTCGTGTGGGACCCGATGACCGTCACGGTCGGCGAGCACATCGTCGGCGAGGGCCTGGCCGACGCCTTCGCCCGCCAGCTCTACGGCGACGAGCTCGGCCCCGCCCGCATCGGCGTGCCGCACCTGCACGACGACGCGGTTTTCAGCAAGGTGCTCACCGGGCTCGACGTAACAGGCATGCAGAACTTCACTGCCTGGGTGCACGGCGACCCCGGCGCCGAGCACCTCGGTGTCACCCCGGTGGGGTTGCCGATGGGCGCCGGGTACGCCGCGGGCAACCGGCTGGTCGACACCTACCTGGCGGCGACCGGGCAGACGGCGGCGCAGGCCCTGCACGCCGACAGCTCGGAGATCATCGCAACCACGCTCCGCCGCAGGTAACACTGGAACGATGGAGTGGACGATCCAGGAACTCGCGACGAGGGCCGGCATCACCAGCCGCACCCTGCGTCACTACGACCGCGTCGGGCTCCTGGCCCCGTCCCGGGTCGGCGCGAACGGGTACCGCTACTACAACCCCACCGCGGTCGCCCGGCTCCAGCGGATCCTGCTCATGCGCCAGCTCGGCATGGGCTTGCCGGCCATCGCCGAGGTCCTGGCCGACGAGGTGGACACGCGCGACGGGCTCCGTGCCCACATCGCCGCACTGGACGAGGAACGGGACCGCATCGAACGGCAGATCCGGTCTGTGCGGCACACGCTCGAGGCCCTGCAGTCGGGGGCGGAACCGCGGATGGACGTCATGTTGGCGGGATTCAACGACGGCTACAAGGACGAGGTGATCTCACGCTGGGGCGAGCGCGCGTTCCAAGTGGGTAATGACTGGTGGCACGGCAAGAGCCTTGACCAGCAGCGGGCCTGGAAGCAGGACACCGAGGACCTCGTCGCCGCATGGGTCGCCGCAGTGAAGGCCGGGGTTTCTCCGACATCGGAACACGCTCAGTCACTGGCTGCCCGGCACGTCCAGTGGCTGAGCCAGATTCCGGGTACCCCCACGGCCGAGGGCGACCGGGAGCGCTCGATCGAGATGGTGAAATGCCTGGGGGACATGTACGTCGACGACCCCCGCTTCGCCGGCATGTACGACGACGCCGCGGGGGCGACGTTCGTCCGCGACGCACTACAAGCGTACGCGCGGACCCGGATGTAGCTCGTGTGGTTCGCAGCAATGACGATGAGTGCCGACGCCATCAACCAGGCCCGGTCGCTGGGCAGCATCACCGGCGGGCCGGTTATCGGGGGGCTGGAGGTACCGGACGCCGGGGTCACGGATACCAGCAAACTCTTGACACCCGACGGCCGGCAACTGCCCGACGCCGCCTTCAACGAGTGTCTCAACAACGCCCCGAAGACCGGCGCCACCGGCAGGTTCGGTGACACCGCGGTATGTCTCGGCAAGCTCGACCTGCACGTGGACCTGGTCTGCCAGCCCAACCAGCGATTCTGGCCCTTCCCATGGATCGAACTGGCGCTGTATCTCGGTCTCAGCGCGCTGCTCGCGGCGGTCGGCCTGTGGCGCATCCAGCGCCGGGTCAGCTAGCCCGCGCCGAGCGCACCACTTTCGGCAATACCGAGCCTCTCTTGATCGACCGGCTGTGACGCTGCGTGACGCGCGGCCAGCGGCAGAAGCGCGCGCGTGACCTTGGTCAGCGCGAGCTGTCAGGCGTACGAGGGCCGGCGCGGGTCCAGCAACTCGGTGACGCGGCCACGGTCGAGGACTTCGATGAGTGCGTCGGTACCGCGTTCGACCTTGACCGCTATCTCCTCTGGGTGCAGAGGGATCAGCGCGAGCAACGCGATTCGGATGCCGCCGCCGACGTCGATCGTCCGGGCCTCTGGCGGCACCCGCAGCATCGGCGTGACGACGACTCCGGCGAACGGGGCGTCCGTAGCGTACGGCTGCGCGGGATCGCCGTTCGGCACGGAATGCCATTCGCCGATCCAGGTCCCGTACTCGTGCGGCAGCCGAGCTACCTGCTTGAGGATCCGCAGCGGCCACCCGGTTTCGTCGCCGAGCCCGGCTACCTCGGTCAGCGGCCAATCTGCCGGCAGGCTGAGCATCAGTTCGGCGTACGGGCTGATGTCGTGGCCCTCCGGGACCGTCATCGGCAGCTCACTCATCCCAGAAGTGATCAGCGTCCGGTACGGGCGTTCCTCGGTCGGGGCCACGACATAGACATGCACACCGACCAGGTGCGAGGCGGTCTCGTGGTAGACGAACTCGACAGGCCCGAAGTGTTCCTCGATGTGTCGGTCGATAGCGTCGGCGAACGCCTGCTGCGGCCCTTGCGCCGGTACGAACCCGTCGTGCAGCGACTGATGACGGAGGACTCCTGACCCGCGCGACTCGTCCATGGCGACGCAGCCTATGCAAGGGTCCAACAGGGGCGCGACCGGGGGCACGCTCATCGGCTATGACCGGGCGCTGGCTTGATCTGTTGTAGTGACACTGCGTGGCGCGCGGATCGCGGCAGATGCGCGCACGTGACCTTGGTCGACGTCGGGCTGGAGTGCCGATCAGAACAGAGCGGACGCGACCTGACACGGCATTGGCTCACCTTTCGGTCAGCCTCTGGCGGCTATCCGCCCCGCCCCCTTGCCCGTGGGTGCCATTTGAGCTTTGATCTGTGGCGCTTGAGACTTGGACGCCCGCGATGAGACGGCGTACGGCCTCCGGATCGCCGGTGATGGTGGCACCGGCGGCTACGAGTCCGGCGATGTCGTCGTTGCCGAAGGCGGCCAGGAGGGCCTCCGTCGTGGTGGCCAGGATGGCGCCCGGCTGTTTGGGTGGCTCGTGGGCGATCTCGGCGCCAGTCGACGTGAGGCGGATGCCGAGTAGAGGTCACCGGATGCGGGGGGGGGCATCGGGGGCGAGGGGTGGTTCTGGATCAGGACCGTTGGCGCGCTGCGGGACGGCGACCCTCGCGGTGGTGAACTGCACCAGTCGACTCGCGAAGGTGCCACGTTCGCGGCCACTCAGGCGAGACAGAACTCGTTGCCCTCGATGTCCTGCATCCCGAGGCACGACTCGTTGTCGCCATCGGCGCGCAGTAGTCGCCCGCGTACCGCGCCGAGCGCGACCAGTCGTGCGCATTCGGCCTCAAGTGCGGCCAGGCGCTCCTCACCCACGAGCCCGGTGCCGACCCGCACGTCAAGATGCACCCGATTCTTGACGACCTTGCCTTCGGGAACGCGCTGGAAGTACAATCGCGGACCCACACCTGAGGGATCACTGCAGGCGAACGCTGAACCCTGACGCTCAGGCGGCAGCGTGCGATTGAAATCGCCCCAACTAGCAAACCCTTCCGGTGGCGGCGGTACGACGTACCCCAACACCTCGCACCAGAAGCGAGCGACGCGCTCAGGATCTGCGCAGTCGAAGGTGACTTGGATCTGCTTGACCGATGCCATCGGCCCACCATAGAGGCGGGGTCTTTCGTCGTCTCCACGGGCCCGAGGCTAGCTGCGCCACCGCGCCCCGATGAAGCGCCAGACCCGCGAGGATGAGCACCTGCCCGGGCCCCGGGTCCGGCGGTACGCCTCGCACATTGCGTTGAAGGCCTCGGGGAGCAGGGCGCCCAAGCCTTCACCCGCCGCCAGCCGCTGCCGCATCGTCGCCGCCAGACCGGGCAGATCGACGTGCTGTCCGCTGGCCAGGTGTGAAGCGTGCCGCGCGATGGCCCGTAGCAGCAACCGATCCCTGTGCGCCATCGAGCCGAGCATCGTTACCCCATCGCCGAACGGCTCACACCATCGTACGTCGCTGAAGGCATAAGTCACTCCGTCAATGTCCTGCTGCCTGGGGCGGGTCACGCCGGTGTCCTGACCAACCGGGCCGTCCCAGTCGTACTCACGGTCCTCCGGGGCATGTTTACCAGCACATGATCGGGTGCACTGTCATCGGCTACTTGTTTCATTGACCTACGACCGTTGCCCGGCCAGGCTTCGGTCGAGGCGCCCGGGCTGTCGCTCTCACATCGGCTGCCCACGCTGGTCGTGTGGCTCTCATTTGGCCTGCGCGGTCCCGGGCGTCGCCCCAAGGGCGGGGAGAGGCTCAAGAGGGGTTTGCTCTGCTCGAAGTAGCGTTGCCCTCCCGGCTCGACAACCCAGGTGGATCGAGCATCGGAGGACGCGTTGACTGTCATATCGGACCGCGTGGTCATCGGTATGGACCCGCACAAGCGCTCTGCCACGATCGAGGTCATGGCCGGCGACGAGACCGTCGTCGGCACGGGCCGTTTCGACACCGGGCGGGACGGCTACGCGGCGATGAGGAAGTACGGCAGGCAGTGGCCGAACCGGGTCTGGGCGATCGAGGGCTGCCAGGGCATCGGCCGGCACATCGCCAACCGGCTGCTCGCCGACGGCGAGCAGGTCGTCGACGTGCCACCGAAGCTGTCCGCCCGGGCGCGGGTGTTCGCCACCGGCCAGGGCCGCAAGACCGACGCCACCGACGCCCACTCCATCGCGCTGGTCGGCACCCGCATGGCGGGATTGCGCCCGGTGGTCAACGATGAGCAGCTCGCCTTGCTGCGGATCCTGGTCGACCGGCGCCGCTCCCTCGGCGAGGACCACACCCGGATGGTCTCCCAGCTGCACCAACTGCTCCTCGAGCTCATTCCGGGTGGGGCGAAGAAGAGCCTGTCCGCCGCCCAGGCCAAGGCACTGCTGGCTGGGGTCAGACCCCGTGACACGGTCGGCAAGGCCCGACGCCGGGTCGCCGCGGAGCTGATCAGCGACCTGGAACGGGTCTACCAACGCTCCAAGGAAGCCGACAAGGAACTGAAGGAACTTGTGGCCTCGACCGGCACCACGTTGATGGACCTGCACGGCATCGGACCATCCGGCGCCGCCCGGCTGCTGGTCGAGGTCAGCGACATCACCCGGTTCCCCAACCGGGCCCACTTCGCCTCCTGGAACGGCACCGCCCCCATCGACGCGTCCTCCGGCGAGCAGGTACGCCACCGGCTCTCCCGCGCCGGGAACCGGCAGATCAACCGGGTGCTGCACATCATGGCCACGGTCCAGCTGCGCAACCCCACCGAGGGCCGCGCCTATTTCGACCGGAAGAAGGCGTCCGGCAAGACGTCGATGGAAGCGATGCGCGCGCTGAAACGACGCCTGTCCGACATCGTCTACCGACGCATGATCAACGACGTCACAGCTGCTACGGCAGCGGGCCCGGGAGGACAACGGGGAACGGCTACTGACTCCAGCGTGACCGGCTCGCATCCCCAAGCCGGCTCTTCAGAGAAGTCACTTCCCGGACCCGCCGAGACCCAGCATAGAACTCTCCTCCCGGCGGTGTCTTGACACAGAGGGGAGCCAGTACCGGAAGCTGAAGCACAGGGCGGACCGGTCACGGCCTGTCACGCTCGACCAGCGGCAGATCCGTGCACCCGATGATGAGACTTGATCAACCGGGACGCGTGACCGAGCTGTAGCGCAAGTCCGGCCGATCGCCGATCGATACGAGCAGTGTGGGCGCGGAGCGCTCAGCGGCCGAGCGGGGCGCCGCGTCGGAGGGGCGTCGCCCCATCTGCGGCGTCCGCAAGGCCGTGATCATTCCGCGGTCGTTCTTCCAGACGAGAACGTCCGCGCCGCGATCAGACGCAGGGCGCACGCCGTAGCCCGAGCCTCGAGGTCAGCCTGGCCAGCCGCGCAGGGCCGGAAGCTGCCGTTCGGCGATCCGCATCAGCGCGGCCTCGTCACCCGGCTCGACAACCTGCCGGAGGATGGTTATCTCGACCATCCCGCCGGCGTCGGCGCGGCACGCTACCAGCAACGTTGAACTGTTCAATGTCGAGTTCATCATTGGTGAAGGGTCGGTCGTCCAGATGGCCGGCCGCCCGAGCACGGCACGCGGCTGCGCCTCCGGGAACAGCTTCTGGTAGTCCACGATGCGGGTACGGCCGTGCCAGACGTTCAGCCGGAGCACGCTGTTCGGCAGCGTCACCGCGCACTGATGCCAGTCACTGTGGAGGTCGTACGACGTACCGAGGCCCTTGACCGTCGCCGGCTGCTCGACGAGCTCGAGTACCTCGGGCCGGTTGATCAGCGGGCACAGCTCGGCACGCGCCTTGCGCTGCTCCGAGTCGGTCGACTCGGGATACGCCGTGATCCCGTCGGCGCCCCGGGCGGCGGTCGGGTCCCGCCAGCGGCCTGACACCACTCCGCCGACGTATACGGCGATCGCCAGAACTATGACAGCTGGGACAGCCCAGCCGAGGAGCGGGCTGCGTCGCATGGCCGATCAGCCTACGACACCGCGCCGGTACGCAGTGGCTGCGAGTGTCTCGGTCCCAGGTTCGGGCTATCGACCCCTCCCGTCCTGCCCCGAACCGCTCTCGGAGGGCGTCCGGGACGAACTCGTTGCTGTCAGTCCGCTCTCGAAGACGCTTGGCCTGCAGTTTCTTAGCCGCTACGTGCCGCAGGCTCTCCTTCAGGGCCGCGAGCCCTCCGAGCCACTGCTGTTGGCGGACTTCGGCGAGCCCGCTCCTTGTTGTTCGACTCGATCTGCAGCAACCGCGGCCCTTGCGCCAGGTCGAGACGCAACATCTTGCACCGTACGCAGGTGTTCGGCACGCACGGACGGTGGCAGATGTGCGCGCCTGAGCCGCGGCCACGAGCGATCATCCGCGTATGGTCGGCGGCTGACGACAGCATCACGATCTACGGCCAGCGGCGGGTCGAGCCGCGGAATGTCGGGTGACGTGGACAACCTATGGATGATCGAGCTGTCTGAGATCGATCCTGCGATCGAGGAGATGGATCAGGCGACGAGGCTGCATCTTATGGCCACATCTGTCGAGTACGTGATGTTCGAATCGCGGTTGCCGTTGTCTGCTCTGTTTCCACCGGCGGCCAACCATCTACTGCGGGCGGCTATCGATGTGGTTCTCACCGTGCCCGGCCCGCCACCGGCCGAGCTGTCGGATCAGGTGGGGCCGGCTCCCGCCAACATGCTTCAGACCGCCATGGACCTGCTCGTCTCCGTAGCTGACGGGGCGCAGGTCTCGACGGTCAACGAAGTCCTCTTCTCGTGCTACGACGTCGCCATGCAGACCCAGGGTCTCGGCCGCAGAATCACACTCGAACAGCAGACGGCCAGCGAGATCTGCCTCGACGTGATCCGGAGGCAGAAGGAGTTGGTCGCCGGGCGGTGAGACGAGCTGACCGAGCACGCACCCGAGCCCTCTTCGGCTGGCACTTGAGACGCGGCATCGAGTGACGCATCCGCTCTTCGGCATGCCCGGGCGCAGAGGGCGCCGCCTTGCCATGACCGCGTAGCGAGCGGATCGCGGCATGTCGGTGCACCCGATCAAGAGGTAGTAGCGGCATGAGGCCCGAGTTCCGACGACGGCCGATGATGACGCTGGCCGGTCGGGCCACATTCCGGATGCCGGGGGTTGCGTGGATTCCCTGGCCGTACTCGTACCGCAGACCGGCGTCCGTAATGAGTTGCGCGGCGCACGGTCCGGTTTGGCCTGGCCGGGGCGCTAGTCACCGCCGTTCAGTCCCAGCGAGCCGGATCTCCGAGTCTCGGCGTGGTGGCCGCCCATCTCCAAGCGCGCCGTTCGGTGTGGTGATTGGTGCGGCGGTCCAGGTTGTTGCCGGTTCGGTCGTAGCGCATGGTGGTGCGTGGGTCGGCGTAACGGCAGCGATCTGGACGTTGCGGCGGCTGACGGCGGCATTGAGGATCGTCAGGAGAACGGGGCGGACCGGGCACGTCCGCTGGCGGCGTCGAGCCCCACCTGGTACCCGAGGCGTCGCCGTGGAGAAAATGGCGCCGCGGCAAGTACATCTGGGAGGGCCAATGACCACGATGTCCGGCAAGGTGTGCTTGGTGACCGGCGGGACCAGCGGGATTGGCCGGGAGACGGCGGCCCGGCTGGCCGAGCTGGGGGCTACCGTGGTCGTCGTCGGGCGCGACGCCGAGCGAGGGCGAGCGGCCGTCAAGGAGATCCGGCGTCGGGCGCCCAGCGCCGAGGTGGACCTCCTGACGGCCGACATGTCGAGCCTGGCCGAAGTGCGCCGGCTGGCCGCCGAGGTGCTGGAGAAGTACCACCGGCTTGACGTGCTCGACAACAACGCCGGTGTGATCATGCTCAAGCGGCAGTTCACAGTCGACGGCTACGAGACCATGTTCGCCGTCAACCATCTGGCGCCGTTCCTGCTGACCAGCCTGCTGCGGGAACGGCTGGTGGGCAGCGCGCCGGCCCGCGTGATCACGGTGTCGTCCAATGCGCATAGTTCGGCCAAGCAGATCCCGTGGGACGAACTGGCCCGCGGCGAGCCGAGCTACCCGCTGTCGAAACTGGCAAACATCCTGTTCACAGTCGAGCTGGCCAAGCGCCTGACCGGCACCGGCGTGGTGGCCAACTGCCTGCACCCGGGCCTCATCCGCACCCAGTTGGGCCGCGAGGTCCGCGGCGTCGCCAAGCTGCTCGTCGCGGCCGCCAAGCCCTTCATGGGTACCGTCCAGACCGGCGCGGCCACCCCGGTCTACCTGGCCAGCGCCCCGGAGGCGGCCGAGGTCACCGGAGGCTATTTCTTCCGTGGCAAGCAGATCGAGCCAAGCTCCCTGGCCCGCGACCCCGAGGCCGCCGCGCGTCTATGGGCCCTCAGCGAGGAGTTGGTGGCGTAAGCCGGGCCAAGATCGCCGGCATGTGGCGCCCTCGCCAGATTTGTGATCAATGGCCTGCGGAGCGGCGTAGGAACCGTGACGATCGACATGAGCCGCAGCACCGGCTCAGCGGCAGTTGCGGACGTTGTTGGTCGGATGGTCATGCCACAATCCCAACCCATGCACGAGATCGTGACGGCGGCACTGGTTCGCGAAGGTCGGGTCCTACTCGTCCATCGAAGTCCGAACCGCCGCGCCTACCCGGACGTGTGGGATCTGCCCGGCGGACACATCGAGACAGGCGAGACAGAGCTGGCTGCGCTCACCAGGGAGATGCACGAGGAACTGGGCGTGCAGATAGCAACAGGCTCCGCGATCCATCTGTGTCGGCTGGACGCAGGCCGCGGAGAAGAAACTGTACGCTTCAGCGCCTGGCTTGTCGGCGAGTGGGAGGGGACACCGACAAACGTCGCTCCCGATGAACATGACGAGATCCGTTGGTTCCGGCCTGAGGAGATGCCTCCGCTCGCCCACGAACTTCTAGGCCCAGCGGTGGTGGAAGCGATGCGGGTTCCCCGCGCCTGAACTCCAACGCGCTGTCATCGGCAAAGCCGGGAGGGCTTGCTATGTCCCGGAGGCCATGTACGCGGCGAGGATGTAGTTGGGGTGCCGGTCGAGGTTCTTGCGGGCGCGGTCGTAGCGCATGGTGGTTCTCGGGTCGGCGTGGCGGGCGGCGATCTGCACGTCGCGGAGGCTGACGCCGGCGTCGAGCATCGTGGTCACGAAGGTGTGGCGCAGCATGTGGGGGTGCATGCTCGGCATCCGGATCCCAGCGGCGTGGGCGAGGTGCTTGAGTCGGCGGGTGGCGGCGTGCCGGTCCATCCGTCCACCGTGGTTGTTGCGCAGGATCGGCCCGCTGATGCGGTCGTCGACGGCCCGGTCGATGGCCCTGGCGACTGCGGGTGGTAGCGGGACGAGGACGACCTTGCCGCCTTTGCCGCGTACGGTGTCGGCCTCCCTGGGCCGCTACCGTGGCCAGACTCGCGTTCATGCCGAGTCCGACCTGCGAGTCTTTCTCCGTTGGTGCGTCGACCACGGCCTTGACCCCTGGCTGCGGCGCGGGTGGACATCGAGCGGTACGTGCGCTGGCTGCAAGATGTACGCCGGTACCAGCCCTCGACGGTGTCGCGGCGGCTGTCGGTCGTAGTCGGCTTCTATCGAGTCTGCGTCATCGACGCCATCCTTGAGCACTCGCCGACCGACTACGTCCGTCGGCCCACGGTGCCGGCCGAGTCGCCGACCCTCGGGTTGGGGCACGGCCCAGGGAGGCCGACACCGCGGCGCGCACCACGAGTTGATCGGCAGGTACGACACTGGAGGCCGAAGCAGGAGAGATAGCCGTACATCACCGTGCGTCACCACTGGCGATGAACACCAGTCCACCTGAAGCGGCAGAAGCGGATGTTCGGGAACGCCCGCTCGCCCAGACGGCTGCAAGCTCATCTTCTAGGCGGATGCTGTTGCGTAGGACGGCCGGTGCTCGCCCTCGCGTTCCTCGCCTACCAGCTCGCGGTCCAGCTGTACCAGGCACCGCCGAGGTGCTTGAAGGCCGGGGACTCAAAGTCGGGGGTTTCCAGGTCCGGAGTTGGGCCTTCGGGCAGGTAGGCAAACCCGGCGTCGTCGAGGAAGTATCCGTTCGCCTCGTAGAACACGACTCCGCCGGGCACGGGGTAAGCCGCAGTGATGCGGTACGCGCCAATCCTCGACGGCACGGGACGCCGCTCGGCGCCTGCGGGCATCATGTCGCCCCCATCTGCCGCGGATAGCGCCCGCCTGGCCGCCCGGCCACGGCGCTACGCCCCTTGCGCCGCACCAAGATCACGGAAAGTGGGCGCTCCCGCGACGAGCAGCGCCAGCGCGAGCACGACGATCAACGGAGCCGGCGCGTGTCGACTGGATAGGAATGGGTCATCCCCGCCAAGGTCGCGAGTTTGTGACGACTTACAACAGTTGCGGGGATGACGTTCGCCGACGCTACCCCTGTGCCCTGACCGACTCGATGTGGGAGGTGGTCGCCGCTCGTTTTACCGGTACGGGGCCCCCGGAGTGGCGGGCGTCCGTTGAAGTTCGGTCACGGTTGATCATCGACACGATCCTGTACGTGCTGGTCGCCGGCTGTGCGTGGCGGCTGGTCCCGAATGATTTGGCGCCGTGGGATGCGGCGTACCGCTGGTTTCGGTGCTGGAGCGCGGCGGGGTGTGGGATGCCATCCACGACGCGCTGCGTGAGCAGGTACGCCAGGCCGAGGGCCGTGATCCGGTCCCGTCGGCGGCGGTGCTGGATGCCCAGTCCGCAAGTCCGCCAGCGGCGGCGAGCAGATCGGCTACGACGCGGGCAAGAAGGTTCGGGGACGCAAACGGCATCTGTTGGTCGACACGCTAGGCCTGTTGCTGGTCTGCGTCGTGACCGGCTTCCAGGTACTGCCCCGCCGCTGGGTGGTGGAGAGGACGTTCGGCTGCTGACTCGCTGCCGTAGGTTGTGCCGTGACTACGAACGCACGACCGCGCACGCCGAGGACTTCATCTAGGTAGCGATGATCCGGCTGTTGGCCGCACGCCTGGCCGGGCAACAGATCCGGTATGCCGGCATCCGCTGACGGGCGATGCTTGACGACATGGTTGACACGACACGGGCATGGCGCAGCACGTCCCTGGCCCGGACCATCGGCGAGATCGAGGCCCAGCTCGACCTGGCCTGGGCGCGCCTGCTCAGCGAGCTGGACGTGGCGCCCGGTTCGCCGGATGAGACGGCCCTGGGGTGGCTCGTGGTCGGCAGTCCCGCCGAGCATGACTGGCGCATCGCCGACGCCGCGCTCGACCGCCTGACGTGCACGGAGTGCGGATCCACCCTCACCAGGGGACCGGCCACCTGTCAGCGGTGCACCTTCTACCACGGAACGCGCTTCGGGGCCCGAGAGGTCGACCGGCCCAACGTGCTGGCCGGCAATGAGCACGCCATTCGCGTCTCCTTTGCCGTCGCCCGTAATCGCACCCGGTATACCCCACGGGCACGAGTCGGCTACGAACTGAGCCTGCCCGCCCTCGTCGCCGGTGCCCTGCCCACCACAAAGGAAGCCCAAGCAGCCAAGGCCTTGATCAACAAACTGACACCCGAAGAGTGCGACCAAGTCGCCACCTTGGCAGACGTCGAGGAACTCGCACGTACCCGCTGACGACTCACCCGAGCACGAAGAGAGACTGCCCGGTTACCCAATCCTCTCTCAGAGGTCAGCTACCGACAGTGGCCGCTCTCGATTAATCAGCAGGCGCGGACGGCGGCATAGAGTGAAATCCTTGCTAGTCGCACGCAACCTCGTGGCGAGGGTCATGATCCGAGTAGATCGAGGTCACGAACGCAGAAGCCGTGGTGCGCCCACTCCTCGTTCAGTACCACCTGAACGCACTCCAGCACCGACTTTCCCCTGGCATACGGCGGCCAACCCGGGCCCGCCGGCACTGGCGCGGGCGCCGAGAGCTGATCGGCCGTCACCGTCGACAGCCAACGCTCTAGCTCAGCGCCTTGCACGTCTCGCGCGGCCAGCACCTCGTCGAGACTGGGGGCCGCCGCTCGGTCCAGGCCCTGCTCCTCCTGGTCAGGGACGAACTCGGACGCCAGCCCGATCGCGGTGAACGGCTCGGTCGATCCCAGGCAGCAGCGGCGGAACCACGAGTCGTGCACGAACACCAGATGGCGCTGGGTCTCTACCGCCGACCATTCGCCGCCGACGCGCTGCTGCTCCGAACCCCTGGGCATCGCTCGCAGCCGCTCGATCGTCTCCGCCCAGCCGGCCCGCAGCTGCCGGACAGCCTGCAGCAGGTCCGCCGGATCGGCTGAGCGGAGCAGCAGCCGCACCGGATACCGGCGGTCAAGCTCGGCTTCGACGTACGACGTCACCTCGACTCCGTTGACCACCAGGTTGGTGACCAGCCCGTCGATCACAACGTCCTGCATTACCACCCCGATCAGACGAGCGCGGGTCAAGTCACACTCGCGGAACTCGGCATCAGTCAGGTCCTGGTCCTTGAAGCTCGCCATGCCGGGCAGTATCCACCGGCGTACCGACAACCGCGCAGTTACCGCGGGTAGAGGGTGCTTAGCCGGGCCTGGAGGCTGTTGGCGGAAACACGCCGAGCCGGCGGCCTTGCACCATACAAGACGAGGTCAACGTTCGGCCAGGTACACGCGAGCGATCGTCGATGTCCGGATGATGCCTTTGGGTTCAGCGATGCTGAACCCAAAGGTTCTCCTCGATGTAGACACCGCAGTCCTTCTCGCGGTCGATCCGGACGAGGTTGAGCGCATCGGGGACGACATATTCTCGCGTTACGGGGAAGACCATCCCCGTCCAGCTCTCCCATTGCGCGACGGTGCCCTCGATCACCATCGAGCTCGGTGCCGTGCCGAGCACCCGTGCACCCATGCGTTGATGGGTGCGGATCCACGGATCAATCGACAGCCCGTCGGAACGTACCCACCCGGCGTATTCGTCCATCGGAACAGTCGGGTACCGATGCTTCCACGTCGGGCGCAGCGGAGCGATGACGTGCACGAGGCCCTCCTCGAGAGCCCGACGCGTCAACTCTTCAAGGACGGCAGTGGCGAGACCACGCTTGTCATGCGACGATCCGACGGCAACCGCCATGAAGCTCAGCGTCGTGGCCGGGATGTCGGCCTCCCGTGTCTCCACAGCCCGGACGAGCGCACCGTCATAACCCGACGGCAGACCGTCGGCGGCTCCGCTCCACGGAATTGGCACCCCCCACCCCCCGGCGACCACTGTTCCATGGTCGAGCACCATGATGTCGAAGCGGCCGAAGTACTCCTCGACCCGATCCATGTACTTCTTGGGAACCTCGTCGTGGAAGATGAACTCCGGCCAGCGTTCCTTGAACACGACAGCGGCCATGTCCTGCAAATCAGGCTTCTCGGCGCGAGTCACGATCTCCACCGTTGGACCATAACGCCAGCCGCAGCACCGGGTAAGGTCCTGGTGCCCGACTGCTGAAACAGCGCACTCTTCTCGGCAGTACCGGAAGCTGAAGCACAGGGCAGACCGGTCACGGCCTGTGACGCTCGATCAGCGGCAGAAGCGCGCACCCGCCCATAAGCGCGGGCTCAAAAGACGGCCGGAAATTTAGGAACGGGTGGTCTGCGGTGCGGTTCGGCTGAAGCAGCGTTTACCGGGCGCTCGAGGGGCGCGACGCGGCGTCGTCAAGGTGGAGCCAGGGCCGTCACTCATATCCCATGGCCGGGATGACCTTGCCGAGTGCTTCTTCGATGAACTCGCGGGTTTCGTCGTCGAATTGGTCGTTGCGGTTCGTCAGCTTGTGAGACTGAAACGTTGAAGAGGTGGCGAAGTCGTCGACGTCGAGCCGTTCGAACAGGGCGCGGCGCTGCCCGGGCCAGTCGGCTGCGAGATCTTCTGCTTTCACCTCAATGTATCGCCTGCCCGTCAGGTCGGCCGTGTTCTTCCAGGTGAGCCATCGGTGGTAGACCGGCTTGAGGTAGGCGAGCGCGCCGTCGACGGTGGGCGGCGCCCATGGCTGGGCCAGGTGGGATGCGAGCACCGAGACCGGGTGACGCTTGATGTGCACGATGGTCGCTTCGGGGACCAGTTCCCAGAGGAACTCCATGCACAGCAGGTTGAATGGTGTCTTCTCGCACCAGGTCGGCTTGCCAGCGTCGGCGGCTGCTCCGCCGAACATGGTGTCGATCAGGCCCCGCAAGATTCCGAGCAGTTCGCCCCGGTCGCTGAAATACCTGGGAAGTATCCGCCGGCGGCTCAGCGGCTCGAACGGCCCGGCAGGCCGGTCGGCGTTCCCGAAGCCTTCCGCGGGCGCAGGTTCGTCGTATGTGTACGCGATCAATTGCGGCCAGAGCTGTTGCACCGCGTCCCGGTAGCGCCGCTGGCCGACCAGCTCGGGAACGGTTTTACCGCGATCGTCGCGCCGGCCGGGCACTCGTACGGTGAGGAAGTCGCTCAGCCGGTGCAGGGCGTCCTCACCGACGGTGGGGTCGTATCGATCGGTGAGCGCGTCGGCCAGGTCCCGCAGGCCACCGGGGTCGATGAGAAACCGGGTCTCCATGGGAATCCGATGGATCAGCGGATGTTCGCCGATGATGTCGGCGATGCGTGACGTTCCCGAACGACCCGTACCCGCGACGAAGATCGGTGAGGGGAAAGGCATGGCGAGCAGTCAAACTATCAGCCCGGCGCCTGTGCAAGCCATTTATCCCCTTCACCCGCTGCTATTGGAGCGGACCCGCACCCGCCGCGCCGAGTGCGTGCCGGACGGCCGCCTCCAACAAGCGAGCAACGAATTATCGAAGCTTCCCAACGCATCCCTCACACACTGATGCTTCGGCATCAGCCGGATGACCTTCTAGGCAGGCCGGGTTCGTGCTGTCGTTTGATGTCTGGTGCGCGATCGGGCGGAGCGGCCGGAAGTCCGAATAGGTCGAAAATCGCCGGGTCGGCGAACGTGACGCAGCGCTGGATCAGGCCGCCGGTCACTGCGAATACCTGGAGCGAGTGCGCCCGGACTCCTCGAGTGGCCGGGTCCGGGGCGTAGGCCGCCAGGGAGGGGCTCCCGTTGGCCTGCACGGGTAGCAGGCGCCAGCCCGGCCCGCGCATGGCGAAGACCCGCTCCATGAACTCGCGGTAGCGCGCGCGGCCGACGAGCCAGAGCGCCACAGGCGGCATCTCCAGCACCACGTCGTCGGCCAGCAGCCTGGCCAGGCCGGGCACGTCGGCTGCCTCGAACGCCGCCAGGTAACGCTCGACCACGGCACGCTCGTCGGGGTCGGCGGGCTCGCGCAGCTCCTCGAGCACCGGGCCGGCGGCCCGCAGCGTGGCCCGCGCCCGCTGCAGGCTGCTGTTCACCGAGGCCACGCTGCTGCCCAGGGCCTGTGCCACCTCGGCGGCCGGAAGTTGGAGCACCTCGCGCAGGACCAGCGCCGCGCGCTGTCGCGCGGGCAGCACCTGCAGCGCCGCGACCAGGGCCAGCCGCAGCCCCGCGCGTTGCTGGGCGGCTTCGGCGGGATCACCGAGCCGCGCGTCCGGGAACGGCTGCAACCACTGGACGTCGAGGCTCGGCACCAGCGGCGCCTGCGGGTCGTCGCCGGCCGGGCCCAGCCCGCTCGGCAGCGGCCGCCGGGCCCGTCCCTCCAGCGCGGTGAGACAAGCGTTGGTGGCGATCCGGTGCAGCCAGGTGCGCAGCGATGCTCGTTGCGGGTCGTACCGGTCGGCCGCCCGCCATGCCCGCAACAGCGTCTCTTGAACAAGGTCCTCGGCCTCCTCGACGGAGCCGAGCATCCGGTAACAGTGTGCCAGCAGGTCACCACGGAAGGCCTCGTGCTGCTCGTCCCAGTCCCGTGTCGTCGCCCCAGCCACGCGGGCGAGCCTACGCCGGACCACGACCGGAATTTCCGCGCCGGGCAGCGATGAGTTCGACGCACGGCCCCGGTAAGTGTCGGGTGAGGGCGGCCGGACGGGAGCCGCCACGGCAGGAGGGAGCCGGCGATGGGCGATGTCATCGTCATCCAGTTCTCCACGCTCGACGGCGTGGTCTCCGACCCCGACGGGCGCTGGGGGACCGGCCACGGCGGCTGGGCGTTCCGCTACGGCCCGGGTCCGGTCAGCGACGACAAGTTCCGCCTGGGTGCGCGGATGGAGCAGGGCGTCCAGCTCTACGGCCGGCGGACCTGGGAGCACTTCGCCCGGCTCTGGCCGCGCCGCGACGGGGACTTCGCCCGGCTGATGAACGCGGTGGCCAAGCGCGTAGCCACCCGCACCGGCATCGACGCGACCGCCTGGTCGAACTCGGCGGCGATCGACGGCGACCCGGTGGCCTGGGTCACGGACGAGCGCACGCGGCGCGACATCGTCGTGATCGGCAGCCTGAGATTGGTGCATGCGCTGGCCGCGGCCGACCTCGTCGACGAGTATCGGCTGATCACCTTCCCGACCGTCGTCGGAGAGGGCGACCGGCTGTTCGCCGCGGGCATTCCCGCCGATTTCCGGTTCACCGTGGTCGAACCCGCCGATGCGGCCACCCTGACGGTGCTGCGCCGTGACCGCGGGGAGGAGCCCTGACGAGCGGTCGGTTCCGGATCGTGTACGGGATCCCGCACGACGTCGAGGAGTTCGAGCGCCTTGTCCTCGGTGTCGAACTCCCAGCGGAACCCCTGCCCGCCTCAGGAGCTGGAGACCTCGACCAGCACCGCCCCGGGCTGCGGCACCTCCAGTTCGATCACCGCGGCCCCGGCCTCGGCTGCCGGCTGCATCTTCTCCGTCGGGAGTTGGTCGGCGGCGCGTAGCGCGATCCACTGCTCGTCGGTCGGCCACTCGGCGACCCCCAGCCGGTCGGCGAGGGTGGTGATGTCACCGTGCTCCCGGTCGAGCCGGGAGACCAGGGCGGGCCGGCCTGCCGCGCCGTCGACGACCAACCTGATCCGCCGGGTTAGCGCCCGGTCCCCGTCCCGCTTGTCCTGGTCGAGGGTGGCCACCCAGACCAGGATCGCGAGGCTGCCGTCGGCGCGCCGGCTGGCCCAGGTCCGTACCAGGCCGTCGGCGCCGTCGCCGGCGGCCCGTACGGGCAGTTCGGTCTCGCCGAGCTGGGCGAGCATGCGCAGGGCGTGGTAGCGCGGCTTGGCGATGCCGCCGACGGTGAGCAGGCCGAAGCCGCCGTGCAGCAGCCTCGGCGGCCGGCCGAGTTCCTCGAAGTGGTCGCTGGCCACCCAGTAGGACAGCGCGTCGACCCTGCCGGCGGCGGACCGCATGCCGGTGAGCAGGAAGGTGGCGGCCGAGGTGCCGTCGTTGACCGGGTGGAAGTGGGTGGGGGTGACGCCCCACTCGGTCCACAGGATCCGCGCGTCGGGGAAGCCGAGGCGGGCCAGGGTGGGCCGCAGGTCCAGCGGCGGGCTGCCGTATGTGTGGGTGGAGACGAAGTCCACGGGTGCACCGGACCGGGCGGCGTGCTCCAGCAGCGCGTCCACCCAGCCGGCGGCGGCCGACGAGGGTCCGCCCACCGGGATCCGCGGGTCGACGTCCTTGACCGCGCGGGCGGTCACGTCGTACAGCCGCATCCATTCTTCGCGGCTGCCGCTCCAGAAGACCTCCAGGTTGGCCTCGTTCCACACCTCGAAGTCCCAGCCGAGCACCTGCTCGCCGTACCGGTCGAGCAGGTGGGCCACCAGCGCCCGGACCAGCCCGGACCACCGGTCCCAGGCGCGCGGCGGGGAGATGATGCCGCGGTAGGTGAACACGGTGCGGTCCGGGTCGCTGGCGAGGTCGTGGGGCATGAACCCGAGTTCCACCACCGGCGTCATGCCGATGCCCAGGAGCAGGTCGTAGATCTGGTCCACCCGGCTGAAGTCGTACACCGGCTCGCCGTCGACCTCGCGGTAGACGCCGAGGTCGTCGTGCAGGATCGAGTGTGCCCGCACGGTGGTCACGCCGATCTCGTCGTGGACCCGGCGGAGTGCGGCCAGCAGTTCGGTGCCGATCTCGCGGCCGCCGGAGCGGTCCTGGCAGAGCAGTTGGGACAGCCGCTCGCTGCCGATCATCGGCTGCCAGGGCCGGTGCAGGGTGGTGCCCGCAGCCCTTGCGTCGAGGTGCAGCGTGACGGTGGGCGGTTCATCGGCGGCTGGCAGGGCGGCCGCCGGGACCGGGTCGCTCAGCGCGCCGGTCACGGTCACCTCGGGGACGGCGGCCACCGCGTACGCGTACCGCTCGCCGGGGGTGCCGGTCGTGTCGACGTACCAGGTGTCGGGCACGGAGAGCACGTCTCCGCCGAGGTGGTCCACCGGGGTGAACGGCCCGGACGCCCGGTCGCCGTCCAGCGTTGCACGATGCACCAGGTAGCCGACCGCGCCGTCGACGGGCTGCCAGGAGAGGCGGACGTGTCCGTGGCCGGGGGTGGCGGTGAGCATGGCCGGCGGTGGCAGGTCCGGTAGCGCGGCCGTGTCGCCTTCGTCGCTGCGGCGGGCGATGCGGGCTTCCCAATCGGTCCGGGCGTCAGACGGTGCGGGTCCGCTGGCGTTCGTCACCGGGTACCTCCTGGCGATCGTGGTTGATCCGCTTCGAGGACTGTAACCGGTTACCGGCGGTCGTGCGATCCACCTACCGGCGGTGCACCGCGCACGGCGGCGGGGCCAGGTGATCGTATGGCCGAACGACCCCACCCCTCCGACCTGTCCGACGCCCGCTGGCGTCGCACCAAGGCTGCCCGGCATGGCTCAGGCCCCGCACGGTTCGCTGTCATCTGGTCGGGCGGGAGGCCGACTTTCGCAGGTGCGGCCACTGCGTTCCCCACTCCCACCTCCGACGCACCCGGATGTTGGCCTCGGCGTCGCTCCCGGCGGGTAACTTGACCCGGGATGGACATTCTCGCTCTCGACCTGGGCACCTCCTCCGTGCGGGGGCTCGTGCTGGACGCGGACGCCACCCCGCGCCCCGGCGCGCTGGCCCGTCGCAAGGTGCACCCGGTCACCAGCGACGACGGCACCGGCACCCTGGACGGGCCCGGCTACCTCGCCTGCCTGATGCAGTGCCTGGACGAGCTGGCCGAGGGCGGTCACCTGCGCGACGTGGCGCTGGTCGCGATCTCGGCGCAGTGGCACTCGGTGCTGCCGCTGGGCGGCGACGGCGAGCCGCTCGGCCCGGTGCTGACCTGGCTGGACACCCGGCCGCAGCCGCCCGCCGGCGCCCCGGGGCCGGCCGATCCCGACGCCTTCCACCAGCGCACCGGGGCGTGGTGGCACCGCTGCTTCTGGACGGTCCGGCTGCCCTGGCTGCGGGAGCGGACCGGCGGGCGGGTCGCCCGTTTCGTGGGGCTGGTCGAGTATGTGCTCGGTGCGCTGCTCGACGACGCGCCGATGTCCGTGTCGATGGCCTCGGGCGCGGGGCTGCTCGACCTGCGCCGGCTGACGTGGGACGCCGAGGCGTGCGAGCTTGCCGGGGTGCGCCCCGCGGAGCTGCCGGCGCTGGCGCCGCAGCGGTGGCACGGCCGGCTCTGCCCCGAGCTCGCCCGGCGCTGGCCGCAGCTGGCGGAGGCCCGCTGGGCCGCCCCGGTGGGCGACGGCGCCGCCTCCAACGTCGGCTCCGGCTGCGTCGATCCGTCGCGGGCCGCGGTGACCGTCGGCACCTCCGCCGCGGTGCGCCTGCTGCGGGCGGCTCCGGCTGGGGCGGAGCTGCCGCCCCTGGCCGAGCATCTCTGGCGCTACCGGGTCGACCACGAGCACGTGGTGACCGGTGCGGCGTACTCCAGCGGCGGGAATCTGTACGCGTGGGCCACCCGGGAGCTGCGCCTGCCCGCGGGCGCCGAGCTCGAGGCCGCCCTGGCCCGGGCGTCCGAGGGCCTGCGGGTTCGGGCCAACGTCCGGTTCGGCGGTGATCGGCCGCCCGGCGTCGCGCCCGCCGGCTCCGGCGAGTTGCACGCGCTGAGCTTCGGCACCACCGCCGTCGACATCCTCGCCGGGTTGATGACCGGCCTGTGCCGGCTGGTCGCCGACGACCTCGCCGTGCTGGAGTCCGGGTTGGACCGCCCGACCGAAGTGGTGCTGGGCGGCGGCGCGATTGCCGCCTCCGCCTGGTGGCGCGGGGCGTTCGCCGACGAGCTGGCACCACGTACGGTGCGATACCAGCACAATCCGGAGGTCGGGGGGACCGGCGCGGCCCTGGTCGCGCTGGGTCGGATCGCCGAGGCGGCGCACCTGCGGGGCATCGGCCGGACGGATGAATCGGATGCGCCGAACACCGTAGCCGGCACCCCGCCGCGTTGATGTTCCTGTTTGTACGGCCGCTCGACCCGTTGACACCGCCCACTGGCCTGGTTGGATGGACCTCGCTCCCATCATGGTCAAGTCGAGGGGGCCGAGGAGGCAGGTGTGGGGGCAGGTCCCGACCCGGGTCGCGGGGCGGCCTCGTACCCGCGCCGGAGCCGGTTCGACGATCGGGTGGTGCCCCACCGGCGGCGTTCGGCCTTCCGGCTGCGGGACTGGCGGATGCGCACCAAGCTCGCCACCGTGCTGGTCATCCCGTCGCTGGCGTTCCTGACGCTGGCCGGGGTGCAGGCCCGGGGGCTGGTGGGGCGGACCACGGTGCTGAGCGGCTTCGCCGAGCAGGTCGGCGTCGGCCGGCAGATCACCGGCCTGGTGGACCGGCTGCAGCAGGAGCGGGACCGCGCCGCCGGTGAGCTGGCCGCGCTGCGCCGGTCGGGCGGTGGCGTCGACCGGGACGCGGCGATCGCCACGCTGGCGCCGTTGCAGGCCGCCACCGACCAGGCGTTGGCCGACCTGCGGAGGGCCGCCGAGCCGCTCGCTGACGCCGACGCCGGCTGGCGGGTCGCGTACTCGGAGGTCCTGCAGGCGTACGACCAGGTCATCTACATCCGCCCCACGATCCCGCCGGCGGTGCTCAGCAGCGACACCATTCTCAACCACTACCACCGGGCCATCGCCACCCTGCTCAACCTGCTGGCCGAGCCCTCGCCCGGGGACGACCAGCAGGCGCTGACCGACGCGGTGCTGCGCTACGTGCAGCTCGCCCGGGTCAAGGAGCTCTCCTCCCGGATCCGGGCGGAGCTGTACGCGGCCTCCCGCGCCGGCCGGTACGAGGTCGATGATCAGGCCACCCTGACCGACCTGCGGGCCCAACAGCTCACCGCGCTGGGCGCGTTCCGGGTCGTGGCGACCGCCGAACAGGTCAGCCGCTATGCCCGGGCGACGCGGGATCCGGCGTTCGTGTCGGCCGCCACGCTGGAGGAGCAGACCCTGCCCACGGCCACCACCCAGCCGGCGCTGCTGGCCGCACCAGAGTGGTGGGCGGCCAGTGAGCAGCGGCAGGTGCTGCTGCGCGAGCTGGAGAGCGAGGTGCTCGACGACGCCGTACGCCGGGCCGACGACGCCAGCGCCCGGCAGCTGCGGGACACCCTGCTGGTGGTCGGCGGCGTTGTCGCGGTGCTGCTGGTCGCCGTGCTGATCTCACTGCTCGTCGGTCGCTCCGTCGCCCGGTCGATCCGGCTGCTGCGTGGCCAGGCGCTGCGGATCGCGCAGGTCGAGCTGCCGGACACCCTGGACCGGCTGCGCGTGATGGACCGTTGGGCGGGCGCGATCGAGGTGCCGCCGGCGGTGGTCCGTGCAGGGGACGAGATCGGCGAGCTGGCGGAGGCGTTCGTGGCGGTGCACCGTAGCGCCGTGGATGTCGCGGTCGAGCAGGCGCTGATGCGGCGTAACGTCAACGCGATGTTCGTCAACCTGGCCCGGCGCAGCCAGGTGCTGGTCGAGCGGCAGTTGGAACTCCTCGACGAGCTCGAACGCGAGGAGGGCGACCCGGACCAGCTGCAGAACCTGTTCCGGCTCGACCACCTCGCGGCCCGGATGCGGCGCAACGACGAGAGCCTGCTGGTGCTCGCCGGCACGGAGTCCAGCCGGCGGTGGAACCGGCCGGTCGGCCTGGGCGCGGTGCTGCTCGCGGCGAGCGCCGAGATCGAGCAGTACCAGCGGGTCCGCCACGAATCCGCCGCCGACGTGCACGTCGTCGGGCACGTGGTCGGCGACCTGGTGCACATGCTCGCCGAGTTGTTGGAGAACGCCACCGCCTTCTCCCGACCGGACACTGTGGTGCGGGTCATCGTGCGGGCCGACAGTAGTAGGGGCGCGCTGGTGGAGATCGTCGACCAGGGGCTCGGGATGAGCCCGGCGGCGATGGCGGAGGCGAACGCGCTGTTGGCCGCCCCGCCGGCGGCAGACGTGGCGGCCTCCGAGCGGATGGGCCTGTTCGTGGTCAGTCACCTGGGCGCCCGGCACGGGGTCGAGGTGCGGCTGAGCGGCGGCCACGAGGGCCTGGTGGCCGCGATCCGGCTGCCCGTCGCGCTGCTGGCCCCGCCGCCCGCCGCCGGGCGGGATCTGCCGGCCTCACCGCGGATGCGGATCGCCCAGGTCGCGGCGGCGTCCCGCGCCGCCGACCCGCGTGCGGCGCACGAGGTGCCGGTGGCGGGCCGTCGTCCGGAGGTCCGGTCGGCGGCGGCTCACCCGGGGGTGCCGGCCGGACCTGCGCCGGCCGTGCCGCGGCAGGTCCGCCGGGTTCCCGTCCGGGCCGAGGACGTGCTGGCCCCGGCGGCCGGATCGCCGACCGTCGGGGGCGGCTGGTTCAGCCGTCGGGGCCCGTCGTCTCCGGTGCGGGGGGTGACCCCGGCGCCGGCCACGACGCCGGTCACCGCCGGGATCAACGAGCGGGGCCTGCCGGTACGCGTGCCGATGGCCCAGCTCGCCCCGGCCACCCGGCCGGGCCGTCCGGCCGAGCTGGTCCCGCGCCATGACCCGGACCCGGAGGCCGTCGGCGGGATGCTCGCCCGCTTCTACGGCGGGGTGCGGCGGGCCGAGGCCGACGAGACCATAGAGATGTTCATGCCGCCCGCCGGCGTACGCAGCGAAGGGGGACAACAACAGTGACGGTGTTGAGCCAGGAGGCACGTGACCTGAGCTGGCTGGTGAACGCGTTCGCGGAGCGGGTCCCGGGGGTGGCGCACGCGGTGGTGGTCTCCTCCGACGGGCTGCTGGTGGCGATCTCCGCCCATCTGCCCCGCGACCACGCGGACAAGCTCGCCGCGGTGACCTCCGGTCTGATGAGCATCACCTCGGGAGCGGCCCAGATGTTCGACGGGGACATCGTCAAGCAGACGGTGGTGGAGATGGGCCGGGGCTACTTCCTGGTGATGCAGATCCGGGACGGTTCGATCCTGGCCACCCTGGCGGGCGCGGAGGCCGACATCGGCGTGGTCGGCTACGAGATGGCGCGCCTGGCCAAGCAGGCCGGCGAGATGCTCACCCCCGCGCTGAGGGCGGAGCTGCAGCAGGCGCTGCCCCGCTGAGCGGGGACGGCCCGGCCGGCGCAGCGCCCCGGCCGGGCCGCGCAGGGCCCGCTACAGCCCGTTGTTGCGGATGACCGTGCGATACCAGTGGGCGCTGCGCTTGAGCACCCGGCGCTGCGTCGGGTAGTCCACGTAGACCAGACCCCAGCGCTGCTGGTATCCCTCGTTCCACTCGAAGTTGTCCAGCAGCGACCAGACGTGGTAGCTCTCCAGCGGTACGCCGTCCTGGATGGCCCGGTGGGCGGCGGCGAAGTGGTCGCGGAGGAAGTCGATCCGGGCGGCGTCGTCGACGGTGCCGTCCGCGGCGAGGTCGTCCGGGCAGGGCAGCCCGTTCTCGGTGATGGTGAGCGGGATCGGGCCGTAGTCGCCGGTGACCCGGGTGAGGATGTCGTACATCCCCTCGGGGTAGATCTGCTGCCAGCTCGCTTCTGAGGTGGGCCACTTGCTGACGGTGTCGCCCTGGCCGGTGACGTAGATGGGCGTGTAGTACTGCACGGCGAGCAGGTCGACGGGGCTGGAGATGATCGCCAGGTCGCCGTCGCGGATGCCCCGGACCATCCGGCTGTCCGGGCCGAGGTCGGCCAGCACGTCCTGCGGGTAGGCGCCCTTGAGGATCGAGTCCAGGTAGAGCCGGTTCTCGTAGCCGTCGTACAACCGGGTCGCCGTGGCCGCCTCGGCGGTGTTGTCGGCCGGGTAGCAGGGGTGCAGGTTGAGCGCGGGGCCGATGCGCGTCTTGGCGCCGGTGGCGCGCAGCGCGCGTACGGCGAGGCCGTGGGCGAGCTGGAGGTGGTGGGCGACCAGGTACGCCGCCTCCGGGTCCTGGTGGCCGGGCGCGTGGTGCCCCCACAGGTAGCCGTTCTGCACCACGGTCTTCGGCTCGTTGATGGTCAGCCAGACCGGTACCCGGTCGCCGAGGGCGCGGAAGGTGATGTCGGCGTATTCGGCGAAGCGCTCGGCGGTGTCCCGGTTCTCCCAGCCGCCGGCGTCCTGAAGGGCCTGGGGGAGGTCCCAGTGGAAGAGGGTGGCCATCGGGGCGATGTCGCGCTCGTGCAGCCCGTCGACGAGGCGGCGGTAGAAGTCGAGGCCGCGCTGGTTGGGTCGGCCGGACCCGTCGGCCTGGATGCGGGACCAGGAGATGGAGAACCGGTAGCTGCGCAGGCCCAGGCCGCGCATGAGGTCGAGGTCCTCGACGTACCGGTGGTAGTGGTCGGCGGCGACGTCGCCGGTGTCGCCGTTGCGGGTCCGTCCCGGGGTGTGGCTGAAGGTGTCCCAGACGGACTCGCCCCGGCCGTCCTCCTTGGCCGCGCCCTCGATCTGGTATGCCGAGGTGGCCGCGCCCCAGCCGAAGTCGGGCGGGAAGCGCAACGGCCCGTGCCCGTCGCCGTCGGGGGCGGGGTCGGGCGTGTCGTCGCAGCCGGCGACAGCGGCGGCGGCCGCGGCGGTCCCGGCCGCGACGGCACCGGGGAGCCCGACACGGGCCGCGCCGGCGGCGGTCGCGGAGAGGGCGGCGCGGCGGAGCAGGCGCCGTCGGGTGAGTAGCGACATGGATGATCTCCTCGGAGTGACTGGCCACCCTGGGGCCGGGAGCGCTCCCAGCATAGGCCAGGCGGGGCCGGCCGCGTCTCCTGGGCGGACCGCGGCGAAAATGCGGTTCGGTTGGCGGGCGGCCGGAGGTGAGTGAGCGGGTGGGTGTCGCTCGCGGGGCGGTGCGAGCGGCGAGGCGGGCAGATAGCGAAAGGAGGCCGGCCGGGAGGCGTGTCGCGCCATTCCCGTCGGCCTCTTTTCCCGTCGACAACGGGGGATTAGTGTGTGGGGACGGGGGAGGGCAACCCCCGTCCCCACTAGCGATGCACACACGCACGAGTGGAATTGGGTTCTGTCGTACGTGTCGCGCGGGAGCCGGGCCACGCGAGTGGCTCTGGTTCCACCTCCCTCCAAGCCGGTGGGTGATGGCTGACGGCGGCGTCCGGGCTGGCCCGCCGTCAGCCTCTTGGGCTGGTGCGCTGGGGACACGGGGGTTCCCCAGCGAACTCGGACTTGCATCTCGATCGATGGAAGCGCTCCCATCGGCGATGCTTGCGACTGTAATGCCCGTCACGGGTTTGTGAAAGCCCCTAAACGAGATCGAAACATGGACGTGCCTGAGCGGCGGCGACGTTGTGATGGGAGCGCTTCCATGTCAGACTCTCAATCAACCGCGACGCAGAGCCAGCTCACGCGAGCGTGGGTCGCCGAGGGCACCCGGTCATCCCGGTGCGGCACCCCGATCCCCGGCACGGCCGGGTCGACCACCTTCCCGGGCGCTTCCGTCGCCCCGCGTACGCCCGTCGACGCGTGGAAGCGCCCCGCCGGGGCCGTGCGGTCCCGGCCCGGTCCGAGGAGACACCGCGCACATGAGACTCATGGCCAGACGTCGCCGCACGGCGATGGTCGCCGCCACCGTCCTCGCCATCGGCGGGGTGACCCTGCCGGCAGGCGCCGCGCAGGCCGCCCCGTCCTGCGACGTGACGTACGTGACGAACGACTGGAACAACGGCTTCACCGCCAACATCGACCTCAAGAACCTCGGCGACCCGGTCAACGGCTGGACCCTGAAGTTCACCTTCCCGACCAGCAGCCAGCAGGTGGTCCAGGGCTGGTCGGCCAAGTGGAGCCAGTCCGGCAACCAGGTGACCGCGACCAACGAGACGTGGAACGGCAGCCTCGGCACCGGCACCACGACCAACATCGGCTTCAACGGCTCGCACACCGGCAGCAACCCGAAGCCCACCTCGTTCACCCTCAACGGGGTCACCTGCAACGGCACCGTCGCCAACCAGCCGCCCACGGTCTCCCTCAGCGTGCCGGCCGGGCCGTTCGTGGCGCCGGCGAGCGTGCCGCTGACCGCCACCGCCAGCGACCCGGACGGGACGATCAGCAAGGTCGAGTTCTACCGCAACGGCCTGCTGGTCAACACCGACACCACCGCCCCGTACGCCTACACGCTGGACAGCCTGCCGGCCGGCAGCTACACCGTGCAGGCCAAGGCGTACGACAACCTCGGCGCCAGCGCGGTGGCCGAGAAGTCCTTCACGGTCAACCCCGCCACCGGGCCGGCCCTGGTGGCCACCCCGCTCGCGCTCAGCGTGAACAAGGGCGGCAACGCCACCTTCAACCTGAAGCTGAGCGCCGCACCGAGCGGCAACGTGCCGGTGACGCTGACCCGCACCGGCAACACCGGCATCACCGTCTCGCCCACCACGGCGACCCTGACGCCGTCCAACTGGAGCACCGGCGCCACGATCACCGTCGCCGCGGCGGCGAACGCCGACACCAGCAGCACCGCCACCATCACCGCCTCCGCCACCGGCTACACCCCGGTGTCGGTCACCGCCACCGCCACCGACACCGGCGGCGGCAACGCCTACATCCAGAAGTTCCTCGACCAGTACGGCAAGATCAAGAACTCCGGGTACTTCAGCCCGGAGGGCGTGCCGTACCACTCGATCGAGACGCTGATCGTCGAGGCGCCCGACCACGGCCACGAGACCACCTCGGAGGCGTTCAGCTTCTGGCTCTGGCTGGAGGCGCAGTACGGCCGGGTCACCCAGAACTGGGCCCCGTTCAACAACGCCTGGACGGTAATGGAGAAGTACATCATCCCGTCGCACGCCGACCAGCCGACGGCCGGCGCCCCGGGCACCCCGCAGTACGCGGCCGAGTACAACCAGCCCAACCAGTACCCGTCGCAGCTGCAGCCGAACGTGTCCGTCGGCCAGGACCCGCTGCGCTCGGAGCTGCAGTCCACCTACGGCACCGGTGACATCTACGGCATGCACTGGCTGCTCGACGTCGACAACAAGTACGGCTACGGCCGCTGTGGCGACGGCACCACCCGGCCCGCGTACATCAACACCTTCCAGCGGGGCCCGCAGGAGTCGGTGTGGGAGACCGTGCCGCAGCCGACCTGCGACACGTTCAAGCACGGCGGCCCGAACGGCTACCTCGACCTGTTCATCAAGGAAGCCAACGCCCCCGCCAAGCAGTGGAAGTACACCAACGCTCCGGACGCCGACGCCCGTGCCGTGCAGGCCGCGTACTGGGCGCTGACCTGGGCCAAGGCGCAGGGCAAGCAGGCCGACGTCGCGGCGACCGTGGCCAAGGCCGCCAAGATGGGTGACTACCTGCGGTACTCGCTGTTCGACAAGTACTTCAAGAAGATCGGCAACTGCGTCGGCCCGACCACCTGCCCCGCCGGCAACGGGCGGGACTCGGCGCACTACCTGCTGTCCTGGTACTACGCCTGGGGTGGCGCGTACGACACGTCGCAGAACTGGTCCTGGCGGATCGGCTCCAGCCACAACCACTTCGGCTACCAGAACCCGCTCGCGGCCTGGGCGCTGACCAACGTGCCCGAGCTCAAGCCGCAGTCGCCGACCGCGGTCGCCGACTGGCAGAAGAGCTTCGACCGGCAGCTGGAGTTCTACACCTGGCTCCAGTCCACCGAGGGCGGCATCGCCGGTGGCGCCACCAACAGCTGGGACGGCAGCTACTCCCAGCCGCCGGCCGGCACCGCCACCTTCTACGGCATGTTCTACGACGTCGCCCCGGTCTACCGGGACCCGCCGTCCAACCAGTGGTTCGGCATGCAGGCGTGGTCGATGCAGCGCATCGCCGAGCTGTACCTGCAGACCGGCAACACGAAGGCCAAGGCGCTGCTGGACAAGTGGGTGCCCTGGGCCATCGCCAACACCACGGTGGGCACCAACTGGTCGATCCCGTCGGACCTGCAGTGGAGTGGCCAGCCCACCAACTGGGACCCGGCCAACCCGCAGCCGAACACCAACCTGCACGTCACGGTGACCAAGGGCGGCCAAGACGTCGGCGTCGCCGCCGCCTACATCCGTACCCTGATCGCGTACGCGGCCAAGTCCGGCAACACCGCTGCCAAGAACACCGCGAAGGGGCTGCTCGACGCGCTGACCGCGGCCGCCGACAGCAAGGGCGTCTCGCGGCCGGAGACCCGGACGGACTACGACCGCTTCGACGACGTCTACAACGCCAGCACCGGCCAGGGCCTCTACATCCCGTCCGGCTGGACCGGCAAGATGCCCAACGGGGACGCCATCGCCGCCGGCAAGAGCTTCCTCGACATCCGGTCGTTCTACAAGAACGACCCGGACTGGCCCAAGGTCGACGCGTATCTGAAGGGCGGGCCCGCGCCGACGTTCAACTACCACCGGTTCTGGGCCCAGGCAGACGTCGCCATGGCGTACGCCGACTACGGCACCTACTTCCCGGCCGGGTGAGATGACGACTCCGCCACGGGTGGCCGGCCCACCCGTGGCGGAGACCGATCGGGCTGAAGGGGAACGCCAGCCCGATCGGCGGAAGGCCTGAATCCCACACTCAGGCCGGGTGGGCCGGTCCGTCCGGTCGACGCAGCGGACGGACCGGCGCATCCTTGCGCCCGTAGACGAACTTGCCGCGAAAACACCCGTGAAAATCGGGGCGCCACGGGATCACACCACGGCCCGCGACGGAGTAACGTACATCACCAGGAGAGGCCGCTCCCCCCGTGGCGGCCTCTCTTTTAATGTCTCCCGCCCTCCGTCCGCATCGGACGCCGGAGCCGGATGCGCAGCCCCGAATGCCCGGCCGGAAAAGAACGCCGGATCACCAGCCAGCTCACCGCCAGCTGGCCACCCCGCCACCTCCTGCACCCGTCGAACCAACCTGACCGGACGCCGCCGCGCTCCACCGAGCGCCGGCCCCGCCCGGCCGTTACGGTGTGCGGGTGCGCGAAACGGCAAGAGGTTGGACGGCGGTCTGGTTGGTCGTACTGGCCCTGGCCCACGCGGTCGCGCTCATCGTGCTGTGGCGCATCGCCGTGCACACCGTGTCCGGCCAGTGGATCGACACGGTCGCTTTGACCGGCAGCCGGATCGGCCACGATCGCATCGACGGGCCGGTGGACCGCATCCTCAACGCCATGTCGGTGGCGTCCCTGCTGGTGGCGACCGCGGTGATCGGCTTCATCGCGCTGATCCGCAACCGGACGGCCCTCGCCGTCACCGCCACCCTGCTGATCGCCGGCGCCAACGTCAGCACCCAGCTGCTCAAGCACTACCTGACCCGCCCCGACTTCGGCATCGACCCGGAGCGCGCGGCGGCCGGCAACAGCCTGCCCAGCGGGCACACCACGGTGGCCGCGTCGGTGGCGATCGCGCTGATCCTGGTGTTGCCCCCGAAGGTACGGGTGCCGGGCGCGTTCCTCGGCGCCGGCTACGCGGCCGCGGCCGGGGTGGGCACCCTCTCCGCCGGCTGGCACCGGCCCAGCGACGCCGTCGCCGCGTATCTGCTGGTGGGCGCCTGGGCGGCGGTCGCCGGGCTGGTGCTGCTGTTCTTCCAGCGGGAACGGGCGGCGATCTCGCCGGCCGACGCGCACCGGGTCGCCGCCGCCGTGCTCGGCGTGGGCGGCGCGCTCGCGCTGGTCGCGTCCGGGCTCGCGCTGGCGTGGCTGGTCGGGCAATCCGACGTCCCCGCCGACGAACTCGCCCGCCGGCCGCTCTTCGTCGGGTACGCGGGCAGCGCGGCCGGCATCGTCGGAACGATGGCCGTGGTGGCCGCGCTGGTCCTCGCGATGGTGCACCGCCTGGTGCCCCGCTACCGGCGTTGAATCAGCGGTAGAAGGTGCCCACCATGGTGCCGCTGGCGATCTCCCGGTCGGTGAGTGCATTGTGCACGTCGGTGGCCTGGGGCGATTGCGGCAGTTCCAGCGGGCGCTCCAGGGCGTAGAGCCGGAAGAAGTACCGGTGCGGGTCCTCGTGGGCAGGTGGGTGCGGACCGCCCCACCCGGTCGTACCGAAGTCGTTGGGCCACTCCCGGCCCCCCTCCGGCACGGCGCCCTCGGCGACCCCGCCCGCAAAGGGCGAGATTCCGGTGACCAGCCAGTGCAGGAAGGGCGTCTTCCCGGCGTCCGGGTCCTCGACGATCAGGACGAGCTCGCCGGCCGTGTCGGGGACCTGAGACCACTCCAGGGGCGGCGAGATGTTTCCGCCCTCCCGTGAGAAGCGTCCCGGCAGCAGGTCGTGGTCGGTGAACGCGGTGCTCCGCAGCATGATGCCGGCCATTCGGCGCCCCCTCTCCTCGTCCGGTGGCGCGTACCCGGCGGTGGGGCGACGAAACGGCGGGTGGCAGGCTGGCCCGGCCGGGACGGATCGGACGGGGATTTGGTGGATGGACACGGTACGCGCGGCCTTCCGGGACGAGTGCGAGCGGCTGGAGGAGGTGCTGCGGGGCCTCGACGAGGCGGACCTGGACCGGCCCACGCCCTGCCCGCCCTGGGCCGTCCGTGACCTGCTCGCGCACGTGCGTACCGGCGCGGGGCGGCTCGTCGACATGCTCGCCGCGCCGGCCCCCGAGCGGGCCGAGGTGGACGCGGCCGACTACTTCGGGGCGGCCAAGTTCACCCCGGAGGTGGACAGCGCGCGGATCGACGGCGCCCGGCAGGAGGCGCGGGAGCTGCCCGGCGTCGGCGAGGTGGCCGACGGCTTCGCGCGAGCCTGGCGGGCTGCCGACGCGGCGGTGGCCGGGCAGCCGCCGGGACGGCTGGTGCGTACCCGGCACGGCGATGCGATGACGCTCACCGAGTTCCTGCGTACCCGAGTGGTGGAGGTCGGTGTGCACGGCTTGGACCTGGCCGATGCGTTGCACCGGCGGCCGTGGCTGACCCCGGCGGCGGCCGAGGTGGTCGCGGGACTGCTGGCCGGCGGCCGGCCGGTGCCCGACGGGCTCGGCTGGGATGCGCTGACCCTGGTGCGCAAGGCGACCGGACGGGCCGCGCTCACCGACCGCGAGGCGATGCTGGTCGACCGGGCCGGCTTGCGCTGGCTGTCCTTCGGCGGCTGAACCGGGCACCACCGGCGGGCGGGTCAGCCGCTGGCGCGTGCGACCGGGACGGTGCGTGCGGCCGGGGCGGTGCGGCGCAGGTGGTCCAGGACGATCGGGTCGATCCGGCCGGGGACGAGGCGCTCCTCCAGGTTCTCCACGCCGGCCCAGGAGGCGAGCGCGTCGTCCAGGCCGGCCGCGTCGACCGGGTGGCCGGCGGCGGCCAGCAGCGCGGCCACCTCGTCGGCGAGCGGGCCGGCGAGATCCCGCAGGGTGGCCGGGTCGGGCTTGCCGAAGAGCATGGTGTGCGTGTCGAGCAGCCGCCTCAGCTCGGTGACCGGGTCGGGGTGGTCGTCCACCCGCAGGTCGACCAGGGTGTCATCGGTGCCGGCGTACCCGCCGTGCCGCTGCACGACCAGCAGGCCGGCGCTCTGCCGGCCGCGCCGGTCACCGCCGGCCCGGTCGCCGGCGTGCAGCGCGGCCAGCAGCCGCTGCGGGAAGGGCAGCTCCGCCCCGCCCAGCCAGGCGTCCCGGATCGCGTCGATGACCTGCGGGCCGGCGAGGATGTTGCCCTGCGCGGCCCAGCCGTCCCCGGCCTGGCCGCCGGCCCACGGGTGGCAGCGCGGCCCGGTCCAGGTGGCCCCGTCGCCGGTTGCCGCGACCACGCCGAGCTGCCGGTCGTCCCGGCCGGGGTCGGCGGCGACCAGCCCGGCCACCACGTCGGCGGCGGCGACCCCGGTGCGCAGCAGCGCCAGCCCCTGCGGGCGGTAGGCGAGGTTCACGTGCGCCTGGGTGGCGATGGCGCCCACCTCGGCCTCGGCGGCCGGGACCAGCGCGCCGGCGGCGAGGAACTTGCTGGCCACGGCGACGCCGTGCAGGCGGCCGTCGGTGGAGCGGGCGACGATCGAGAAGGTCACCCGCGGATGTTAACGCCGCCCGGCAGCCCGGGTGGTCCCGCGTGTTCGGCAGCTCGCCGGACTGCCAGGCGATGGTTCAGGCGGACTGCGGGGCGGTGGTTCAGAACGGCGGCGCGGCCTCCTCGGGCGGCTTGCCCCGCGCCCGCAGGGCATCGGCCACCGCTACCGCGGCCAGCACGGCGGCGGCCACGGCCGAGGCGATCAGCGGCGGGTGGTGCAGGAACAGCGCCACCGAGCCGAGCAGGACCAGGATCGCGATCCAGCGGGACGGCGACACCCGGCCGAAGACCTCGTACTCGAACCGTGCTCGACCGGCCAGGAAGACCGCCGGGCCGACGATGATCAGCGCGACCCAGGCCGACTCGGCGCGATCGAGGGGATGCTCGATGGTCAGCTGGTAACCGATGGCGATGGCGGAGATCCCGACCAGCATGGCCATATGGGTATCGGCGGCGGACTGCCCGATCGCCGCCGGGTGCTTCGCCTTCATGACCGCCTCGCCGAGGATCTGCCCGGCCCGCTGGAAGTAGATGCGCCAGATCAGGATGGACGTGAGCAGCGCCGCGGCGAAGGCAGCGGTGGACTTGAGGCTGAACGGACGCGCGCTGTAGGAGAACCCGGCCACGAGGATCGTCTCGCCGAGCGCGACCAGGAAGAACTGCTGGTAGCGCTCGGCCAGGTGCTCCCCGGCGATCTCCCATCGGGAGACGGTGGACCGCCCCATTCGGGGCACCGGCCAGCCGGTGCGCCCCTCCAGGTATTCGATGCCCAACGCCACCGCCCACAGCACGATCCGAGGGGTGGTCGGCAGGAACGCCCCGACCAGCCACAACACCGCGGTTACGCAGAACACGACCAGCATCCGCTGCTTGAGCTGCCTGTTCTGCTGGCCCTCGGTGATCAACAAGATCAGCGGCCGGGAGACCTGCGCGACCACGTACGCGATCGCGAACGCCAGGCCGGACTCGTGGAACGCGCGGGGGATGGCCACGCCCATGACCATGCTGCCCACCAGGGCGATCATCACGACGAGCTGCAACCCGAATCGGCTCGGAGAGTATCGGCTGGCGGTCCAGGCGGTGCCCTGCCACACCACGTACAGCGCCAACAGCAGCAGCAGAGTCTTGCCGCCGCCGGTGAGCGGCGCCCACCCTGTGGTCCCGCCCGGCTCCAGGGCCAGGTCCTCGAAGGATCGAGCCGTGATGCGAGTGAGCGCGAAGACGAGCACCAGGTCGAAGAAGAGCTCCAGGAAGGTGGCCCGGGTGGTGGTAGTGGCGACCTGGGACTTGGCGCGATCGACCTCTCGACCGGTCTCGTCACCGGTCGTCATGGTCGGCGGTTCCCGCCGTCGCTCCAGGCCATCTGGCAGTCGTAACACGCCCTCCACGCGCTTCGCCCGCTATCGCCAGGATTGCCGCGACCGGGGCGGTTCCGGATCTTGGCCGCAGCGACGGGGCGCCCCTTCCTCTGGACCAACGTCCAGTCTCAGGGTGTCCACATGTCGGGGGAAGCCCGGCTCACTTGCTCGCCTCCTGCGTCTCGGTGCGGGCCGGCCGCTCAAGGATCCGGAAGGCCGGGTGGCGAGGGGCGATCTGGCGGAACTTCGCCAGCGGTGCCGTCGGCGCAAGCCCGAGATGCGGCCTCGCGCCGGGCGCGATGGCGAGGTAGCGACGCAGAATCTCAGCACGACGCTCGGGCGGGACTTCCTGCAGCACGACCGGGATCTCGCGACCTCGACGGCAGAGGGCAGCCGTGCCGCCCGCGGCCTGGACGTTCCGAACCCAGTTCGCGTCCGGCCCGAGCATCGACACGAGGAACTCGGCACCTTGGTGCTGCGTGACCGCGACCGCGACCGACGTGACGCTCCCGCTGCGGCGCCCTACCACCTTGAGAACGGCGGCATGGCGCGGTGCCAGCAATCGGGACCGGTACACCAGGACGTCGAGACGGTTCACGAGTCGGGTGAACGCGTTGGGTCGCCCGCCCCGATACATCGAGCGCTTGAGCGCCGCGACCCCGCGGATGGCGGCGCGGCCGATGATCCGCGGCCCCATACGCCTGGCGGTCATCCCGCCCTTCTCCACAACAGCGCGACCGCTGCGAGACCGGGGACGCAGGGAAGGACCTGAAGCAGGCCCAGCAGTGGCGCGAGGCCGACTTCACCGTTGGTGTCCCTGGTGGTCGCGGCCGCGACCGCGATGCAGGCCGCGATCGCGAAGATACCGGTCGCCAACAAGCGGGCCCAGCCTTTGCCGGTGCGGACCGCCCAGACGGAGCCGAGCCAGCCGAGGAGTCCCAGCACCCCCACCGTGGACAGGATCGCCGTGTACGCGGTGACGGCGGTGTTGATCTCCCCCGTCCCGTACGTCGGGTAGCCCTCCCGGATGTGGTCCGCCAAGACGGTCGTCGTGGCCCCGTCGATGAACGGGGCGAGTGTAGCGATCACCGTGAGTCCGACGCCGACGTACATCATCGCGAGGGCTGCCTGGTTGCCCGTTTTCCTTGCCAGCTTTGTCATGGCATGTCCTTCCATGCGGGCTTGCCGCCCAAACGTTTTAGAGACAGTCACTGTCAGTTCGTGACCCTAGGTCGCCCTCGTTCAGATAGTCAATGCCATTTGAGAGTCACTGTCTGCAGCGCGTGACCTCCTGCTACTCTCGTCGCATGACCGGGCTTCGTGAGCGCCAGCGGCTCAAAGCCATGCGCACCATCCAGGAACGCGCTCTCGACCTGTTCGACGAGCGAGGGTTCGGCGCCGTCACGATCGAGGAGATCGCGGCCGCGGCCGAGGTCTCGCCGTCATCGGTGTACCGCTACTTCGGCACCAAGGAGGGGCTCCTCGTCGCTGACGAGTTCGACACCATGAGCCCAGAGATGCTCGAAACCATCCTGGATCCCGGGGATCCGGTCGGCAGCTTGCTGCGGGCCGTCCGCGCGTACGAATCCGCACCAGAACCGGCACCTCGCTCCGAGGACGTGGAACGAGACTCGCGGGCCGCGAGAAGCCCATGGCGCCGGGTTCGTTACTTCTTCACCGAACCATCGGTGCGCATGGCTGCCTGCGCCGCACTCGACCGAGCAGCCCAACGGATCGCTCCGCTGATCGCAGCGACCGGAAAGCTGAGCGAAACGCAGGCGCGCGTCACCGCGAACGCCCTCGCCTTCGGCTACTTCGCCGCACTCGAGCAGTGGTACCTCGACGGGGGCGATCGTCCTATCGCCGACTACGTCGAGGAAGGCATGCAACCGCTACGCAGGATCTGGTCGGCGGGGTGATCCTGGCCGTCAGGAGTGGGAGGGCGAGGGCGTCGGCGAGGACAGCAGGCGCATGATGCGTTCGTCCAGCGCGTTTTTCATTGACGGGTCGGGTGCGGCGCTGAACGCAGCCTCGTGTAAGGGTTTTGGAAAGATCCGCCGGATACTGTCCGGGTATGCCTTCTCTCCGTCTGTCGGTTCCTCGAAGGTGACAGGCGGTCCCAGATGCACCGCGATCGGCATAGACACTCCGCCGAGCGAGCTGAGGTCAGTATCAGGTCCCTTCGCGATGTCTGCCGTGCTGAGGTACTGGCAGTACGCCAGCGTGTAGATCGTGCGGACCTCGTCAACGGTGTGAGCCGAGTCCGGCGCCACCCCGAACACCGAGGCAGCGCAGACCGGCAATGCATCTGGGCCGTGCCCGTCAAAGGTCGGGTCGTGCTCGATTGCGTCCACCACCCGCGATGCGAGCTGCTCCCGGAATGGCTCGGGCAGCTTCCGAGCGTTGGGCACCGACAGCCACCGCAGCACGAAGACGCCGGACGCCACCAGGAACAGCGGCACGAGCACCAGCGCCCACCGTCGGGCATGCTTCCCATTCACGGGCGTGACACTAACCCATGCGGGCGTTCGGGAGCCCCGCGCGGCCGGCCGCAGTCGGCTGCCGGCTGGCCCGGCAATGTCGGACGCGGGATGGCAACCGCGCCCACTGTCGGTTCTCTCTGATCTCTTCAGTGACCGGCCCTTCTGACCGGGGCTGTGAAATCTCTCGGTGACCCGGTGCCGCCCGGTTTCGGCCGCTCAACCTTTCAGTACGCACAGATTGGTTGCTGTCCTGGGCGCAAAGCAGCCCCGGCGGTGACAGCTTGTGCTGCCAAGCGGAGGCACCTCCGAGCCTTCAACCGCCCGCGAGCCGGCCAGCGGATTCAGCGAGACCCACAGGAACGGGCGGGCAGCAGTCATGACGTTCCTGTCCTTCTCCCTCAAGGTCCTGTCGCCTTCTTCGGCCGGTGGATTGCGTCATCGGGAGGATGCGGTGCCCGTTGGGAGTTGGTCCGGGCTGCTGATCCTTGTGCGGCTCGGAGGAATCGGGTTCCCCAGTCTCGGAGGTGGTCGGTGAATTCCGGGGGGCTGAGCACCTCGAATTCAGCGCCGATGTTGCCCAGTGCTTGGGTGGGCCAGTCCAGGCTGGCGGATACCATGGTGAGACGGCAGTGCTGGCTGTCGATGGATTCGATCGTGCCCCATTGCCCGACGATCCGTTGGACGTGTTCGGCGGATGCGTGGACCAGGGCCTGCACGGCGTGTCCTGAGGGGACGCCGGTGGAGGTGCGCACGAACTGGGCGGCGTCGCCGGTGGGAAGGGGGCGTGGACGGAACCTCGTTCCGGCGCTGCGCGGGTCGGTCAGTCGGTCGAGGCGGAAGCTGCGCCAGTCGTGTCGGGTCAGGTCGTAGGCGACCAGGTACCAGCGGCCGCCGAGCGCGACAAGGCGGTGCGGTTCGACTTCTCGTTCGGTGTCGGGGCCGCCGCGTGCGGTGTAGCGGAATCGCAGCCGTTCCTCGTCCCGGCAGGCTTGGGCGATCACCGTGAGTACTTCGGCGGGCACGACCGGTCCCGCGGCCGTGGGCGAGATGGTCATCGCGCGCAACGCGTTGACCCGGGCACGGAGACGCGGCGGGAGGACCTGCACCACTTTGGTCAGCGCGCGCACCGCCGCGTCTTCGATCCCGGCGATTCCGCTCTGGGCGGCGTCACCCATGCCGACCGCCAGCGCGACGCCTTCCTCGTCGTCGAGCAGCAGCGGCGGCAGGACCGCACCGGGGGCCAACTGGTAACCGCCGTCGGTGCCTCGGGAGGCGTGCACCGGGTAGCCGAGTTCCCGCAGCCGGTCGACATCGCGGCGCAGCGTGCGTTCTGAGATGCCCAGGCGGTCGGCCAGATCGGTGCCGGACCAGTGGCGGTGAGTCTGCAGCAACGACAGCAGCCGGAGCGTTCGGGAACTGGTGTTGGCCATGTCGTGATCTTCGCACGGCTTCCGGTCAGAAAGTGACCGGAAGTCGGTCTAGCGTCACCCTCATGATCACTCGTGAGATTCAGCTGACTACTCAGATCGCCGGCGTACCCGGCCGGGAACATTTCACCGTTGTCGAGACCGAGATCGACGGCCAGGTCCTCGTCCGCACCGACTACCTCGGGCTGGCCGCCACATACCTCGAGCTCATGCGCTCCGACTGCCACCTGCCGATCCCGGCCTGGCAGCCGGGCCAGCGCATCGGCGTCATGGCCATCGGCACGGTCCTGCGGTCGGCCAGCCCGGACCTGCAAGAGGGCGACCTGGTCCAGTCAATGAGCGGCTGGAGTACGCATTCCGCCGGCCCGGCCGCCTCGTATGTCAAGCTGGACCGCGACGCGTACCCGGAGCCGAGCTACCACCTCGGCCAGGGACCGACTGCGTACTACGGCATGGCAGACGTGGCCAAGGTCGGCCGTGACGATGTCGTGTTCGTCTCCGGCGCGGCCGGCGGCGTCGGCTCCCTGGCCGCCCAGATCGCCCGCAACCTGGGCGCCTCGAAGGTCATCGGCAGCGCGGGCAGCCAAGCCAAGGCGGAGTACCTGGTCCGGGAGCTCGGTATCGACGCCGCATTCGACTACCACCAGGACCCGGTCGCCGCACTGATGGAACTGGCACCCGAGGGAATCACGGTCTTCTTCGACACCGTCGGCGGCACGCTCTACGAGGCCGCGCTCGAGGTCGCCGCGCCGGGAGCGCGGTTCGCGCTGTGCGGATCGCTGTCCACCCAACTGGGTGCGGCGGCGCAGCGATTCCCCGAACTCGACCAGGCTGCCGCCGCAGCCAAGGGGATCGAGCTGCTGCCATTCTCCTGCTATCACACGCCAGACCAGATCGCCGCATGGCACACCCACTTCAGGGCCTGGCTCGACGAGGACACGTTCGTCTTCCCGCAGACGGTCGTCGAGGCCGGCATCGATGCCGTGCCCGATGCCTTCCTGTCGCTGTTGCGAGGCGGCTACCGCGGCAACGTCTCGGTGCGGCTGGCATGACGCCACTGTCGCGTCGCGCCCTCAACCGGGCACTGCTGCAGCGCCAATTCCTCCTGGAACGCACCGACCAGGCGCCACTTAACGTGATCCGGCGTCTGGTCGCCCTACAGGCACAGAACCTGATCCGCCGCTACCTCGCCGCCTTCGGACCCGCCACGGTGGCCGACGTCCAGGCATGGAGCGGGCTAACCCGGCTCAACCAAGTCGTCGCGAACATGGGCATCGAACTGCGCCACTACACCGGACCCGACGGCCAGACCCTGCTCGACCTGCCCGACGCGCACCTACCCGACCCGCGCATCCCAGCGCCCGTGCGACTGCTGCCCGCGTACGACAACGCCCTGCTGGGCCACGCCGACCGCACCCGCATCATCAGCGACGAAGACCGTAAGCAGGTCATGCCCGGCCGAGCCCTGGTACACCCCACCATCCTCATCGACGGCTTCGTCCGTGGAACCTGGTCCTTCACCGGAGACGACATACGACTCGTCCCATTTCGGCCTCTTGCAACCGTCGAACAGCAAGCCGTCAACGACGAAGCGAACCGGATGCTGCCCTTCCTCATGCACCGACGAGCGTCATAGCCCGCGCCCGATCAGCCGACGCCCGCAAGCCATAATCCTGTGCGCACATCCGCCGCCGTCCGCGCGCTATACAGCGTCACGGCTGGTGACCGGGTTCGGCGGCATCCGCTCCTGCCGAGATGAGTGCGTGGAAGGATTTGATGCAGCTGCAGTAGACGTAAATGAATCGAGATTGCATGCTTTCAGTCGAATATCGCACCGATGCGGCAGCTGGTCACCCCGCCGAATGCGGCCATTGGTTTCTTACCTTGATTCTTTCGCCCGTTTTTTCCTCGGGCGGCCGTCCCTCGACCCCGGCACTTTGCTGGATGGTTCCCTTACCAAGGTGGTGAAGCCATGTTTTGACTGTTCGGGCACTCGCTTGAATCGCATTTCTTCGATCAGCCAATCCGGGTCACTGGCGTGAATTGATAGCGTCAGTGCGTTACGGTCAGCGTATCGGCATACGTCAATCATGAGCTCGGCGGTCAGCATGCGCGCCTCCTGGCCACCAAGAACACGAAGCGCCTCGAAGTGCCAGGGAGATGGGCCCATCACCACGGCCAATGCGAGACCCTCGGGGCGCTGGAGCCAGCAGTACAGGGCTTCCCTGGAACGCGTCCATCGGTTGAAGGTGTGTCGGCCAGCAAGCCAGAGACGGCCGAAACCAAGGACGACACAGACCCCGAAGCCCAGCGCCACGTGCCAGGACAACTCCAGCAGGCTATGCGGCCGCCCCCAAGGAACTAAGAAGGCAAGGGCGACGCTCCATAGGACAACGCTCCTCCTGCGATCACGCAGCAGCCCTCTAACGAAGGCCGTCCGGAACTCGCGTTTGTACATCCCATCGACAGCGAGGCTGATGGATGTCGCGCCTGGTTGGTCGGCGCCGCGATGGGTGTCAGATACCGGATCTGGCTGTTCCAGCACTTCGGTCTGATAGACCTTGGTCAGCAGGCCGCGGAACGAGGCCCGCTGCGTGACTCGGACCTTGCCATAACCCGGAGTCTCGACCGTCAGCCGCGCTGCCGAATCCACACTGGCGATCGACGTTCGTCCGCATTTCTCACATTTCCAGGAACCACTCTCGCCCGCCTGGAGGGCCCCGATGCGGTCCTTGCCGCAGGCAAGACAGCGCACCAATCGCGCGTTGCGGTGGTGAAATATCAGCCACTGGCGCTTCGACGCCCCGCCCGCGGATCCGTCGGTATTCGCCAAGCTCATTGTCAGCCACGCACTCAGGACTACAAGAACCAGCAGGACGCTCCAGGTAACTGCTGGGCGATCCTTGAGCCAGGAAGGCTGCAATTCGGTGGCATAGTTCGTGACAATCGCCAGCGCTGCGGCAACCAGCACAGATAGAGCGGCTAGCGCCCCAGTGGCCCGTCGGTGGGCCGCGGTCCTCGACATCAGGCAAGTATGCCGGTACACCCTGCGATGTCTTGACCTGAGCTAACAGCCAGCGTTCCGACATGGCCCCCTGCCCTTCTATACGACTCCCATCATGAGCGGCATCGTCGGTGGTGGGCGCTGACTTCCGGATCTGCCGCTGAGTGTGCGCGGATCTGCCGCTGAGCGGGCGTCGTACGGTCGAGCGGCGAGGGTCGACCTTGGTGCCACGACCGAGCTCATATCGCGTCGTCCGCCGAAGCGCATGCCCGAACTCATGACTGCGCGGCGCGCCACCGGTCGTGCCGGCATATCGGGTTTCTGCCCGATGCGGCGATCGCGCTGGGCAGGCGGTGTTGCGAGCCGTTCGACGCCGTCAGCTGTCCGGGCACGTCCTTGCCATGTCGCTTAACTGGTGTTCTACTTAACCAGAACAATCCGCGATGCCCAGCGGGACAAGGAGGATCACTAGGTGATCAACTTTCATGTCGACCGGTCCAGCAGCGTCCCCGCCTACGCCCAACTGGTGCGGCAGGTGCGTGAAGCGCTGCGGATCGGGACGCTGCAGCCCGGGGACCAACTCCCCACCGTGCGCAGCGTGGTGACCTCGTGCACGGTCAACCCGACTACAGTGCTTAAGGCCTACCGGGAACTGGAGCTGTCCGGCCTGGTAGAGGCGCGGCAGGGGGCGGGCACCTTCGTCAGCGGAACGCTCGGCCACGCGGATCCCCATGTCATGGCTCGCCTACGCGGCAGCCTCGCCCGGTGGCTCGGCCAGGCCCGCGAGGCCGGTCTGGAGGACGAGGACATCCAGGCGCTGCTCGCCTCGGTGATCGTGGAGAACTCGGCGCGCAGGGCCCACGCTGGCGGCAACCGGACGCAGGCAGCACCGACACCGGGTGCTGGGTTCCGGAGCAAGGAAGGCGCCGCATGAGTGAGGAGTCCATCGCCGTGGAAGCCCGCGACGTGGGCAGGCGCTACGGCACCGTTTGGGCGCTGCGGGAGTGCAGCTTCCAACTGCCCGCCAGCCGCATCATCGCGCTGGTCGGCGCGAACGGCGCGGGCAAGTCGACGCTGATGAGCATTATCGCCGGTACGTTGACGGCCACCTGCGGCTCGCTGCTGGTCCACGGCCGACCGGTGGTGAAGGGCAGGTCCACCAACGGGGGTGGTTCTGCCGGGAGCCGGGTCGCGATCCTGGCCCAGGACAAGCCGCTGTACCGCGACTTCAGTGTGTCGGACATGCTCCGCTTCGGAAGGTCGATGAACCGCGTGTGGGACCAGCGGCGGGCGCTGTCGTGGCTTCAGCGCTTCGACATCCCCCTGGACCGTCGCTGCGGCAAGCTGTCCGGCGGGCAGCGGGCGCAGGTCGCGCTGGCGGTCGCCCTGGGCTCCCGCCCGGCGGTGCTGCTGTTGGACGAGCCCCTCGCGAACCTGGACCCGGTGGCCCGCACCGAGGTGACCGGCGAACTCATGGCGGAGGCCGCCGACAGCGACATGACCGTGATGCTGTCGACCCACATCATCGCCGAGCTCAGTGGCGTCGGTGACCATCTGCTGCTGCTCGACGCGGGCCGGCCCGTGCTCACCGGCGATGTCGAGGAGTTGCTCGACAGCCACGTGCGGCTGACCGGGCCCCGCGCGGACCAGCCACCTGGCCCGGGCGCGATCGTCCAGGCGCAGCACACCGACCGCCAGTCCACGTTCGTCCTCCGGCAGCCAGCGCCACCGACGGCGCACGCCGTCGTCGCCCCCGGCTGGACCGCCCAGCCCATCACCCTGGACGAGCTGATCCTGACCTACCTCAAGGCCTCGTCCAAGGCGCACCGTGACCTGGAGACAGCGGCATGAGCCCGGTCACCCAAGCGCCCGTCTCCACCAAGCGCCAGGACGATCTCGGGTCCGCCGGGGACGTCCGCGGTCTGCTGTGGCTGACCTGGCGTCAGCACCGCTGGGCCCTGATCGGCACGCTCGTCCTGGCCGCGGTCCTGGTGGGCTGGATGACCTACCTGTCCATGGAACTGACAGACCTGTGGCACCAGTGCGGCAACGCGTACTGCCCGGAGAGCTCCCCACAAGGCGAGCGGCTCGCCGGGTCCTCGCGCCTGGTCCTGACCTTGGGTGCCCTGTCGCGGGTGGTGCAGTACATGCCGCTGCTGATCGGCGTGTTCATCGGCATCCCGGTGCTGACCAGGGAGCACGAGCAGCGAACCCTGCTGCTGGCCTGGAGCCAGGACGTCTCCCCAACGCGCTGGCTGTGGACCAAGCTGGGCATGCTCGGCCTGTTCGTGGCGGCTGTGACCGCAGCCGTCGCCGGCGTCAGCGACCACCTGGCACACCTGGAAACCCAGGTCGCTCCGGGAACCCTGTTCGACTACCTGCCGTTCCTGAACACCGGGATGCTGCCGGTCGCGGTCAGCATCTGCTGGTTCGCGGTCGGCGTCGCACTCGGCGCCGCGATCAAACGCACGCTCCCCGCTGTGTTCGGCGTGATCGCGGGGTTCATCGGCCTGACCTACCTCGTCCAGTGGCGCTACCCCACCCTGATGAAGCCGCTGTCCGCGCAGCTACGAGTGGGCGGCCCGGACGGTGGTCTGTTGCGCGACAACGCCCTGGTCGTCAAGGGCGGCATGATCGACTACGGTGCCGACGGGCCGTCCGGCGCGTTCGACGCCTCCGGTCGCCAGCTCAGCGGCGTCGAGCTGCAACGCCTCTGCCCGCCCGACAACGATGGCGGCAAGATCCTCTCCTGCGAGTTCGACAACCATCTTCTGCACCACCTGCAGTACCAGCCGGGCAGCCGAATCCCCGACTTCCACCTGATCGTCGCGACCGGCTACCTGAGCCTGACCGCGGTGGCGCTCGCCGCGGCCTGGTGGATCGTCCGCCGCACCAACCTCAGCGCGGGCTGACCCAGCCGCCGAGGTGTCGTACAACGCTGGCAACGTCCGCACGGCCGCGAGTCAGGTCGCGCTGATCGACTGGGACGAGTCGCACGTCGACGTCCCCGACCTCGACCTCGTGCTGCCCGGCAACGGCCGCAACTGCCGAATTGAGTGCGTCTGATCTTGTGGCCGTGCTGCCTGGGGCTGGAGTGGAGGAGCCGCGAGCGGCTACTGGACGAGCGGGTGCACGGGCAGCTGATGCTGGCGCTGTCCCGTGTCGGCCGTCGCCCGTTGTGGCAGCGTCTACTGCCTCCTGGTGCCGTCGTTTTCGTACAAGACGGCCGCAGTGGCGCTTCCTAGCATGGGGGTGGGCGCTCCGCCGTGGTGCGTCGGCGTGGCGCTGCCGCCCGCTTGTCGATCTACCTGGCGGCCTCGTCGCCTGGCAATGAGGAGAACAGCACATGCGTGATCTGGTCTATACCGGGTTCGTTTCGCTCGACGGCGTTGTGGACTCCCCGGGTGGTGGACCGGGCGAGGATCACCGCAGCGGTGGCTGGGTGGTCAAGGACATGGAATTCCTGCCCGAGGCATTCTCGCTCAAGGGCGAGGAACTTGAGGATACGACGGCGCTGATGTTCGGCCGCCGCAGCTACGAGGCGTTCGCGCCGCTCTGGCGCGACTCGGACGACCACGCCGCCTACAAGGAACTGCCCAAGTACGTAGTCTCGACCACGCTGCCCGACGACGCCCTCGTCGAGGGTTGGGGTCCGACGACGATCCTGCGCTCGACCGAGGACGTCATCGAGCTTAAGAAGAGCGAGGGTGGCGCGATCTTCATCCATGGGAGTGCGGAGCTCGCGCGACGCCTGTCAGACGCGGGCCTGATCGACCGGTACAACCTGCTCGTCTTCCCGGTGCTGCTCGGAGCCGGGAAGAGCCTGTTCAGCAGCGCGGACAAGGACAAGCAGGTACTGAGGCTTCGGGCGTCCGCGGCCTACCCGAACGGTGTCGTCAAGGCGATCTACGACGTGGTCGGCTGATCCAGATCCAGGGCGATCGCACCGCCGGTGCCCTTGCGGAGTTGTCGCGCCGTGCGCCCGACGTACCGGCGCAGCGCACGGGCCAGGTGCGGCTCGTCGAAGTACTCGATCCTGGAGACAACATCGGCGACCGGGACGCCGGCGGCCAGGAGCGCCGAAGCCTTGCGTGCGCGTTCGATCTGCCGTACGGCACCCTGGGTGAGCCCGGTCGCCGCTCGGAACCGCCGTTCGACGGTGCGTTCCGAGACCGCTGGATGGCGCCCTCGGCGCACCTCGGTGACGAGCGGGTCACGGACCACAGCTCCGGAGCGGACGAGGCGGTCGACCAGGGCCTCAGCGTCGTCGGGCCCGGGCGTCTCCCAGCGGATGCCGTCCAGCCGAAAGCTCCTGTGCGTGGCGTCGGGGAGTTCGACGCCGCGGTCGACCAGGGCCGGCATGGGCACGGCCCGCAGCGACGTACCCACGGCGAACTCGATGCCGACGAAGGTCGCGCCCTCCGGCACAGGCGCGGTGCCGGTCCTGGTCTCAGGGCCGGTAATGCTCGCGTACGCCGTGCCCTCACGCTCCCAGAACACTAGGCCCCAGCACACCGCTGCAACAGATGTCATCTCCGCGACCTGCTCGCTCGTACAGGTCCACACGGTGTCGACCCACAGCGAGTCGGACGCGCGCGTCTCGAACCGCAGTGCCACGGGAGAACGATAGGCACAGTTCGTCGTACTTCCAATCGAGCCGCTGGCACTTCCGGTGCAGTTGGCGCTGTACATCCACCGGCTCCGCAGAACGCTCCCGAGCCCGGCCCAACCAAGGTCACATGTGGCCGGCCCTGCGGGGCCGTCTGTGCTTCCAGGCGTAGATGAAGGCTGCCAGGCCGATGACGGCGAGTGCACCGGCGATGGCTGCGTGGACGGCGGGTCTGTGTTGGGCCTGTCGAGGAAACTCCAGGAGTAGGTGGATAGGGGGGCCATGGATCACAGCCGGGTCGCTCCGGCGATCAGGATGTCCAGAAGTGCCGGAAATTCGAGGCCCGCCTGCCGCCAGATCTGCGGGAGCTGGGATTCGGCGGTCATCCCCGGAAACGTGTTGACCTCGTTGATCACCGGCTCGTCCGGGTCGCCGAACCAGCCGGGAGAAGGATGACCAGGCGAGGGCAGGAAGAAGTCGACGCGCAGTAGGGCCCGGCAGCCCAGGGCATGGAAGGCGCGGATCGCGCGGTCCTGCACGACCGCGGTGACGGCCGGGTCGAGCTGGGCGGGGATCTCGAAGGCGGCGCCGCCCTCATATTTGGCCGCGAAGTCGAAGAACCCCGACGGCACGCTGATCTCCAACGGCGGTCCGGCCTCGACCTGGCCGTCAGGGTGCTGGAGAACAGCCACGTCGACCTCACGACCGATCACCGCCGACTCAACGAGGATCTTGTGGTCGAATGCACGGGCCGCCGACAGCGCGGCGGGCAGGTCCGACAGATCGTCGACCTTGGACACGCCGAGGCTGGACCCGGCGCGGGCCGGTTTGACGAACAACGGCAGGCCGAGCCCACGGACCAGGGGATCCGGTGAAGCCCCGTCGATCGTCACGCCCGGGGCCACCCGCAGCCCGTCGGCGGCGAGCAGCTTCTTCGTCACCGCCTTGTCCATGCCGGCGGCGCTGGCGAAGACCCCGTTGCCTATGTACGGAACGCCGACCCACTCCAGCATTGCCTGCACCCGGCCGTCCTCCCCGTAGGGACCGTGCAGCGCCGGAAATGCCAAGTCGTGCTCGCGGATCACGCCCAGTGCGGTCGGCAGTGAGACCGCCTGCCCGTCGACATGCCATTGACCATCACGACCGATCAAAATCTCCGTGATCTTGTACGCCTGAGGGTCGAGATGGTCGATGATGCTCGCGGCCGAACGGAGGGACACGTCGTGTTCACCGCTCTGTCCGCCGTACAGAAGAGCGATTCTCATGGGTTTGCTGCCTTTCCGAGGATGCGGCCGACCCTGGCTCCGATGCCCGTCAGGATCTCGTGGGGGTTGGTGCCGGCCCAGCGCGCCCAGTCGGCGGCGGTGGGCGCGGGTTCGTCGCCGAAGACGGTGACCGGGTCGCCGATCCGCACCGGCAGGTCTCCGGCATCGATCACGCATTGGTCCATGGCGATGCGCCCGGCGATCGGGCGGCGTTGGCCGTGCAGCCACACTTCGGCCCGTCCCTGTGCGGCCCGGGGCAGCCCGTCGGCGAACCCGAGCGGCAGCAGCGCGAGCGTGGTCGGCCGCGCGGTGACGTGGTCGGGGCCGTAGGAGATCCCGGTCCCGGCAGGCACCCGTTTGACGTTGACCACCCGCGACCCCAGCGTCATCGCGGGCCGCAGCCCAGGCCCGAACCCGTAGAGGGCGATCCCGATCCGGCACAGATCGAACCGGGTCCGCGGGGCGTGCAGCGCGGCCGCCGAGTTGGCCAGGTGGAGCAGCCGCGGGTCGAGTCCGGTGGCCCGAGCCGCCTGGACCGCCTCCTCGAACGCGTCCACCTGCGCAGCCACGGCGGTGTCGTCATGCGCGTCGGCGTTGGCGAGGTGGGACCAGACGCCGCGTACCCGTACCCCGTCGTCTTTTTCGTATTTGCGGGCCCACGCCGTCAGTTCCGGCCAGTCGGAACCAATAGCGCCATTGCGGGACAGCCCGGTGTCGGCTTTGAGCTGCACGAATGCCGGTGTGCCCCGGAGCCGGGCTGCCGCGGCGACGGCGTGCAGATGCGGCAGACTGGAGACGCTGATGTCGACACGGGTGTCGATCAGGCGCCCGAAGTCCTCGTCGACGGGGTGCAGCCAGCTCAGGATCGGTGTGGTGAGGCCGGCGTCGCGCAGTTCCAGGGCTTCGGCGGCTGAGGTGGTGCCCAGCCAGGTCGCACCGGCGGCGACCGCGGCGCGGGCGACGGGCACCGCGCAGTGACCGAATCCGTCGGCCTTCACGACGGCCATGAGCGGGGTGCGCGCCATCGCGGCAATCGTCCGCAGATTGGCGGCGATCGCGCCGAGGTCGACGACGGCCTCGCCCGGCGCGCTCACCGGTGCACCCGGCGCCGGACCACGACGCCGCCGAGGACTCCGGCGCCGATCAGCAGCGCGATCGCCGCCCACGGCAGCGCCGGCCGCCCCGACATGGTGCTGTCAATCCAGTCGCCGAGGTTGTCGACGCGGGCGCCGAAGTCCGGCCCGGGGTGAGGGCAGCTTGGGCCGGTGCTGACCACTGCGACCAGGGCAGGTGAGCCGCCGGCCTGCTCGCGGAAGTACGGTCCGCCGGAGTCGTGCGGGCACGGGCTGGTCTCCCGGCTCGGCGATCGGCCGGAGGCTTCCAGCATGGTGTCGCCGATCGCGCCGACGGTGAACAGGCCGGTCTGCATCCAGGTCGCCGATTCGATGTTGTTGCCGCGGGTGGCTACTCCGAACCCGGTCAGCCGCAGCACTTCACCGACGGTAGGCGGGGCGGTGGCGAGCTGGATGGGGGTGATGTCGGTGACCGGGTCGGCGAGCTCGGCGAGGGCCACGTCGGTGTGATCGGCCTGGTGCACGGCGGCGACCTCGATCTCGTGCCCCTCCCGGCTCTGGAGGTCGGTCCGGCCGATGATCGCGATGGTCCGCTCGGCTACCGGGCGGTCCGCCCGGCGGCCGTCGCGGTCGCGGAAGCAGTGACCGGCAGTGATCACCCACCGCGGTGCGATGAGGGCTCCGGAGCAGGAGCTGTCCCGGGTGCCGCCACCGTCGGCGGGCAGGCCGGTCATGGTGAGCAGCACCGAGAACGAATAGTCGCCGGTGCGGGCGTTCTCGCCGTACGCGATGGCCATGGCGGGCCGGGCTCCCCAGGGCGCAGCGACCACCGCGATCAGGAGGAATATGAGGTAATTCCGCGCATTGTTGGGCAAAAGTGACCGTCCGTGAACTCGGCAGCAAGGGCCAGTCATGTTTCCGATCACCGCGTCCGCCGACCGTCATCGCCGCCCTTATCAGCCACTTACCTTCGGTGTGTAAGCCTGGCCGGAAACGGGAGGACGAGGGATGCGTGTGCTGGTGGCGGACGACGAACGGCTGCTGGCCGACACCGTGGCCCAGGGCCTGCGCCGGCTCTCGATGGCGGTCGACGTGGTCTACGACGGCGACGCCGCGCTCGAGCGCCTGGGCGTGAACCGCTACGACGTGGCCGTCCTGGACCGGGACATGCCCGGCCGGACCGGGGACGAGCTGTGCCGCTGGATCGTCGACTCGGGTTCCGCGGCCCACACCCGGATCCTGCTGCTGACTGCCGCGGCCGGGATCCGGGACCGCGTGGAAGGGCTCGGTCTCGGCGCGGACGACTATCTGACCAAGCCGTTCGCGTTCGCCGAGCTAGCGGCCCGGGTGCAGGCGCTGTCGCGCCGGTCGGCCGCAGCCCTGCCGCCGGTCCTCGAACAGGACGGGATCGTGCTGGACAGCACCCGGCACACCGCCTCCCGCGACGGGAACCTGCTGTCGCTGTCGTCGAAGGAGTTCGCCGTCCTGCACGTGCTGATGCGGGCCGGCGGGCGGGTGGTCAGCGCCGAGGAGCTGCTGGAACAGGCGTGGGACGAGCACGCCGACCCGTTCACCAACACCGTCCGGATGACGGTAATGACGTTGCGCCGCAAACTCGGTGACCCGCCGGTGCTGCATACGGTGCGCCGGGCCGGATATCGGCTGGGCGCATGAGCCGGCGCATCCTGCTGCTCTGCGCGCTTCTGCTGGTCGGCGGGCAGTTCGCCCGTCCGGTCGCCGAGCGGGCACTCACGTTCTGGTACCAGTTCGGGCCGCAGTGGTGCCTGACCGAGCCTGGGCGGGTTCCGGAGGGCAACCTGTGCCTGGTGCTCTACAAATATCCGAGCCTCGTCGACTACACCGCGCTGCTGCTCGTGCTCGCGGCCGGGCTGGCGATCTGCTACCCGCTGGTCCGATGGTGCCTGCGCCCGCTGCGTGACCTGGTCGCTGTGATCGCCCACGTCGGCCCGCAGAACCTCGGCCACCGGCTGCGACCCGGCCCGGGCCGTGACGAGCTGGCGGTGCTGGGCCGCACCATCGACGAGATGATGGACCGGATCGCGGTCGGCTACGAGGCGCAGCGCCGGTTCGCCGCCGACGCCTCACACGAGCTGCGTACGCCGCTCGCGGTGCAGCGGACCCTGATCGAGGTCGGCATGGCCGGCGAGCTGACCGCCGAGCAACTCGACCTGCTCACCGCCCAGCTGCTGGCCACCAACGAGCGCAACGAGCGCCTCATCGAGGGCCTGCTGACGCTGAGCGAGAGCGACCGTGGCCTGGTGGCGCGCGAGCCGCTGCGGCTCGACCGGATCACCGCCGACGTCCTGGCCGCGCACCGGGCACGGGCCGCTGATGCCGGGTTGACGATCACCAGTCGGCTGGACCCTCGTACCGTGCTCGGGGAAAAGGTCCTGCTGGAACGGCTGGTCACCAATCTGGTGCAGAACGCCGTGAAATACAACCGGCCGGGCGGAACCATCGACGTCCAGGTCGGCGGCGAACCGGCACTGGTCGTGGCGAACACCGGCGACGACATCCCTCCGGAGGAGGTGGCCGCCCTTTTCGAGCCGTTCCGGCGGCGGGCGGCCACCCGTATCGACCACAGCGGCGGGGCCGGGCTTGGATTGTCGATCGCGCGGTCCATCACCCAGGCCCACGACGGCCTGATCACCGCGACCTCCACGGGTAAGGACGGCCTGACCGTCGCGGTCTCTTTCCCTGGCCGGGAGATGTGAGGGCAGGGGACTCGAGCCGGCCAGTGTGCAGATCCGCGTAGTGCAGCGCTCACACCACGTAGCCACTTGTAGCTGGCCAAAGTGGACCGCGAGGGCAGTCTCCGGCGAGAACCGACACCCATGTGTGCCGTCGCTGATCTCTGCTATCGGGAGGTCCCGAGGATCTCCCGGATGACGTGCCGGGCGTTGGCGGAAATGATCGGATTGGTCGACCGGTAGTAAGGCAGTTGGATGGCCGCCATGGACAGGGCCCAGCCCCGGCTGCGGGCCCAGGTCGCGTCGTCCACATCCACTGCCTCGCGATACACCTGCCGCGCCGAGGCAGGAAGCAGGTTCCAGGCCGGGATGAGGTCGGTGGCCGGCTCACCCATGCCCACCGTGCCGAAGTCGATGATTGCCGAGACGCGGTTGCCGGCGAGCAGCAGATTGCTCGGCATGAGGTCGGAGTGCGTCCAGCAGGCGGAGCCCGTCCACAGTGGGGCCGCGAGCGCCTCCTCCCAAGCTGCGGTGATCTCCTCGGCGTCGAAGGGTTCGTCGGTGCGGCGCAGCGCCTCGATCGCCGCCCGCATCTCCTGATCCTCGGCGATCAGCGGCTTGCCCCGGTGCGCGGGCGGACCGCCGGGGAGATCGATCTTGCGGAAGGCGACCGCGAACTCCGCGAGGTCCCGGGCCACCTGCTCGGCCTCGGCCAGGTCACCCTCGACCGGGTTGCGGCCCTGGATCCACCGGTGCACCGCCCAGGGCAGGGGGTAGCCCTCACCCGGGGCGCCGGTCGCCACCACATGCGGGATCGGCAGCGGCAGCAGCGGCGCCAGCCGGGGGAGCAGCCGTGCCTCCCTCGCGATGTCCTCGGCGCCGCCCAGGCGCAGCGGCAGCCGGACGGTCAGGTCCTCGCCGAGCCGGTAGATCGCGTTGACCGTGCCACCGGAGGCGAGCCGGGTGATCGGCAGGTCCGCCCACTGGGGGAACTGAGCGCGCAGCAGCCGCCGGACCAGGTCGACGTCGATCTCCGCCTCGTCCGCGTGCATCTTGCCCATGTACCCACCAGATCTCTCGATTCCTGCCAAGAGCGTCGCACAGTCAGACCACGACCCAGAAGTTCATTTCCGCTAGCGGTTGCCAGAGCATTGACGTTCTCCCCGTCCTAAAGGGCGGGGATTCCCTCCGCGCTGCGCGCGGAACAGCGTGCAGCGCCTGGGTGGATTCCTGCTTCACGGCGCTGTGCCGGCACGGATGCTGGTCTTATCTGCGCTCCACAGGCGTTTAGGCTCTCGGCGCGTCCCGCCGCGAGGATGTTAATGGCCGCGTTGACGTCCCGGTCGTGGACGGTCCCGCAGGGGCAGGTCCAGGTCCGGACGTTCAGCGGTTTGGGTCCGTCGATCCGGCCGCAGGTTGAGCAGGTTTGCGAGGTGGGCGTGAACCGGTCGATCTTTGCGAAGGCCCGCCCGTACCGGGCGGCCTTGTACTGCAGCATTGCGGTGAAGCTGGCCCACCCGGCGTCGTGCACCGACTTGGCCAGCCTCGTGCGGCCGAGACCGGCAACGCACAAGTCCTCGACGTGCACCGCTTGGTTGTCGCGGATGATCGCCGTGGACAGCTTGTGCTGCCAGTCCCGCCGGGTGTCGGCCACCTGGGCATGCGCCCGAGCAACCTTGACAACGGCCTTCTTACGGTTGTTGCTGCCACGCTGCTTGCGGGACAGGTCCTGCTGCAAGCGACGCAGCTTGCGGGCGGCCCGGCGCAGGAACTTCGGCGCCGCGGTCTTCTTGCCGTCGGAAAGGACGGCGAAGTGAGTCAGGCCCAGGTCGATACCCACCTGCGCGTCGACCGGCGGCAGCGGCTCGTCGGCGGTGGTCACCACGAATGAGGCGAAGTACCGCCCGGCCGCGTCCTTGACGATCGTCACGGACGACGGGTCGGCTGGAAGCGCCCGAGACCAGCGGACTGCCAGATCGCCGACCTTCGGCAACCGCAGCCGACCGTTGTCGAGCACCTTGAACCGGGCGTTGGCGGTGAACCGAATGGCCTGCCGGCTGTCCTTGCGTGAACGGAACCGCGGCGGCGCGACCTTGCGCCCCTTGCGCTTGCCGGACAGCGAGTTGAAAAAGTTGCGGTAGGCGGCGTTCAGGTCCGCGAGGGCCTGCTGGAGCGCCACCGCGGACACCTCGCCCAGCCACGCCCGCTCGGGGGTGCGCTTAGCCTCGGTGATCAGTCGCTTGGACAACTCCGCGTCGCAGACGTACGGCAGCCCAGCCTCCCGCGCGGCCTGCCGCAGGCGCAACCCGTCGTTGAACACCACCCGCGCGCACCCGAACACCCGCGCCAGCGCCACTTGCTGCCCGGGCGTCGGGTAGACGCGGTAGTTGTACCGGAGCTGCACATCGGACAGTCTAACATTGGTCTATGGCAATCCCGTCCGATGTTCGCACCGGCAGACACTGCGTGTTTGTCCTCCACGCCCACTTGGTCTTCGTAACCAAGTTTCGGCACAAGGTGTTCACCGACCGACACCTGACCGCCTAGAGGCGATCATGCGAGCGGTGTGCGCCGACTTCGAGACCGAACTGGTCGAGTTCAACGGCGAAGGCGAACACGTCCATCTGCTGGTCAACTTCCCACCCAAAGTCGCCCTGTCAAAGCTGGTCAACAGCCTCAAAGGCGTGTCCTCACGGCGAATGCGCCAGGAATTTCCCGACCTGGCACGCCACTACTACCAGGCCAACAAGCTGTGGTCCGCCTCGTACTTCGCTGGATCCGTCGGCGGCGCACCCCTCACCGTCCTGCGCCAGTACATCGAACAGCAGAACCAGCCGACCTAGAGCATGCTCCGGCCTTCACGGCCCTCCCGCGCGGGCCTTCACCCCCGACCTAAAGGCCGGAGCACTGGGCCCGCATTTTCGGTAGCAGTGGTGGAAGCTCTGCGCGGCGCCCAGCGGCGCATCGCGAGCGCGTCCGGCCAGCGGAATCGGGCGAGTGGGAGATTTTGGTTGCGCGGGCGCGGCGCCGAGACTTAGCTGAACGCCATGCCTGCCCCCTCACCGATCTTCGTAGGAGGTACAGGTCGTTCGAACACGTCGCAGCTCGCGGTCAAGCCGCCCACCGCGCGAATCAACGCGGCAACGCAGTCGTTTCGAGCCACAGCACCTCGACCCTGGACTGGTCGTCACGATCGATGACGCAGGGGAACTCGGTCCCGCCGGCCCCCACGCGGCCACCCTCAACGGAGTTGAGCGCATCGCGGATTGTCGTCTCGTAGGCCGCGCCTTCCGAGGGCTGCACCCGGATCCGGAACTCGAACACTTCCTTGCGATTCACGCTGCTGTTCATGTCGGTCACAGACAAAATCGTGGCCGTGCATGGACGGCCGTCGTTGACGTCCTCGTTGCTGAGGGGATCAAGGCCAAGAAGACTCGATATCAGCACCGGTGAGAAACAGAAGATGACGCCGAACAGCAGCAGGGCGTAGGCGCCCCACGCCACGGCGTCGATGGTCGACCAGTCACGGTCGGCCGATCTCCGCCGCTCCCACGCCTTGAAGAGCGCTTTGCCGCCCACGGCGCCGCCGACGAGCACAGCAACAGGAATGGCGAAAGCAACGAGCGCCAAGGCCATAGTCACGCGATCCACCCCTCCGACACCTGGGAGGGTAGGTGATCACGGCAAGTGGACTCGCAGCGCCGTCGACGTAGGGTCATGAGGCTGTACGAGAAGGAACTGACTACTGACGGTGTCATGTTGTGCGGCCGTGCTCGATGCGGAGGACGACCAACGTGGCAGCGAGGGTCCTCCTGATCCGCCACGGGTCGAGGCTGACGTTGCGCAACGCCTTGAAGGTCATTTGAGCAGCGAGTCCCCGCGCTCGCTGATCGCGCGCAGCCGGTTGTGGGCCTTGTTGAACTGCTGCTGGACCAGGAGCAGTCCGCCGTTCTTGGGCTTCTTGAACGCGACCGTGACCGTGTCGGCTACCCCTTCGTAGCCCAGATACCCGAGGGTACGCAGGTCCGCGCCGGCCGCGGCGAGAGCGGGCAGGATCTCTCCGGCGCTGGCACCGGTGTCGCTGGTTTCCCGGTTGCAGCGCAACCGTTGACCGCGACTTTTCGTCCAAGTCTCAGTGCGGCCACCGGCACCACCGGGCGGCCGGTGGGACATGGGGGAGACAATGAGGCGGATCAGGCACGTCGTAGCGATGGTGGCGGTCGGGGCATTGCTCGTCGGCTGCGGTGAGCGGGCCGGGTCGCAGCGGTCCGCGCCGGACAGGGGCCAGGGGGTCGACAATGGGCCGACCGGGGGTGGAGCGCCGCAGGCGGATCCGGTTGCGCTGATCGGTTCCTGGACGGTGGCGGAGGTCGATGACGGCGCGGGTGATGTGCTGCGGCTCGCCTCGGACAGCGACGGCCGCCTGCTGTTGTTCGGCCGCTGCGGCGTGCAGATGGGGACGTGGCGGGCCGACGTCAACGGCCTGTTCGTTGCCGACGTTCCCGGCGATACGTTCTCGAGCAACGACCAAGGATGCCGGCCCGACCCTGGGGTCACCGATGCCTGGCTACGTCGGGCAGTTGCCTTTCGCGTGGACGGCGACAGCCGGGTCCTGCTCGACGACCACGGTCTACGCGTAGCCCGGTTGCTGCCCGGGGCGAGGCCGACCGCAGGGCCGAACCTGTTGCCAGAGTGGGCGGAGCCGCCCGAGGTGACCGACGAGGTCCGGCGTGCTTTGGCGCCGGCCGCCGCCCTGCCAGCCGCCGTGACACCAGTGCGCCGAGAAACCTTCCTCGGCCGGTGGGTGCCCGCTGATGTTCGGGGGCACCGGCCGGAGGTGCCGTACGTCGAGCTGCGCGATGACGGCGAATGGCGTGGCTCCGACGGGTGCAACCGTCAGGGTGGACGATGGGTCGCGGGCCCGGACGGTGCCTTCCTCGGCACCTCAGGCCCCAGCACGCTGATCGGCTGTGACAACGTTTCGGTGGGGCTTTGGCTCTTCATGGCTCGGCGGGCAGGGCTGGACGACCAGGTGCTCGTGCTCTTCAACGCCGAGGGCAAGGAGATGGGCCGGCTACGGCGCGACGGCTGAGGCATTCACGCGCACGCCCGCCGCTGAGCGAAGGACCCGCGTGCCATCGCCAGCCGGCGGTGGCGAGGAGGGCGCCGGTGAGGGCGGCGATGACCGCCCCAGGCGGGTGCGGACATGCCTGCGAGGGTAGGCCGGTCGGCGAGTGGTCAGCGGCGCCAGCGCAGCGGGCCCGGGTGGACGGTCCACAGCAGCCGCCGCCACCACGGTCGGGTCGCGCGCAGTGCCGTGGCGTACCGGTGGGCCAGTTCCGCGGCGCGGTCCGCCTGGTCGGGCGTGGCGGTGCCCGGGGCGAAGGCGACCTGGTTGAGCAGCCCGGCCAGCTCGTCGGGCTCGCCGTCCGGCAGGTCGGCGCCGGGCTGTGCGGGCATTGCCGCCCGGGCTTCGGCGAGGGTTCGGCGGGCCTGCTCGGCCACCTCGGCGGCGGCGAGGTCGCCGCCGGCCGGTCGGCCAGCGAGCCGCAGCGTGTCGGTGAGTTCCCGCCAGGCGCCGGCGATGCGCTGGCCGGGGTCGCCGCGTTGGAGGCGGGCGCGGGTGAGGTTGCGGCGCAGCGTGGCCAGGGTGAGCAGCGCCAGTCCGACCAGCAGCATCAGGGTGCCGGTGCCGCCACCGATCAGCACCGGCGTGCTCAGCCCGCCCCGGTCGGATTGCGGGCCGGGTGCGGCCTCGGGCGGGGGTGTGGCGGTGGGTTCCACCGTTGGTTCGGGCATCTGGGACGGGGGTGGGTCGTCGGGGGTGGGGCGGAAGTCCTCCTCCACCGGGCGGGGTTCCTCGTTCGGGCGGGGCATCGGGTCGAACGGCACCCAGCCGACGCCGTCGAACAGGACCTCCGGCCAGGCGGACGCGTCGGCCGCGCGGACCGGGCCGTCGGTGTTGGGGGCGAAGCCGACCACCACCCGGGTGGGCAGGCCGGCCAGGCGGCCCAGCACCGCGAACGCGGCCGCGAACTGTTCGGAGGTGCCCCGCTGCCCGCCGCCGTTGCGGGGGCCGAAGAGGAAGAACGTCAGGTTGGGGTAGGCGTGCCCGCTGGGCGCGTCCGCGGTGACCCGGTAGTGCTCGGCGAGGAAGTCCTGGATGGCGGTGGCGCGGGCGTAGGGGGCGCCGTTTTCCTCGGCGAGTTGGGTGGCCAGGCGGCGCAGCTGTTCCGGGGCTCCGTCGGGCACCCGCAGCACCCGGGCGACGGGGTCGCCGGCCGGTACGTTCGCCGTGGCGAGCAGGTTTGCGTCGAGGTGTTCGCGGGTGGAGGTGACGGTGTAGTGCAGGCCCGGGGTCAGTCCTTCGGGGCGGATCAGTGTTGCGGTGGCCGGGTCGTAGGCGACGCGGGCGCCGGTGACCTCGCGTGGGGTCGGTACGGCGGGCAGCAGCCGCCCGGTGAGGTCGGCGACGGTGATCTGCTGGCGGATGGTGTCGGTGGCGACGCCGGGGACGGGTTCGGTGGCGGGCAGGATCCGCCCGGCGTTGCGGTAGGTGGCGCCGACCCGCCAGGTCACGCCGTCATAGTCGGAGAGGACCGCGAGCCGGATACGGGCCTGCGTCGGGGTGCCCGTCTCGGTGTGCACCTCCAGCAGCTTCTGGTCGGGGTTGAGCGCCCAGCCGGAGATGCGGATCAGCGGGTTCTCGTCGAGGGATTCCACCTGCGGTGGTTCGACGTAGCGGCGGGGGTCGACGGGGCGGTCGTCGACCTGGGCGGCCACCAGCGGGGCGATCAGGGCGGCGAGCGCGACCACCACCGCCACACCGGCGGCGCCGGCGGCGAGCAGCCGCACCCGCACCGCGGCGCGCACCGCCGGGGCGAGCCCGGCCGTCGGGTCGGCGGTGGCCGGGCCGTCGCGGTGCGACGGCATCGCGAGGCCGGCGGCGGCGACGGCGGCGAACACGATGGTCGGTGCGATCGCCGGGTCCGCGTTCGGGCCGACCACGTAGAGCGCGCCGGCGTAGAGCAGCACCGGCGGGAGGTAGCCGAGCAGCACCCGGCCGGTGCGCAGCGCCACCTCGGCGGCGGCCAGTCCGGTCAGCCAGGCGGCGACGACGGGTACCAGCACGGTGTCCGGCGCCGGTTCCACCGGGATCATCGCGGTCAGCAGCCGGGGAATCGCGTTGCGGGCGGCGTCCGCGGCCACCTCGCCCAGGCTGCCGGGCAGTTCGGCGTGGCTGGCCGCCAGCCGCAGCGACAGCAGCGTCCACCCGGTCAGGCCGACCACTGACACCGGGGCCACCAGCCAGGACGGCAGGCGCCGGGCGGCCATGCTCACCAGGACCGAGCCGACCGCCGCGCCGACCACCAGCCGGGTCAGCAGCGGCCCCGCGTACACCCGGCCCAGCACCACGCCGGACAGCGCGATCATGGTGATCAACACCAGTGGCACCGGCACGGCCCGCAGCAGCCGCGTCAGCGGTCCGTCGTTGCCGCCGCCGGCCGGCCCGGCCGGCGCGTCGGCGTCCGCCCGCGTTCGCGTCACGGTCACCATCGGCGGATCCCGTCCCATTCGGCGGCGAATTGCGCGCCGTCGGCGGCGTCCACCACGACCAGGCCGGCCGCGCCGGCCGGCGTCGGCTGCGTCGCGCCGAACACCCCCACCACCACCGACGGGTACGCCCTGCGCAGCGCGCCGACGTGCCCCAGGTCGGTGTGGCCGCCCGGCCCGGTGAGGAAGATCAGGGTGTCGCCGAGCCGTTCCTGCCGCAGCCGGCTCATCGCGGTCGGCAGCACGTCCTCGCCGCCGTCGGTCAGCTCCGCGGCGGCGAGCCGGTCCAGTGGCCCGCCGGCGCCGGCGGGTTCCGTCTCGGTGGGTGCGACCAGCAGCAGGCTCATCGGCAGGTCCTCCCGGACCGTCGCGGCCACCACCGACGCGGCCGCCTCGCACGCGGACTCGAACGACTCGGCTTCCCCGGCCACCCGCGTCGGGTGGGCGGTGGCCCGGTTGTCCAGCACCACCACGATCCGCGGGAGGCTGGTGTCGACGTTCTCGCGCACCATCAGCTCGCCGACGCGGGCGCTGGTGCGCCAGTGCACCCGGCGCAGCTCGTCGCCGACCACGTACTCGCGTAGCGAGTCGAAGGTGATCGAGCCGTGCGGCACGCTGTCGGTCCGCCCCTCCAGGCTGCGCCCGGCCCCCGTCGGCACGGCCGTCAGCGGGTGGATGCGCGGGTGCACCCAGACCGGCACGGTGCCCCCGTACGGGCGGGCCAGCGCCACCAGGCCCAGCGGGTCGCGGCGGGTGACCCGCAGCGGCCCGACCGGCACCACGCCCCGGCGGTGGGTCGGCACCTCGTAGCGCACCTCGGTGTTGCGGCCGGGGCGCAGCCGCAGCAGCGGCACCGGCACCAGGGCGCGGCCGCAGCGGTCCTCGGCGACCAGGTTCGCCGCCCGCAGCCGTCCGGTGTTGCGCACGGTCAGGGTCATGGTGGCCGGTTCGCCCCGGGCGACCCGGTCCGGGTCGGCGACCCGCTCGACCAGCAGCCGGGGCCGCCAGGCGGCGTTGACGAGGGCGTAGCCGACGGCCACCGCAGCCGCCGCGCCGAGCACGGTCAGCTCCGGGTAGGCGTAGCGGAAGCCGACGCCGAGCAGTACGACGGCGGTGACGAGCAGCCCGACGCCGCGGGCGGTGATTCCCACGATCCGTTGTCTCAGCTGTGCACCGGGGTGGGCTGGCCCGACGGCAGCGGCACCGGCACCGAGGCGACGGCCTGGCGCAGCACCTCGGTGGCGGTCACCCCGCGCACCTGCGCGTCCGGGGTGAGCAGCAGCCGGTGTGCGAAGACCGGCTCGGTGAGGGCCTTCAGGTCCTCCGGCATGATCCAGCCCCGCCCGTCGATCAGCGCGTACGCGCAGGCCGCCCGGGTCAGCGCGATCACGCCGCGGGGGCTGACCCCGACCCGGACCTGCGGGTGGTTGCGGGTGGCCGCGGCCAGCCGCACCGCGTACGTGTAGAGCGGCTCGGCGATGTGCACACGGCGGGCCATCCGCACCATTTCGCCGATGGTGGCGGTGTCGGTGATCGCGTTGAGCGAGTCGGGGGAGCGGACCGTCGCTCCACGTAGCACCTCGACCTCGACCGCCTCGTCGGGGTAGCCGACGGAGAGTTTCACCAGGAACCGGTCGAGCTGGGCCTCGGGCAGCCGGTAGGTGCCGTCCATCTCCACCGGGTTCTGGGTGGCCACCACCAGGAACGGCTGCGGCACCGGGTGGCGGACGCCGTCCACGGTGACGGTCCGTTCCTCCATCACCTCCAGCAGCGCCGACTGGGTCTTCGGTGACGCCCGGTTGATCTCGTCGGCGATGACGATGTTGGCGAACACCGGCCCCGGGTGGAACTCGAAACCCCGGGTGGCCTGGTTGAAGATGGTCACCCCGGACACGTCCGAGGGGAGCAGGTCCGGGGTGAACTGGATCCGCCGCCACTGACCTTTCACCGTTGCCGCCACCGCCCGGGCGAGGGTGGTCTTGCCCACCCCGGGCACGTCCTCGAGCAGGACGTGCCCCTGGGCGAACAGCGCGGTCAGTGCGAGCCGGACCACCTCCGGCTTGCCCAGCACGACCGCGTTGACGTTCTCCGCCAGCCGGGCGGCGAGGGCGGCAAAGCCCTGCACCTCGGCCTGGGTGAGCGGTTCAGGGGTGTTCACGTGCGCGGATACTCCTCGGGGATGGCGCGGTCAGCAGGTGGGCAGGAGGTTGATGTTGTCGCCACCCTCCAGGTTCAGCCAGGCCCACGGGATGTAGTTCTTGCCCTTGTAGTCCACCTGCACCCACCAGGTGCTCTGCTTCTGGTTGTTGTAGATCCAGGAGTCGACGTTGTCGCCCTGCTTCTTGCAGTAGGTTCGCAGCCGGGTGCCGTCGGGCACCCAGCCGGCCTGCCGGCTGTCCACCTGCTGGGTGATCTCGAAGATCTCGTTGCCGTTGCGGCCGGGCACGTCGGCGTTGCAGTAGGTGCGCTGGTCACCGGAGGGCCCGTTCTTGCAGGTCGCGATGCCGTAGAGCGGGTCGGTGTTCTGCGCGCGGGTCGCGGTGTTCTTGCCGGCCGCGTTGGTCGCGGTCACCGTCACCGTGTACGCGGTGCCCGGCGTCAGGCCGGTCACCCGCAGGCTGGAGCAGCTGCCGCTGGCGTTCTGCCCGCCGGTGGCGGCCGTGCAGGTGGCGTTGCCGCCGCCGGCGTCCACGGTGAACGACACGGTCACCGAGGTGGCGTCGGCCGACGAGCCGGTCACTGTGATCCGGGGCGCGGCCACCGTACGCGCGGTCTTGGTGGCCTCCGCGCCGGGACCGGCCTCGTTGACCGCCTTCACCTTCACCGTGACGTTCTGTCCGTTGCCGAGGCCGCCGACCGTGGTCTGCACGTCGGTCACCTCGCTGGTCTTCCCGCCGACGTCCACCAGGTACTTGGTGACCGGGCGGCCGTTGTCCACCGCCGGTGCCCACTGCACGAAGATGGTGCCGGGCTTGTCGGCCACGGTGGACGCCTGCAGCTCGGTCGGCGCGTCCGGGGCGGTGAACGGCACCACCGTTTCGCTCACGGGGGAGGCCGTCGAGCCGGCGCCCTTGTCGCTCACCGAGACCACGGTGAACGCGTACTGGGTGCCGTACTCCAGCTGACCGGCCGGGATCACCAGCTCCGTCTTGGTGGAGTCGCCGACCGGAGCGCTGGCGCCGGCCGAGGTGGCGGTCACCGCGTACTTCGCGATCGTGTTGCCCTGCCCGTTGGCCTCGGGCCACTTCACCAGCACCGTGCCGTCGGGTCGGGCCTCGGCGGTGACGCTGGCCGGCGGGTCTGGCACCTCGGCGGTCGGGGTGACCGGGTTGCTCTTGCGGGCCGGCCCGTCGCCCTTGGCGTTGACCGCGTGCACCTCGAACCGGTACGTCTCGCCGTTGGTCAGCCCGGTGATCTCCAGGGCGCGCTGGTTCGCGCCCACCTCGTGGCGCTGCCCGGCGCCTACCACCACGTACTTGGTGATCTCGGCGCCGTTCGCGGCGGCCGGCCGCCAGCTGATGCGCGCCGACGCGTTACCCGCGGAGGCGGTGACGGCGCGCGGTGCGCCCGGCTTGCCCACCTTCGGCTTCTTCGGCGGGGGCGGCGGCGGGGGAGCCGGCGGCGGGTCGCCGCCGAGCACGTCGTTGGCGTACTTGTTGACCTCGCGGACCTGGTTCTTGTCGTCCACCACCTGGGCGGTGGAGGAGTTCGGCGGGTTGATGAACAGGTGGTTCTCGCGGACCTCCAGCTCCATCGGGCCGGGCCGCCCGGGGCCCTTGATGGTGTCCACGAGCTGTCCGTTCGCGTCGAACGAGTAGACCTTGCCGGTGCTTTCGTCGGCGCAGTAGAAGCGGCCGGCCCAGGCGACCGCGGGAGTCAGCCGGTCACCCGCGCCGGGGACGGTGAACTGCCGCACCTCGCCGCCGTCGCGGACCACGTGCACCTTCCGCTCGCCGGTCACGGTGACCGGCACCTGCGGGCCGCTGGTGCGCGGCGGCAGGCTGCCCGGGGCGGTCATGGTCAGCTTGGCCCGCTGCGTCCGGCCGCCCTGCACGGTCACCAGCGACGTGGAGGTGCGGTCCAGCACCGCCACCCCGGCATCCAGCGTGGACACCACCAGCTCGTGGCTCGGCTCCGCGACCTCGTACGTCTCGACCTGCTTCGGGCTCAGCCCCGCCGGGGGTGCCGCCCCCGGCGTGTCCGGCAGGTCGGCGGCGGTGACCGCCGAGACCGTGCCCTCGCTCGGAATCGCGACCCACAGCCGGCCAGCGCCGTCGAACGCCCCGCCGGTGATGCCCGGCGGGTAGTGCACCGGCTCGCCCACCGGGGTCAGCGAGCGCGGGTCGAGCTGGCGGACGATGCCCTGCACCGCGTCGACGACGAACGCGGAGTCCTCGTGCAGCGCCACGTTCACCCCGAGGCCCGGGGTGGTCGGGGTGGTGGCGATGATCTGAAGGGTGGCCAGGTCCAGCGAGCTGACCTGGCCGGTGTTCAGATCACGCAGGATCAGCAGCCGGTCGGTCTGGGCGACCTGCATCTGGTGGCGGCGCGCCCCGGGAACCTCCATCCGGGTGTCCACCCGCGCGGTGACCCCGTTGACCCGGGCCATCTCGCTGCGGGTGGTGCTCCACAACCAGGAGGAGGCGTCGTAGTTGGCGACCGCGTTGTCGGCCGCACCCAACCCGAGCACGGTCAACCCCATCGCGGCCAGCAGCGCGGCCACTGTGCCGATGGTGACCAGCCCGCCCCGCATCCTGCGGGAACGGGGTTGTGCTCCGGTGCTTGTGACGTCCTCGATGGTGGCCACAGCCGGCTGCCTCCCCGTGTCGGTGGGGGAGGCGCGCGTCAGGCCGACCCTCCCCAGAGCCGGGAGCCATCATAGGGGCCGGCCGACGGCCGGGAAACCCGCACCGTCCTGCTGTGGACACCCAGCGTGTCGCGGGTGGCCGCTCGGGTCAGCGGGTCGCCGTACCAGCCTTGCGGTCGGTGCAGACCTGGCCCGAGGTGGCGAACGTGTCCGTCGAGTAGACCGCCAACACCGTGAAGCAGTAGTCCACCTTGGTGCTCAAGCCGGTCACGGTGTAGTGGGTCTCCCCGGCGTCCACCTTGCCCGTGACGCGCAGCTCTTTCCCCGCGCGGCCAGCGGCCACCATGAACGGCGCACCACCGTCGGTCGGGTCGGTCCAGGTGACCGTGATCGTGGTCCCGTCGTCCTGCAGCCGCAGGTCACCGGGGGGAGGGCCGCTCACCTTCGGCTGCGCCGCGGTCGGGCCCGGCGCGGGCGGGGGCGCCGGGTCGCGGTTGAGCAGCACCGCGCCAACGCCGGCCACGGCCGCCACCGCGACCACCGCGACACCGGCCACCACGGCCACCACCGTCCGGTTACGCCCGCGCGACTCGGGCTCCTCGGCCACCGGGTACGCGGGCGGCTGGTGGAACGGCGCCGGCACCGCCGGCCAGACCCCCTGATCGGGGTACGGCGCCGGGTCCGGGTGGGTCGGCTCCGGGAACTCGAGCAGCTCGTCGTAGACCGGCAACGGCCGGGGCGTCCCGTCATCGGTCTCCGGCGCCGCCGGGTCCGGGTGACCCGGGTCGAGCTGGTCGTCCTCGTCCGCGGACGGCCCCGGCTCCTGATGCGGGTCGGCCGGCCGGTCCAGCGGCTGCGGCGGCGCCGCGCTGCTCCACGGCGGGGCGGTCAACCCCCACGGCGGCGCAGGTGATGCGCTGACCGGCGTCGCAGCGGGCGGCCCGCTCACCGGCGGCGGCGCGACCGGCGGGTGCGCCTGGTACGTGGGCGTCGGCGGTCCGCTGATCGGTGGTACCGACGCAGGTGGGCCGGGTGGGGGGACAACGTGCGGACCACTCATCGGCGGAGTGCTCACGGGCGTGCTCGTGGTCGGACCGCTGAACGGCGGGCTGCTCACCAGTGGGCCACTGACCGGTGCGGTGCGGACGGGCGGTGCACTGACCGGTGGGCTGCTCGCCGGCGGCGAGCTGGCCGGTGACGCGCTCACTGGTGCAGCTACGGGTGGCACGGTCATGGGCAGAGCGCTCGTCGGCGCAGTGGCGGCGGGTGGCCCGGCGGCCGTTTCGCTGGGGGTGGAGCCGCCCAGCGGGCCACCGGCCTGCGGCGCGCTGACCGGCGGGGCGGTCGGGGTGGCGGCTGCGGCCGAGGTGGCGGCGGCTCGTTCCGCTTCTTCCCGGAGTAGCGGCCCGATCTGCTGCACCTGGATGGTCGGCTTGTCCCAGCCTGGTGCGGACGTCGCCGGTGGATCGTTCGAGCCGCGGCCCGAGCCGGACGTCTCTTCCCGGCTGGGCATGGCCGGTTGGTGGGTCGTCTGCTGTGGCGGTCCGACTGGACTCGCCGGGGGTGCTGCCGGCGGCACCGGGGTGGCTGCGGAGAACGGTGGCCCGGAGGTTGGCGCGGCGTCCGGACCCGCCGGTGCGGTGGGCACCGGAATCGACGGTGGTGGAGGCAGCGGACCGGATGCCGGCGGTGCGGAGGCGGGTGCCGGAGTCCGCGGCTGCGGTGGCGCCGACGTGGGGGCCGGCGGTACCGGCGCGGGCGGCGTGACGACCGGCGGCGAAGCAGGGACGGCCGAGGTAGGCGGCTGGATGACCGGAGGCGGTGGCAGCGGCGTCGAGGCCGGAGCCATGCCGGACGGCGCCGCTCTGGGGACCATCGGCGGTGGGGGCAGCGGTGTGCCTGGACCGGCGACGGGGGGTGCCCAGGGTGATGGTCGCGCGGGCCCCGGGACTGGTCCGGTCTGCGGCGCCCACTGGGCGCCGGGTGCCCCGGCGTGCGGAGGAGCCGGCGTTACCGGGCCCGGCGGTACGGGACGGGGTGCCGCAGTGACATCGGGCGCCGGCGGGGCGGCCGGCGGTTGGTGCGGAGCCGCCATGGCCGGCAGCGACATGGTCGGCCCGGACAGGGCCGCCGGGTCGTGCTGCGGGCCGGCAGCGGCGGCGGAGCCGCCGAGGTACTGGTGGGCCGTGCGTACCGCGGGGTGGTCCGGACCGAGGACCGCCGGCCCGGCGCCGGCCACGCGGGCGTAGTTGCGGCGGGCCTCGTGCCGGTTGCCGAGTTCCTCCGCCACCTGCGCCAGATCGAAGCTGAGTGCGAGCATCAGCGGATCGGCGTCGCCGCGGCGTCGCTCGCCGGCCGCGTACGCCTCCTCCAGGACCCGCCGGGCGGCGGCCGGGTCGTCGGCCTCCCGATGCAGGCGGGCGAGGAGGTGGCCCGTGGTCAGCACGTCGGGGTGGTCCTCCCCGTACGCCGGTCGGGCCGTCCTGATCGCGTCGGTGAGCAGGCGGCGGGCGGTGGCCAGATCACCCGCGGAGCGCAGGGCGAGGGCCTGGTGTTGCGCGGCGGTCAGGGGGGAGGGGTGGGACACGTGAGCAATGCTGCCCGGAATCGACGGCCGGACGCTACCCGGCCCGCCCGATCCAGCACCCGGCTTCGTGATGTGCCCTTTCATCTCGGGTCGCTGACCTGCGGAAACGTGGCCCGAGGGCGGCGATGTGCATGATCCATCTGGGCCGTGTACAGTAATGCCCCGTGCGGCCCACCGGGGCGGCCGAACCGGCGAGAAGATCGCCGCGGCCGACAGGGTAGGCTGGACGAGTAGGTCCGGGTGGCGGAATGGCAGACGCGCTAGCTTGAGGTGCTAGTGCCCGTATAGGGCGTGGGGGTTCAAGTCCCCCCTCGGACACGATCTTGAGAACCAACGTAACAGGCCGCTGAGCTGGAAGAATCCAGCAAGGCGGCCTTCGTCGTTTCCGGGGCGTACCCCGCGCCGGGAACATCTCGGGAACATGGGCTCCCGAGCGATCATCAACAGCGGGATCAAGCCCGGCATTGCGTCGGGCTCGCCGCGACGGTTACGGTCCCACCGTTTCGCATATAGGTGCGACGGACGGCGGGCCCGGGACGACGGCCAGGCCGCCTGTTCACGTGGAGGACAGCGAGTGGCGACCATCGAGAAGAGGCCATACCAGGGCGGCAAGGAGATCCGCTGGCGGGTGAAGTGGCGGACCGGCGGCAGCGGCCCGTGGGACGGCCGGCAGTTCGACCGCAACGGCGACGCGAAGCGCTTCAAGGCGCTCGTGGAGGCCAACGGGCACACGATGCCGCCGCCGGAGCAGCTGGTCGAGCACGGGCTCAGCTATCTGCTGCCGGCCGGCGTCGCCGCGCCTGCACCAGAGTCCGCCGAGGAGAAGCTGACGTTCCGGGCGTATGCCGAGCAGTGGGTGGGCCAGCTGGTGAAGCCGCACCCGGAGACGGTGCGCAAGTACCGGGAGCGGATGGAGAAGCATGTCTTCCCGCGGCTGGGTGACCGGCCGATCGCCGAGATCACCCGGCGGGAGATGCGCGAGTGGCAGCAGGGCCTGCGCGACGCCGGTCTGTCGGCGAAGACGATCGCCAACATCCGGGGCGAGAGCGTGGTGCCGATCTTCAAGGCGGCGTGCCGGCCCGGCGAGGACGAGGAACCGGCCGTGCGGACGTACAACCCGATGGACGGGTTGCCGCTGCCGGAGGGCCCGCGCGCCGAGCGGGACATCCTGGAGAGCCCCGACGAGGCCCGGCTGTTCCTCGAGGCGGCGTACCAGGTCGACCCGGAGGCCGCGGACCTGCTGTTGTGCAAGCTTGCGACGGGGCTGCGCTGGGGTGAGGTGAGCGCGCTGCCGCCCCGGGCGGTGCACGTCGCCCGCAGCACGGTGTCCATCGTGCAGGTCCTGCGGAAGGTGAACCGGCGGTGGGTCGTCGAGCCCAAGCCGAAGACGAAGCAGGGCTACCGGGAGGTGCCGCTGCCAGCGTCGGTGATGCGGATGGTCGCGGAGCGGGTGGCGAAGCCGGGTCGGGAGTTCGTGTTCGTCGCGCCGCGCGGCAACCACTGGCGGTACGAGGACTTCTACACGGACCGGTGGGTGAAGATCCGCGACCTGGCCCGCGAGAAGGGCCTGCCGCGCCGGATGACAATGCACGGGCTGCGGCACTCGCTGCTGACCCTGCTGGCAACGGAGGGCGTCGACTTGGCGGCGCTGCGGACGATGGCTGGGCACGCAAGCGTGACCACCACGATGAACGTCTACGTGCACGCGACACGTCGGCATCACGAGCCGGTCCGCCGAATCGTCGGCGGTTTCCTACCGAACGCCATCCCGGCGAGCGAGGCTTAGCCCCTGGCCACATAGCCTTTCGCCGGGCAACCAGAGCGCCGACCAGCGGATACGCCGGTCGGTGCTCTGCTTTGCGGCCCAGGATCGTGTCTGTCCGGTCTGGCCCTCGTTGTCTCCGGATCCCGCCGAAGGCAGCCCCTTGTCGCACCCTGGATTGCACGGCGGTCTGCCGGCGTCTGGGCGACTCGTCGGGGTTGATCAGGTGCACCATCATTGCCTCATGACTCTCGGCATGTGGCTGTCGCTGGCCGGCGGCATCTTCCAACTCATCGCCATCGGTATCGCCACCGTCTCCGCCGTGCTGGCGTATCAGAAGGTTCGGGCGCGCGTTCGGATCATCCGGGAGTCTTCGGAACGCCATAGGGACGACCCGGAGAAGGCGGCCGAATACCGCCGCGGCCGGGGCGTTGAGCCCGACATGACCTGGGGTTACGTTCCGTTCGTGCGGACCCTGATCACCGAGGCAATCAGTCGCTCGGCCGCGCGGAGCGCACTGGCTACCGTCTTCTTCCTGGCCGCCGGTGTCGTTCTGAGCACCGCTGCCAGCCTCGTGGACACGAACTCATAGCCGGATGATGGAGGCGTGCCTAGCAGCTTGGGCGGACCTCTGAGGAGGTCGGGGTTCGGGGCAGAGCCCGGAGGTCTTCGAGGTCCTGGAATCCGTCAGCGTGGCCGGCCAACTTGGCCGATGCCGGCCCCCCATCCAGGTCGTACCTTCGATGGATGGGGACCTTCGAAGAGCGGATTGCCGCCGCCCGTGCCGTCAACGCCGCCAAGCGGGATGCAGAAGCTGAGGCCCGGTCACAGGCCGCTAACCAGGTCGTCGCAGCTCGGACGAAGGCGTTGGAGATCAAGCCAGCGGTCGAGGAAGCGATTGCTGCGGTTGCTGCGCTCCCACTCGATGCTCCGTACAGGCTGACAGAGTGGGACTGGACGTACCGTCGTCGTGGTGCAGTGTTGGAGGTACAGGGCAGGTACGCCGTCTGTCTCATGGAGAAGTTCAAAAGACCGAGATTCGGCAAGACCGGGACGGTAACGCCAACCGGCTGGTCGTTCGGGCTCCACAACTGGTTGACCTCGTTGAGCGTCGCGGTCCCGAAGCACGGGACGTCCACGTTTTCTGTCAGAACTCCGGTGCTGATGGCACCCCCAGCTCCGGAATACAGCCTTGATGAGCTGTGCGACCTCGGGCTCATTCGCTGGAACGCCGGGACTTTCAAAGACTCCTCCTGGGAGGGCGGCACGATGCTCCTCCACAAGTCGCTTGACACGTTCCTGGACGTCGCCGCCGAGCTAGTGGCAAAGCGTCGACAATGAAGACCACGATCCCACGTACCGGCCACAGCCTTGGGCTGCCGCGCGGGACGCGACGTTGGTGACTGACCTGACCGTTTACGACCTGCGGCACACCGATCAGACCCTCGCCGCGCAGACTGGCGCGCCCCTGGCCGACCTGACGAAGCGGTTGGGTCACTCGTCCAAGGCGGCGGCTCGTCGGTACCTGCACGCCGTGGACGGACGTGCCCGGGATATCGCCACGACTTTGTCGGAACCCGCTGCGCCCGGTGATGTCGCACCGCCCGGCACATCCCGAAGCGCGACTACGGGCGGCTAGTCCGGCCGAAGCGCGAGCCACCCCTATGCTCAGTCCGCAACGAGTCCGCAGCAGCACAAGCCGCGGCCCGGTCGAGCAGGCTAAGCCAGGACGGGCGAGATTCCCGGAGGATCACTTCACGATGGTGAGCGACAAGCTTCGCTCGGCGACCACCATGGACTCCTTGTCCTTCATCTGGATCTGCAGCGGGTACTTGCCCGGCTTCCGGATGCCCGCATAGAAAACAACGGTGGGTGCGTTCGGATCCACCGTGTACCTCTGGCAGTCACAGGTGTAATCGATCTTCCAGTCGAGGTTTTCAAGGTTCACCGAGGACAACTCCGGCAGATCCACCGCGACATACACAGTGGTAGCCCGGCCCTTTTTGATCGGCGCCTCGCATCTGGTTCCAGTTGTCCTTCATCTGGTTATAGGCGTAGGCACACGATACGTTCGCCAGCCGCTGAATGAGGTCATCCTTTTGGCGCTTCACGTCGAGGTAGTGCCATCCGATGGCGCCAGCGACGAGCAGGGCCAACACCAGAAAGAACGCCAGGGCTCCCCTGCCCCTGCCGCTCGAATGGGATGGCCCCGCCAGGGGAGGAGCCGGGAGATTGGCCGCCGCCAGCGAGCTGGGCGTCGAGCCGCTGCTCCGAGTCGTCTGCTCCTCGAAGCCCTCGGGCAGGATCAAACGAGGCGGCGTGTCGTCGGTCGCCGGAACTGCCTGATGACTATCAACGCCATGGTCCGCTGCGGCCGCTCTTTGCACGGCGGCGGCCTGCTGCCGTTGCCAGCTGTCGTATTCCGCTGCCCGGCGTCGTGCCCACTCTTCGGCCGCTTGCTCTCCGTGCCTCCGGCGCTGTTCCTCGAGCTCTTGCCAGGCCCTTTCGCGGCCGACGCCCTGACTGTAGGCACGAAGTGCTTCATCTGCTCGTCCGGTGTACGAATCCGGCGGTTGGCCTTCCCCCCAATACGGCGGCGGCGATCCATTGTAGGACATGCGATCTCCAAAAGGGGGTCGTTCGGCCGGCGCTAACCCCGGGGTTCTATACAAGTGAAGCTCAGTCGGGCAACGTGCGGTAGGTCGCATGCCCGACAGTTGCAGGGCAGGTGGATTGAGGAGCTGCCGCTCCTCGACAACGCTGCGCGGCGGTAGAGCCTGCCGGCCAAGCCGGCGACCCTCACGGGATCGCCGGGACCGGAGTATCCTAGGATGGCCTAGGGGTGGTGCGGGGGGCCTCCGGGCGCCGACATCGGGCCGGCGTGGCAACGACGAGCTGAGAAAGCGACCTCTCCGAAAGCCCCCACGATCAGCGGCGCGCCGCCAGCGCCGGACACACCTGGTAGGCGGCCGCCAGGTCCTCGTCCGTGAAGCGGACCTTGCGGCCGAGCCGGTGGCAGGGGACACGGCCCTTGGACACCCAGCGCCGGAGGGTGGTCTCCGCGATGCGTAGCTTCGCCGCGGCCTCGGCGTAGGTGTAGTCCCTGGCCACCTCGTCCTCCTCCTGCTCTCGGTCTGCCGGGTCACTGTAGACCATTGCGGCCCTATTGCTCTACGGTGAGCCACGTCGGGCTACGACACGAGCGGGAGCCAAAGCCCCGCTCGTTTGCGCCCGGATGTACGGCTACGATCCAACATTGCGCGTGCATGGCTCGCGCGGTGCGCTGGAAGTGCTGTTGGCTGGCACGCCGCCGTTCCACGGTGGAGGCCCAGGTTCGAGTCCTGGCTGGCGCTCGACGCCCGGCCACGGGGGAAGGTGGTGAGCGGCGTGTTCCACGGCAGCATCCCGGCTGACCTGCGCTCGATCATCTACGAGCACGCGGAGTCCTGGCCGGACACCGACCTGTACGTCGGCTGCTCGGGGAACTTCACGATCGAGCGGACGCTGCACAGCCGGCCGGGCGAGCGGCGCGCGATCCACGGCAACGACGTCCAGGCGTACAGCTCGGCGCTCGGCTGGTGGCTGGCCGGCCGGGACCTGGACTACCGGCTGAAGGACGAGCACCGCGAGGAGCTGGCCTGGCTGGAGCCGTACCTGGCCACGTCGACGGACACCCTGGCGACGCTGATGCTCGGCACCCGGTTCCTCCAGCACGTCGGCCGGCAGGGCGTCTACTACGAGCGGATGGTCCGCGCGACCGTCGGCCAGTTCCCGACGATGCACGCCAAGACGGTGGCGAAGCTGTCCGGGCTGACGCTGCGCCTGGCCGACTACTACTGCGGGGACGTGCGGGACTACCTACGCGACGTGGTGCCCCCCGACGCGCCGGTGGCCATGTTCCCGCCGTTCTACGCGGGCGACTACGAGCAGCAGTTCGCCGGCATCGACGAGTTCTTCGACTGGCCGGCGCCGAGCTACGAGCTGCTGGACGAGGACGGCAAGGAGGAGATCATCGGGGCGGTCCTCGACCGCCCGCACTGGATCCTCGGCCTGCACATCGCCCGCGACGAGCTTCGCCCCTGGCTGCGCGGCGTCGTGCAGACGTCCAACCGCGGCATGCCGATCTACGTGTACGCCAGCTCGGGCGCGCGGCGCGTGGTCGCGCCCGCCCAGCAGGTCGCGCCGATCCTGCTGCCGAAGATCGGGCCCGACGAGGACCTCGGCGACCGCATGGCGATCCACGTGCTGACCGGCGGCCAGTTCGCGGCCGTGCGGTCGCAGTTCATGAGCAAGACGATCCTGCCCGGGTCGCCGCTGCTCGCCTGCGGGGTGTCCGTCGACGGGAAGCTGATCGGCGCGTTCGCGTACCTGCCGCCGAAGTTCGACCCGAGCACCGCGTACCTGATGAGCGACTTCCCCGTGTCGTGGACCCGGTACCGACGGCTGGCGAAGCTGATCGTGATGGCGGCCGCCAGCCGCGAGGCGCAGCTGCTGTTGCAGCGGTCGCTGTCGAAGCGGCTGACCGGCTGGTCGACGACGGCGTTCACGGACCGGCCGAACTCGGCGAAGTACGGCCGGGGCATCCCCGGCGTGAAGCTGCAGAAGCGCAGCGAACCGGCCGCCGACGGCATCCACCGCTACCAGCTCCAGTACGGCGGCCCCCTGGGTGACTGGACCCTGCAAGAGGCGCTGGCGGAGTGGAAGCGCCGCCACGGGAAGGACGAGCGATGAGCGACCAGCAGAGCGGCGAGCCGCCGGCCGCCGAGCAGGCCGGCTGCCCGAAGACGCTGTGGGACGGCATGACGCCCTACCAGTGCGACAAGGGTGCGGAGAAGGGCGTGTGCCCGGACCACGGGCGGTTCCGGATGCCGCCGCCGTCGGCGGACCCGGACAAGCCGTGCCAGCACGTCGACATGCACCTGGACGCCGACGTGCAGCGGCTGACCGCCTCCGACGAGGACCCCACGGTGGTGGCGTACATCGTGGAGCTCTCGATCCGCTGCCTGGCGTGCCAGGAGCGGTTCCGTTGGTCGGGCGTGCCCGCCGGCCTGATGCCGAACCGGCCGGCGTGCTCGGCCGACGAGTTCGTGCTGCACGCGCCGATCCGACCGGCGAGCGCCGACCCGGACTTCGGCCTCGGCATCCCCGGCTTCGCGATCCAGTACCGCGAGGGAGGCGGGCGGTGAGCGACGTCGACGAGCTGCCCCTGGACCCGCGGCTGATGACCGTCCGGCCGCAGGACCTGACGCTGCTGGAGGTCAACGCGCGGTACATGCGCAAGGAGCAGTACGACCGCCTGGTGGCGAACATCAGGCGCGACGGCTGCCTGACGAGCGTGCCGCTGGTGTGGCACGACGTCGACGGCGACCGGAAGGTGGTGCTGTCCGGCAACCACCGGGTCACCGCCTCGATCGACGCGGGCCTCACCGAGATCACGGTGATGGTGGTGCAGCAGAAGCTGTCGCGTGCCCGACAGGTCGCGCTCCAGCTGTCGCACAACGCGATCGCCGGCGAGGACGACCCGGCCACGTTGAAGCACCTGTACGAGGAGCTGGACGACGTGGACTGGCGGGCCTACTCGGGCCTGGACGACAAGCAGCTCGACCTGCTCGCGCAGGTCGACCTGGAGGGCCTGTCCGAGGCGAACCTGGACTTCGCCACGGTGCAGCTGGTGTTCCTGCCGCACGAACTCGAGGCGGCCCGGACCAGCTTCGACGAGGCGCGGAAGCTCACCCAGGCGGACGCCCGCTGGCTCGCCGGGTACGGCGACTACGAGTCCACCCTGGACGCGCTCGCGACGGCCCACGGCGCCCACAACGTCGGCAACGTGGCCACCGCGCTCGGCCTCATCCTGGCGGTGTTCGAGCGGCACCTCGGCGAACTGCGCGACGGCGTGTGGCTCGACCCGGAGTCCGGCGAGCCGATCGGGCACGCGCACCGCCTGGTGCCGATCGAGACGGTGCTGGAGACGCGCTCGATGCCGGCCGACGCGGCGGCGGTGCTGCACCGCGCCGTGGACAAGCTGGTCCGCTCGGGCGAGGTGCCCGCCGACCAGCGGTGGCGGGCGCTGGAGCTGCTGGCCGCCGACTACCTGGCCGGGTGACCGGCGTGCGCGTGCCGTACGCCCTGACGATCGCCGCCGTGGTGGTCGTCGTCGGCGGCCTCGCGGCCGGCTGCATCGCGCACTGGCCCGGCTGACCCGGGCCCCTCGACCCCCCGGCCGGCAGCCCGCCGGCTGGCGATCCGGCCGCAGTCAGCGGCCGCGGCCCGACCCCTGGAGGAGAGAGATGACCGGACCCGCCCAGAGCGGCGAGGACCTGTACACCAGCCTCGACGAGCGCCAGCGGTACGAGCTGGACCGGCGGTGCGACCACCACCCGCCGAAGAACCTGGAGACGGCCGAGGCGCACGCCCGGTGGCGCGCGGCGATCAAGGTCGTGATGGCCGAAGCCATGCGCAGCCTGCCCGCCGGCCGGGAGACGTCGATGGTCCTCACCTCGCTGGACGACGCCCTGATGTACGGCAACGCGGCGATCGCCCGGCCGCCCATGAGCGGAGGACGCAAGGTCGGGCACTGACCGGGGACGGCCCGGCCTGACCAGGGCCGGGCCGCCCGCAGCTGGAGGAGGTGACCATGAGCGAGCCGGAGGTCTTGCCCTGGGACCGGCAGCGCGGCGAGCCCGAGAAGGCGTACGGGTACTTCACGCTGTACCGCAACCTGGGCCGCACCCGCACCGTCGCGAAGGTCGCCGAGCAGGTCCACAAATCCCGGGATTACCTCCACAAGCTGGCGACCCGATGGAAGTGGGTGCAGCGGGCGCAGGCGTGGGACCGGGAAGAGGACCGGCTGTACGCCGAGGGCCTGGCCGAGCAGCGGCGCGACATGGCCCGCCGGCATGCCCGGGTGGCGTCGGCGCTGCAGGCGAAGCTGGTCGCCCGCTTGCAGACCCTCGACGCGTCGAAGCTGACCCCCGGCGACGTGGCCCGCTGGCTGGAGGTGTCGACCCGCGTCGAGCGGCTGGCGCTGGGCCTGCCGGACTCCACGACAGCCCACACGGGTCCGGATGGCGGGCCGATCCGCGCCGAGGTCGAGCAGATGACCGAGCAGCAGCGCGCCGACTTCTTCCGCGCGCTGATGGCCGAGGCCGCCGCCCGCGCCGGCCAGGCCAACCCGACCGCCGGACCGGACGACCCGGGCGGCGACGACGAGGACGAGGAGGAGCCCGGTGGGGCGACGGAGCAAGGGTGACGGCGAGGTGTGGATCGCGGTGGAGCTGCGGGTGCCCCGTTGGGCGGCGTGGTGCGCCGCCGGCGGGCTGCTGCTGATGGGCGCGGCGGCCCTCGGCGGCGTGACCGTCGTGGCGTGGGCGGTCGCGCGGTGAGGCACGGCCCCCGCTCGCGCAGGCTGCTGCTTGACCACCGGGCGCCGGTCGCCGCCCGGCCGCCGTACCAGCCGGGCGGAGTGGTGCGCGGCTGGGCGGAGCTGGACGCGAAGCCCCCGCCGCCCGTCCGCCTCACCCCGCCGTCGCCGCGGCGGCTGACCCGGGTGCAGCAGCGGACGCTGCGGTTCCGCGCCTGGACGTGGCGGCTGCTGCTCGGCGCGTGGTTCGCGCTGATGGTGCTGGCGGTCTGGGCCGGGCTGCGGTGGGTCGGCCCGGCAGCCCTCGGCTGCCCGGCGCTGATGCTGGCGGCGCTGCTGGTGCTGGCCTGGGTCGCGGCCGTCGACCTACGCCAGCGCGAAGCCGAGATGCGGGCCGGGAGCTGAGCCGTGCTGCTGGCGTACCCGGACCCGGCCCTGATGACCGACGCCGAGCTGGCCGCGTACCTGCGCGAGGTGTCGGAGGTTCAGGGCCTCGTCCGGTACGACTGGCCGAGGCACGCCCGGCCGGAGCAGATGGAGCCGGCCTGGTACCGGATCTGGATGCTGCTCGCGGGCCGGGGCTTCGGCAAGACCCGCACCGGTGCCGAGACGGTGCGGAAGTGGGCCGGGGGGAAGCCGGGCGGGCACTACGCGGTGATCGCGAAGACGCACCGGGAGGTGTTCAACGTCTGCTTCACCGCCCGGCGTGCCGGCCTGCTGGCGGTGATCCCGCCGAAGCAGGTGCGGACGTTCAACAAGAGCGAGCCGTACCTGGAGCTGACGAACGGGGCGATCATCCGCGGGTTCGGCGCGCAGGACCCAGACGTGCTGCGCGGCTACGACTTCGACGGCTGCTGGCTCGACGAGTACGCGGCCTGGCCGATCCAGACGGCGCAGGGCGTGTTCGACATGCTGTGGTTCTGCATGCGCGAGGCGGCGAGCCCGCGCATGGTCATCTCCACCACCCCCAAGCCGCTGCCGCACGTGAAGAAGCTGCTGGCGCGGTCGAAGAAGCAGAAGGCGCGCAGCCGCCGGCCCCGGGTGGTCATCACCCGGGGCCGGACGCTCGACAACGCGGAGAACCTGTCGCCGGAGGCGCTGGAGGAGCTGCTGGAGCAGTACGGCGGCACCCGGCTGGGCCGGCAGGAGCTGGACGCCGAGCTGCTGTCCGACGTCGACGGCGCGCTGTGGAAGAACGCGTGGATCGAGGCCGGGCGGGTCGACTCCGACGACGTGCCGCCGCTGGTGCGCACGGTGGTGTCGGTCGACCCGGCGGACACGGTGTCGGAGACGAGCGACGAGACGGGCATCGTCGCGGTCGGCCGGGGTGAGGACGGCGAGCACTACGTGCTGGCGGACCGGAGCATGAAGATCGCCGGCATGGCGGCGGCCCGCCGGATCTGGCAGTGCTACCTGGACGTCGACGCGGACGTCGTGGTGTACGAGGGGTCGTCGGCGTGGCTGCGGGACATCCTGGTCGACGCGTGGGTGGCCATGCAGCGGGAGGACCTGCTGCCGGGCGGTGACCCGCCGCTGGACGTGGTGCAGGCCCGCCAGTCGAAGCGGGTGCGCGCCGAGCCGGTGGCCGCCCGCTACGAAGTCGACCCGCCGAGGGTGCACCACGTGGGGACGTTCTCGGCGCTGGAGGACCAGCTGACGACCTGGACGCCGGAGTCCGGCGACTCCCCGGACCGGCTGGACGCGCTGGTGCACGGCGTGACGTACCTGCGGTCGAAGGAGTCCCGGCGGGCGGTGGTGGCGTCGCCGCTGCGCGGCAAAACAGCAGGTCAGGGCGGGTTCTGATTGGACGGCAGATGATCTTGATTGATACAATGTTTATGTACGGCCTTCGCCGTACCTCCGTGTTCACGTGGAAGTGGAGAGACCGGAAGTGACAGCAGCAGTGAAGGCGCGACCCCGGGGCAAGAAGGCCCCGTATCTCGCGCAGATCGACCCGCGGGAGCTGGTCGCGCACCCGACTAACCTCCGCACCCAGCTCGGCGACCTGACCGAGCTGCGCGCCTCCATCGCCGCCAGCGGCGTTCTGCAGGCGCTGACCGTCGTCCCCGAGGACGGCGGCATGCGGATCATCGCCGGGCACCGCCGGGCAGCGGCCGCCGCCGAGGCGATCGAGGCCGGCGAGTGGCCGGACGGCACGCCGCACACCGTGCCGTGCCTGGTGCGGCCCGACATGGAAGGCATGGCCCCCTCCCAGGTCGTAGCCATGCTGATCGAGAACGACCAGCGCGCCGACCTCACCGAGTCGGAGCGGGCGGCCGGGTACGCGCAGCTGGAGCTGTTCGGCCTCGACGTCGCCGAGATCGCGCGGCGGACCGGCCGGACGCAGAAGCACGTCAACGCGGCGCTCAAGCTGACGAAGCTCGGCGAGGTGGCGACCGGCGCGGCCGACGCCGGCAAGCTGACGCTGGAGGACGTCGCCGAACTGGAGCAGTTCGAGGACGACCCGAAGGCGATGGAGCGGATCCTCAAAGGCGTCGAGAGCGGCTGGGGCGTCCGGCACCGCGTGCAGGAGGAGAAGCGCAAGCGCGACGACAAGTCGGCGACCGAGACGCTGACCGAGGAGCTGACCGAGGTCGGCGTCCGGGTGTTGAAGAAGCCGAAGGACTGGCCGTGGAACTGCGCGATGACCAAGGTCGAGGACCTGACCGACGCCGACGGCCAGCCGATCGACGTGGAGCAGGTCAAGTCGCTGGAGGGCTTCGGCGCGATCATCGAGGGCTCGTACGGGAACATGCGGGCCGTCATCGTGTGCGAGGACCCCGACGCCCACGGGTACAAGCGCACGAAGTGGACGCAGTACAAGAGCCCCGCGCAGAAGGTCGCCGAGGAGCTGGCGAAGCGGGAAGCCGAGGAGCGGCGGCAGAAGCTGCTGGACGCCGGTGAGGTGCGCCGCCGGTTCCTCGCCGAGAAGTGGGGCAGCGCCAAGGCGGCGAAGACGCTGCTGGTCGACGCGATGCGCGCCGCCGTGGTGATGCCGGGCTTCTACGACCGGGCCGAGGACGAGCTGGTCGCGGCCCTGGCGGGCGGTGACCCGCGCGACGGGCAGACCGCCGGGATCGACCGGCTGAACCGACTGTTGGTCGCCCGGTTCGTCGCCGCGCACGAGGCCAACACATCGACGGTGGCGGCCGGGCGGTACTCCAACCGGGAGCACCTGGTGCTGCCGTGGCTGGACCGCCTCGTCGCCGAGGGCTACGAGCTGTCGGAGGCCGAGAAGACCTGGCACGCCGAGCTGGTCGAGGAGGAGGCCGAGCGGCAGCGGGCAAGGGAGCAGGAAGAGGCCGAGGAAGCGCTGGAGTACGACGACGCCGAGGGCTACGTGGAGGACGCCGAGGGGGTGCCGCCGGTCGTGGACGTGCAGCTGCCGGAGGGCGACGCGGAGCCGGAGGCCGAGCCGGACGACGAGGCCGACGGCGACGGCGAGCCGCAGGCGCAGGCCGATCCCGACCCGTGCCCGGAGGCCGACCTCGACGCGGGCGAGCCCGACGCGAAGGGCGACGAGTGAGCCTGACCCCGACGGGTCAGCCGGCGGCGCGTACCGAGCTGGTGCGCGCCGCCGGCGCAGGCCCGACCGAGAGCATTGAGGAGCCGGAGCTGCTGCGCGGCACCTGCCCGGCATGCGAGGTGGCGATCGGCAAAGAGCACGCCGACGACTGCGATGTGGCCGAGTGCCTGGCCACCGGCCACAAGCGCATGTGGTGCCGGGCGCAGCCGGACACGGGCGGCCACGACTGCGGTCGCGCGGACTGGACCGGCCGGTGGCCGGGCCACGCGGAGGCCCGTGAGTTCGGCTGGCACGTGTGCTGGGACGTCGAGGCGCGGCGGTTCGTGCGCTGCGCCCCCGAGGTGGAGGGCTCCGGGCCGGACCTGTCCCGGCTGTACGAGCACGCGCGGTGGGACCAGCCTGCGCGGCGCTGGGTGCGGCGCCGGGCGGTGCTGTTCTCCCGGGCGGTGCGCGGCGGCCGGGCCACCATCGAGGAGCTGACGAAGCAGGCGCGGCGGTACTGCGCGGAGCAGGGCTACGAGGTGGTCGGCGAGCACGTCGGCACCCGCGGCTGGCGGGAAGCCGTCGCCGACGTCGCGGACGGGGCGGCGGACGTGGTGGTGGTGCCGTCGGTGGAGCGGCTGGGCTTCGGCAAACAGGTGTTCGAGCGGATCGCGGCGGTGCGCCGGGCGGGCGGCGACGTCGCCGGCCCCGGCGTGCGGATCGACGCCGACGGCAACGTCGTGGCCGGGAGCCACGAGGAGACGTGAGGGAGTTCCACATGGAGATCGGGGACCGGGCGATCCTGGGCTGCCCGCCGACGAACCTGAACGCGCTGCTGGAGGGCACCGGAGTGCCGGAGTACGCGCCGACCGTCGAGCACGCGCTGGCGACGTGCGAGAAGTGCGGGACGGGCGTGTGGATCGGGCCGCGTCAGCGGCAGGCGCGGGCGCTGCTCGGCGACGGCGCGGTGGTGCTGTGCATGGTGTGCGCCATGCAGGTGCAGCGGCAGCGCGGCGGCGGCGTCATCGGGCACCTCGGCGGCGGCGACGGCCGACCGCGGAAGCTGGGCTAGTCCGCTGAGCGGACCAGCGACGCGAGGCTAGTCCGCTCAACGGACCAACCAGGGCGGGTCACGGCGAGTCCATGGCCCGCCCCTTCGTGTCGCAGTCTGCGTCCACGGGCGGGTCCGCCAGCACGTCTGGGCAGCGGCGGCACCGCAGCACCAGGTGCCCGCCGCAGGAGCACGGCCACCAGTCACGCACGGGCCAGGTCGCCGACCCGCCCGAGTATGGGTGCCCGGCCCGGCAGAGCTGCGGCTCGTCGCCTACCAATTCGCGGACCTGGCGGTATGGGAAGGCGACCACGTGCGGGTCGGCGCGGGCCCGGTCGACCAGACGGCGCAGCCCGGCGGTGGAGTCGACGACGCGCTCCACCAGCGTCACGCCGGCGGGCGAGTTCTCGGCCCGGTCCCAGCGGATCGCGATGTGCCAGCGCGTGCGCCACTCCACGAGGGCAGACTACTCGTACAGATGTTCGAGCAGGCCGGAAACCTGCTCGGCGCGGCGCCGGTGGTCACCGGTAGCACCGCCAGGCGTATGGATCGCCAGGATTCGATGTTCGTGCGTAGGCGTCCGAACCGTACGTGTCGCGGCAGGCGACGTCCATGTCGACGGCGGAAACAGAGAGAAGCCTCGTACATTGCCATCTGCCGTCGTTGCGGGGCTCCGCGGAGCTCCCGCCAGCGTGCCGATCGCAGTATTCCTGAGCCATGTTCGCCACCCCGCCGTTGCTCGATGGCCCGACCAGGAGCGGACTCGCGCTTCGGGTTTGCGCCGGCGCGGCGCGTGTCGGGGGCGGCGCGGCGGGGCGGGTGACCGACGGTGCGACGCTGGGCGAACGGGTGACCTTCGGTGTGGTCTTGGGCGTGGCGGAGGAGCTGGGCGGGGTCGCGGAACTCGGCGGCGCCGTCGGCATCTCCGGGAGGGCAACCGGCTCCTCAGACGCCTCCGGCGGGACGGTGGCTATCACTAGCGGCAGCGCGCCTTCCGGCGGCCCGCCCGACCCCCAGGTAAACGCCATGGCGCAGGCCAGCGCCCCCACCGCGAGCCCGCCGACCCCGATCAGCCAGCGCCGCCGACCGGCCGGCCGCGGGCGGGCACCAAGCTCCAGGGGGTGCAGCACCTGGGTCGGAGCGTCGTCGACCGCCTCGGGATCCTGCTGGGCGGACCCGCCGTAGCGGTACTCGTTGAGGCCGCCGTAATCGTCGTGCGGGAGATGCTCCTCTTGGGCGTAGCCCACGTCCGGTGGGAGGTATGTGTCCTGCAGCCCGACATACGCGTCCTCGCGCACCGGACCGGCATCCCTCGGTCCGTACGGCGCCTCGGCCCGCCGTTCCTCCCACGAGGCCTGCTCGTGCTCGTCGTACCGGTAGGTCTGGTCGGACTCGTAGCCCGCCGGCGCGGGTTCTGCCACCCGGTCGGACCCCCGGAACGCGTACTCGTCCTGACCGTAGGCCCCGTCGTACTGCTCGTATTCCTCGTACTGCTGGTCCGGCCGGTGTCTTGCGTGCCGCGCTTCGCGCTCCGTGTCCTCGGGCTGGTACGACTCCTCGTACGGGTCCGACACGTCCTCGCGCCACTGCGGCGCGGCGGCCTCCGACCACTCGTCGTACGTGTCGGAGTCGCTTGCTGCCGGCCGCGACAGGTCAGCGATCCAGCTGTCAATTTCACTTGGGTCGTCGTCTTGGGCAGCCCCATCGGCGGGGCGAGCAGTCGATCTCTCGGCCACGGTCGCCGGCCTCCTCTGAACGCACAGGTGCGGACAGCTAGACGACCTTACTCACCATCAGCCAAAAGTCCACCCAGCTCATCGGACGAACAGACAACAGACCTCGGGTGCCGGCCGCGCGTTGCTGGATCAAGTTGCCAGGTCCGAGTGATCGTCGAATCGGACCGCGCGCTGCCCTGAGCTGGCCGAATTCATGCGCGCCTTGCAGTGCTCGCGGAGCAGATCCGACGCCATCAGCCGCGCGGATAGACAGCAGCGCGGATAGACAACTGTCTGCTCGATCCGAGCTGGCCGGGTGGCGAATGCCGGCGGCTGCTCGCCGCGCGGAAGGCCCCGTTCTGGGGGGGAACGGGGCCTTCCTGTGCGCCATATGGGAACCCCGGGGGTCGAGGGGCATACCCGCGCCGGATGGTGGTCGCGCACTCCGACCTCCCAAACCGGTCACTGGCGCATCGGGGGAACATACCAGGCAGGATTCGCGGCACCTGCAGAAGCGGCGCCGGTTAAGCCAGGCTGCGGCAGGCCATGAAGCGGTCGCAACGACGCCCCATCGCATGCGGTGGTCATCCACCGCATGTACGGTGCGCAGGTGAGCTGGCGTGGCCCCGTTGGGGCCGGTGGGGGCGATCCGGACGATGTCCGGGGCGTGACTCTGTTGTCGGAGTCGATCACCGAGGTGGCGGTGACGCGGCTGCGGCACGCCGTCGCCGCGTCTGCCGGCGCGGCCGGTCTCGCCGGTGACGGGTTGGAAGACTTCGTCCTGGCCGTGCACGAGCTGGTCACCAATGTCGTGCGCCATGGCGGCGGCAGCGGACGCCTCCGCCTGCTGTGCGACGCCGTATCCCTGTCCTGCCAGGTCATAGACCACGGTCCTGGAACAGAGGATGTTCCGATCGCGTTGCCGCGCCCTGGAACCCCGGGCCACCGGGGTCTGTGGCTGGCCCAGCAGCTCACCGACAGCCTGGTTATCGACAGCGGGCCGCACGGGACGACAGCAACCGTCACCGCCCGCCTCCCCGGGCTACAGTCGAGCGGATGAGGCTCGGCGTGGAACAGACGTGGCAGTCGGAGACAACAGTGAGCGACGGCACCGCCGTCGTGGCGCTGTTCGGCGAACTCGACATCGCCGCAAGCAGCCCCCTGGGGGACGTCCTGCAGGCGGCGATCGCCAGCGCGCCCCGCGTCCACGTCGACCTGGCGCGGGTCAGCTTCATCGACTCCACCGTGCTGAACACGTTCGTCAACGCCCACGGCCGTGCCACCGACAGGGGCGTCAGCCTCGCCCTGGTCAATCCCACCGGCCATGTCCAGCGTGTGCTGTCGATGACCGGGATCCTGCCAATGCTCGCCAAGCCCGACTCCAGCGACTAGTTCCTCGTCATGCAGCCTTGACCGGGTAATCCGGGTGGCGGATCTTGGATCCGGTGGCGAATGCGGTTTTCGGTTTCGCGCGCTGGTTGCGCCAGCATCCGCCCGGTCGATGGTCGACCAGAAGACCTCGGCTGACACCTGGCGGGATCTCATGGAGGCAATCCGGCGAGAGTCCAACCACCGACGGACTCACTAGTCCTGCACCGACCGCGGGTCGGGCCCTTGACCGGCTGCGCACACTGGACGTAGGCAGCTCACATGCGGAGGTCGAGATGCGGTGGCTCATCCTTCTGATCATCATCGCGGCGGCCGTGGCTGCGGCCGGACTGTGGCGCCGCAGCCGGCGGACCCCCGTCGACGGCCGTCAGGTGCGTGACCTGCAGGCGTCGGCCGAGGCCCGCCGCCGGCTCGACGACCACCGGAACCGGACGGACGGCAGCAACATCGACAGCCGCGGCGTGGGCGGCGGGAGTCTCTGACCTAACCGGCCGGTCGCTGGCGGTTGGCGCTCAACGGCAGGCATCTGCCCGGACGTGCAGACCGCACCAGGGCGGCCAGTCGGCTGCCCACACCCGCCACCCGCCGGTGGTCGATGTCCGGGGCCGGCTGGCCCTGGGCGGACATCAGCACCACGATCGCCGGCCGTAGCTTGGCGCAGATGCGGGAGAGCATGTCCGGTGAGGATGACCCGCTGGGAATCAGCAAGGCAATCAGGGTCGCCACATCAGCGACAGCCCCGGAGGATCTCCGGGGCTGTCGGCTGTCGTCGCTAGGTCACACTTGTCTGCGGGCGGCCGGTCAGAGGGTGACGACGGCGTCCTCGGCGAGGGTGAACAGGCCGGCGTCGAACGTGATGGTCTTGAGCTTCGTGCCCTTGGGTACGTCGAAGTAGACGTTCGCCTTCACCGAGTTGCCAGGGTTGATCTTGTCGAGGAAACCCTGCCCGTCGCTGTTGCCGTAGATCCCGGCCTCGCCGTCGGCCTCGTACTCGCGGCCGGCGCCGTCCTGGGCGGTGAGGGTGCCGTCGGCGTGGAAGGTGTGCGCGCTCTTGGTGACGTTCTTGACGGTCACGTTGACCTTGCAGAAGGTGCCCTGCGCCTTGGTGTTGAGGTACTTGCTGCCCACCTGGGAGATCCCGCACTTCACGCTGTTGACGGTGAACTCGAAGTCACCGCCGCGCACCTTGTCGCCGACGCCGAAGGTCTTCGGCTTGGCAGGGGCAGGCGCCGCGGTCGTCTCCGCCGGCTCCGGCTTGGCCGGCGTGGGGGCCGACGTGCTCGGGGCGACGGCAGCGGGGGCGGAGGTGCTGGGGCTGGCAGCGGGGATGTCGCTGCTGGCGGACACATCGGTCTTCTTGTCGTCGCCGCTGACCAGGCCCATCACCGTCGAGCCGCCGCAGCACAGCACCACGAACGCGCCGATGCCGATGAGGGTGGGGATCAGCCAGGGCCGCTTGCGGGCGGCGGGCGCCGGCGTGCCGGGCGGCGGCGGGAACTGGCCGGGCTGCTGAGGGAACTGCCCGGGCGCCGGCGGCGGGAACTGGCCGGCGGGCACCTGCGGGAACTGAGCGGTGGGCGGCATCGGCTGCTGGCCGGCCGGCGGCTGGTTCTGCGCAGGGTCGTAGGGGGTGGTCATTGAGTGGTGTTCTCCCAGGTCTTGGTTCGTGCTGCCCGGTTAGTTGAGCGCAATACTTTCCACTCTGGCACAATTTGCCTCGGGCAACGGTCCTCCGGCTGGCCTGACCCACACACCCGGTCAGCTCGAGAAACACCCGACCTGGTGACCCGGCCGTCAGCCGTTGAGCCACCAACTTGTTCACGCTCCGGCTGCGGCGTCCCAGAACGGGTCGGCCTCCTCGCCGAGCAACAGCGGCACGTCGTACACCGACAGGTCCAGCCGCGGACGCAGGAACCAGACCCGGTGGCGCCAGCGCCGGTGCTCGAAGGCGGTGTCCACCTCGATCTCAGCCACCACCGTCGGCTCCACCTGCACGTAGCGCAACGGCTCGGGCCGGTCCAGCTGCCCGATCCAGCTCGCGGGCAGCGGCTGCGGCCAGGGGTGCGCGACGATGCCCCGGCGTTGCAGCCGGGGTGGGGACAGCAGCGCCGCGAGCTCCCGGCGTTGGACCATCGCCAACGGGTGAGTCCTTCCCGTGTAGCGCAGGGATCCCCGTCGATCGAACCGGCCGAGGAGCAGGGTGCTCGGGTTGCCGAGGCTGCCGGTCACCCCGCCGACGATCGCCTCGGTCGCCGCGCGCACCCGGAACTTCTGCCATCCGCGCCGGCCGGGCTCGTACCGGCTGTCGAGGCGCTTGACGACCACCCCCTCGATCCCGGCCGCCGTGTAGGTGGTCAGCCAGTCGCCGGCCTCGTCCATGTCGGTGGTCTGCGGCGTGAGGGTCAGCTGCGCGGGCGCGGCCTCGAGCAGCTCCGCCAGCCGGGCCCGCCGCTCGAACAGCGGGGCGTTGATCACGACGTGGCCGCCGGCGTCGGCCAGCAGATCCCACATGACGTAGTGCGCCGGGTGTTCCCGCGCCATCATCAGCAGGCCCCGGCCGGCGGTGATCCGGCGCTGCAGCCGGGCGAAGCTGGTCCGCCCCCGATCCCACACGATCAGCTCACCGTCGAGGATCACCCCCGGCGGGAAGGTGTGGCGGATCGCCCGGGTGATGTCCGGGAAGTACGGGGTCAGGTTCTTGCCGGCGCGCGACTGCAGGTAGACGCCGGCCGCCTCGACGAAGGCGATAGCGCGGAAGCCGTCCCACTTGGGTTCGTAGGCCAGGCGCGGCCCCTGCGGCACCGCGTCCACCGGGGCCGCGAGCATCGGGGCGACCGGCCTGCGCAGCACCGGCTCGGCCCGGCCGAGGGTCACCCCGGCCGGGCCGAGCCGCCCTGGCTGCGCACCGTGCTCATCCGGCCCCCTGCCGCGATCGTGCCGGACCGGCATGGCGCCGCGGGCGCAGATCGGGCAGGGCGAATGGCTCAATACCCCTGACACGACGACGGCCCGCGCACGTCGGTCATGCGCGTGGATCTTAGTGATCATCAGCGGCATTGGTTGCCCTCAGACAAGCAGTGTCTCGAAGGCGACACGAGCCGTTCCGTCGACGGTAGCTGTTAGCCGGCCGCCTCCGAAGCGGGCTGCCGGTACTGGTAGACCTCGACGTCATCGAGCCTGTCCGCGAGGACGTAGACGTGCTCCACCGCAGGCGCGGCGACGTCGCCTGCCCCGACGTAGAAGTCAGTCTGAGGCAGCTTGACCACCGCCGGTGGGCTGCCGTCGGCGGCGACCTCCACGGGCATCAGTCTCCCGTCGACCGGTCCGCCCAGGAACCACGCCTCTACTGCCGCCATCCGGCCATCATGCCGCCCCGCGCTTCGCTGTGGTTGACATCCATCGCGGACGTAGACCACGGTGGGCGAGGGCGGACTTTGGCGGACCCGGGGGATCCAATTCGCCGGTCGGCGAGAGTATGCTGACGGCCGCCATTCCGGTGCTGCGGGCGTTGCCGGGAAAGACCGCGCCGCACGTGATGACGGGAGGGGCCGTGACGGGTGTGCACGTGAGCGTTGTGCCTGATCCAGGCGCGCAGTTGACCGTCGATGGCCAGCTCGTCACGCTGCTGGCGGTGACGCCGAACCTGTCCGGGGCCGATCTGGTCTTCCGTCGCAGCGATGGCACGCTAGATGAGGCGTCGTTGGATGCCGACGACCTGCGCCGCGCTCTAGTGCCCGTCAACGACGCCGGGGGACACCCGGAGCGCGCCTTGACCGGCCTGTGGGGCCGCTGGATGCAGTACGCGGTACCCCGCATCCGTTCCGCAGTGCTGGCCACCAGGCCGCTGCGACCGTATGCGCACCAGGACGAGGCTGTCTTCACCCACATGCTCGCCCAGCCGCGCCTTCGCTTCCTGCTCGCTGACGAGCCCGGCACCGGCAAGACCATCATGACCGGGATGTATATAGCCGAGGGGACGCGCCGCGGGCTGATCCCCGGGCGCACCGTCATCGTCGTCCCCGCTCACCTAGTGGAGAAGTGGCGGCGGGACCTGCGCCGGTACTTCGCCATCGAGGCTGACCGGCTCACGCCGGAGCTCGCCCGCGACCCCAAGGATCTCGACCCGCGCGTCAGCGTGTGGGTCGTCTCGGTCGATCTGTATACCTACAACCGTGACGTGCGGCGCAAGGTTGCAGGCACCCGGGCCTCCTGGTCGCTCGCGGTCTTCGACGAGGCGCACAGGCTGACCCCTACCTCCCAGTACCTGACCGCGGCCCGGGAACTGGCGGCCCGCACCCACCATCTCTTGCTACTCACCGCCACACCGCACCGGGGCAAGGAGCACTTCTTCCGCGGACTGCTCAACCTCCTCGACCCCACCCTCTATCCATGGGACCCGCGGCAGACCGAGTACGAAACGGCGCTGCGGCCGAGCACCCTGTCGTTCCTTCGCCGAATGAAGGAGGAGCTCAAGGACCTGGAGGGCCAACCGCTCTTTCCGCCGCGGTACGCCGAGACCGTCCCGGTCGACCTAACCGGCGCGGAGGAGACGGCCTACACCGCGGTCATGGACTACGTCGACAACTTCTACGGCGAGAACGCAACCCTCGCACGGTCCATCTACGGCAAGCGCGCCGCGTCGTCCGTCGTAGCGGCCGCAGCCACCATCCGCCGACGCGAGGCGGCGCTGCGCGGCCCGGCGAGCGGCCGCTCCGACGCGCCGGTCCCCGAAGAGTTCGTCGGTGACGGGGTCAACCTGCAGCTCGAGGTCGCCGACGACGAGGCGTGGCAGCGCGCCGAGGACGCGGTCGTCTCTGCCCGCAGCAAGGACAAGGCCAAAGAACTCGAGCGGATCCAAGCTGTCCTGGAGGCGCTCCGGCTGGCCACCGCCACCGGCATGCCGACCAAATGGCTGCGGGCGCGCGAGCTGATGGAGCGGCACGGGATCCGCCCCGGGGACGGCCAGCTGCTGGTGTTCACCGAGTTCGCCGACAGCGCGCGCTGGCTAGCCGGCACGTACGCCGACGCTGGCTTCACTGTCGAAACGCTCGAGGGCGCCGTGGGGCACCGGGAACGTGACCAGCTGCAGCAGCGGTTCCTCGACGGCGACTTCCAGGTGCTGATCAGCACCGACGCCGGCGGCGAGGGCATCGACCTGCAGAGCGCCCACGTCATGATCGATTGGGACATCCCCTGGTCGCTGGTCCGCCTCGAACAACGCATGGGCCGACTGCATCGCATCGGCCAGACCCGGCCGGTGCACATCTACCACCTGGTCGCGCCCGCGACCCGGGAAGGCCGTGTCCAAGAGGTCATGCTGCAAAACCTCGAGAACGCCGGCGACGCGCTCGGCGGCCGGATCTTTGACCTGCTGGACGCGACCGCCGCCCGTGCCGGGTTCGACTACGGCCGTGCGCTCGTCGAGGCGCAGAAGGCCGGCGGCGCAGGACGCATTTCGATGCCCGGCGCGCAGGAGTTGCTCGCGGCCGCCCGCGAACTCGTTGCCGACGAGGACAGGCTGCACACACCGGCGAACACCGACGCCGCGATGGCTCGGTTCCGCGCCGACCGGCTTGAGGCCATCAACCCGGTCATCGTGGATGCGTTCCTCGACCAGCTCGCCCGCTCCCACGGCTGGCTGCTCGGGCCGGGGCCGGCGAAGGGGATCCGCGAGATCACCTCCCGTGCCCCCCTGCCAGCCGCGCTCGGCGGCTCTACCCAGCGTCTTGTCGCCGCAGACGGCGCATCAGTGCGACAGGCGATCAACGACGGCTCACAGGGCTTGGATGACGTCGTCGTTCTAGGCCCGACTGAGGAACCATTCGCCGAATTGGTCGACCTTGCGCTGCACGACGGTGAGGCTGAGCTGATCCGCGGCACCCACCTGGTCGACACCGCCGCCCTGACCGGCTACACGCTGCTCGTCTACGACTCTGAGGTCGAAGTCCACGACGGCCTCCGACGGCTACGCCGCAAGGCGCCGCTGCTTATCCGCTTCTCCGGCGCTGGAGCGTTCGAGGTGGCCTGGGAATCGCTGATGACCCTGCGGCCCGGCACCGCGGACGCCGCTGGCGGCACTCTCACGCCAGCCATGCGCATCGAGGGGCTGGCACAGGCGCAGGCAGCCCTGGCGCGGGAGGTCGACCGGCAGCGTGCCGAACGGACGGCGTGGGTGGAGAAGGCCCGCGAGCAGCTCGACCAGGTCGAGTATCGCTACCTCGACGAGCTTGACGAGCTTCCTGCCGAGCTCCGCCGCGAGCGGCGCGAGCAGTTCGCAGTCCTGAAGGCCGAGCGCGTCCGGCAGCTCGAGGACATCGGCAAGGTCACCGGCACCGCCCCCCGCCTCGTCGGTTGGGCGCACGTCGTCGCCGGCGCCCGCAGCGCCGAGCTCGGCTACGACCCCGACAGCGAGCGCGCCGCCGTAGCGACCGTCCTCGACGAGCTCGAGCGCCTCGGCTACGCCGTTGACGACCGGCAGACCGCCGGCGTCGGTTACGACCTGTTCGCCCGCCACCGCAATGCTGGCGAGCAACGCCTGGTCGAGGTGAAGGGCTTCCAAAGCAATCTCCAGGCGGTGTGGCTCGAGCAGCACGAGTGGGCGCAGGCTCAGCAACGCGGCCAGGACTACTGGCTATACGTTGTCATCAACTGCGCGACCGCGCCCACGGTCGTCGTCCGCGCGCAGGATCCCGCCGGGCAGCTGTCCACCGGGGCGCGGCGCATCGAACGGTTCCAGATCAAGGTGGCCGACCTGAGACGGCTGATGAAAGGCGAGCAATGAGTGTCGACGAGGTCAAGCCGACTTACGCGCCGGCCGATTCCAGCAGGGCAGGCGACGTGCGCGAGCGGCTGATCGACCACTGGTTCCCCTGCACCGCCGTTGACGCTGCCGTTGGGACGCCCGCCGGGTCGGGCCGTAGCGAGAAGGCGATCTTCCCGTGGTTCGCGTCCCGTCCCATCGCTCAGGCGCGCGCCGCTGTCCTCACGACGCTGCTACCGAACGACGATGGGCTCCGGAAGTTTGTCGAGGCCGCCGTGCGCACTGGCTCCTCCGAGGCGTTCGACAGGCTGGCGGAATGCGTGGCCGACAACTACGAAGGCCGCACGCCCGTGGTCGTCGATATCTTCTCCGGTCGCGGCATCATCCCGCTCGAGGCGGCACGAGTAGGCGCAAAGGCCGTCGGCACCGATCTGAGCCCGGTGGCCACGCTCGCCGGACGCCTCCTCGCCGACTGGGCGATGCGGGACTGGTCCGCCGAACCGCCGCTGCCGTTCAACAGCGACGCTCCTCTGGAGCTGGTCAGTGTCGACCGACTGGTTGTCGACGTACGGCTATTTCACGAGGAGGTCGGCCGGCGGACCCGCGAGGCGCTTGCCGACTTCTATCCGGTGAACCCGGACGGTCGCCGACCATGGGGCTACCTCTGGACAGTGACGATGCCTTGTGACCAGTGCCGTCGGCGATTCCCGCTCCTCGGTAGCTACACGCTGCGTCAGCCCTATCACCGCACTCAGGACCTCGGTCAATCGATGAGCCTGGTCACCGACGGGGACACCTGGCGTGTGGACGTCGTCGATGGTCCGGCGACCGGCCAGCCGACCTACGCCTCGGCCGGCAAGAAGGGCAAAAGCGCGCGCTGCCCCTTCTGCAGTCACGTGCACAGCTTGGAGACCGTCAAGGCGAAGGGCTTCGCCGACCAGTACCGCGACGAGCCACTCGTTGCCGCCGACTTCGCCGCCGGCGACGCCGATATCAAGAAGCATTTCCGGGTCCTGAGGGACGACGAGCGGCAGGCCGCTTTGACAGCCAACCCGCGCACGCTGCCAATGGCCGGGCAACTGACGGCCATCCCCGACGAGGCCATCCCCGCCGGAAATGTGCACACCGTCATGGCCAGCGGCTACGGCTACACCAACTATGGCCAGCTCATGTGCGACCGGCAGACGCTGCTGTTTGCCACACTGGCCCAGCAAATCCGGGCTTGCCACGAGGACGTGCTCGCGGCGGGTGCGTCCGACGACTACGCGCACGCACTTGCGAGCTTCACTGCCGCGACCTTAATGCGGATGATCAAGCGGGCGACGCGTGGCGCCCGCCTCCACCCCCACGGACGCCCCGACGGCACCAGTCAGAACCGGGTCCAGATCGACCACATCTTCTCGAACGAGGCAAGCCTGGCGTTCAACTTCGACTTCTTCGAGGCCGGTATCGAGGGTGGCCCAGGAACGTGGCGCAGCATTTCGGAGACAGGGTTGAAATCGCTCGCTGCTCACGTCCGTGGCGCGAGGGGCAAACCTGCTCGGCTTCGGCAGGCGAATGCGATGGCGCTGCCGTTCCGCGACGGCACCGTCGATGCCGTGGTCACGGACCCCCCGTACTACGACATGATCGAGTACTCCGACGCATCGGACTACTTCTACGTGTGGCTGCGCCGGATCCTCGTCGACGTTCAGCCGGACCTGTTCGCCGAGACTATCGGCACCGAGGTCGCTCCCGATCTGCAGAACAAGGATGACGAGATCATCGTCCGCCGCGTATTCAACGGCGGCGTCCGGCACGACCGCGAGTTCTATGAGCGGTCGCTCTCCCGGGCATTCCACGAAGCACGCCGGGTACTTCGATCCGACGGGCACCTTGTCGTCGTCTTCGGTCACTCCGACCCTGACGCTTGGCTCCGCTTGCTGGGCGCTCTGCGTGACGCTGGCTTCGTCGTAACCAGCGCGTGGCCGTCGCGAACGGAGACATCGAACACGGGCGTCGCCAGCATCAAGGTGACGGTCACGATCGGGTGCCGGGTAGCGGCCCCGCAGCGGCCCATCGCTACCGCGGCGCAGGTTGACCGTGAAGTCGCGACGGCTGCTAAGGCCGCGGTGAAGCAGTGGGACGCCGACGGCCTGGCGCTCACCGATCAGCTCATGGCTGCGTACGGCCCAGCGATGGAGGTCTACGGCCGGTACAGCTCCGTGTTGCTGCCAAACGGTGAACAGGCCAGCCTCGACCGCTACCTCACCCTGGCGCGAACCTCCGTGCGAGACGCAACCGCGCTCAAGCTCGACCAGTTGCCCTTGGAGACCTTCGACGCCCCGACCCGGTTCGCCGTCTTCTGGCAGCGGCTCTACGGCCGGACGGACGTCCCGAAGGGGGAGGCCCGGTTCCTCGCACAGGCCGACAACCTGCGGCTGGAGGACATGCGCGGTGCACTGCTGACCGAAAGCAAGAGCGGGTTCAAGCTGCGCTTGGACGCCCCAGACTCGTTCAGCGACCGGTCTTCGACCTTCGAGATCGCCCGGGTAATGGCGAAGGCCTGGGAAGAAGGCGGCAGCGAAGCGGTGGCCGCCATGCTTGCGAAGGCAGACAGGCAGGCCAACGACGCACACCTGTGGGCAGTCGTCGCCGAGATAGTGCGGCAGCTGCCAGCAAGTGACCCGGTCGCAAAGGCACTCACGGCGGTGCAACGCAACGCCGGAACCATCGGCACCATGATTCAGTACGCCGCCGCGGCCGCTGAGAGAGAGGCTGAAGCCCAGGCCCAGCTGCCGTTGCCCTTCGAGGAGGACCTGTCGTGACAACCACCGCCACAACTTCTCCCCATTGGGCGGACGTCCTCGAGCTGCGCCCCGAGGTGCGCGCCTCCGACGGATCCATCGGCGAGCTGCAGATGAGCCTGTACAAGGCCGTCTACCAGACCATCGACGTGCCCTACCGCAAGGTCGGCTACTACGGCGACATCACGGAGCCCACCCCGAACCTCGTCGGGTTCTTCGCCCGGGTCGCCCGTCGGCTCGGCACCGGAGCCGACGCTCCGGCCCTGTTCCACCTCGACCAGGGGATGGGTGGCGGTAAGAGCCACGCCCTGGTCGGGCTGTACCACATGGCCAACAGCCCGGAGGAGTTCTTCGCCACCGAGCTCGGCCAGCGGGTGTACCAGGAGGCGGCACGGGGGGCGGCAGCCGTGGACCTCGCCGGCGCGACCGTGGTCACGCTGACTGCGGACTACTTCAGCCCGGGGAGCACGAACGAGGTGTTCGGTCCGGCGACCAACCTGTTCGAGCGGTTTGTGTGGGCGCTGGTCGGCGGCGACATGGATCGCTACAAGCGCTACGTTGCCGCCGGCCCGAACAAGGGCACGATCCAGCAGGCGCTGACTGAGAACGGCCGGCCGGTGCTCATCCTGCTGGACGAGCTCATGGACTACGTCCTGGCGCTCTCCGACGCGGCGCACATCGACACCATGCCGAGCGAGAAGGCGTTTCTGAACGCGTTGTTGGACGCCTGCGACGACGTGCCCCGGGTGGCGTTCGTCGTCGTCATGATCCGCTCGGAACTGGACGAGCGCGGTTACCCTCCGCAGGCTCTCGATTTCCGGGACTATGTCGCTGCTCGGCTTGTCCGTAACGGCCAGACCGTCGCCGTCACCGAGGCGCAGGACTTCTCCGCCATCATCCGCCGACGGCTGTTCGAGCTTCCCGACGGTGAGCTGCCCATCCACGACCTGGCCCGCCGGTACGTGGCCGCGGCTGAGCAGGCCTGGCGCGACAAGGCGTTCGAAAAGCTTGGACCCAACCGTGGCCTGTCCGGCTTCGAGGAGAGGACTGGGGCCAGCTATCCGTTCCATCCTGAGCTGATGCGGCTGGTCCGCGAGGAGTGGGCGCAGGTCAGCGGATTCCAGCGGGTCCGTTCCACCGTCGCCATCTTCGCCCGCACCGCCCTGCATTGGGTGACCGAGCACAAGGCCGGGCGGTGGTCGCCGCCACTGATCGGCGTCGGCGACATTCCGCTTACGGTGGCCCTTGAGCAGTTGCTGTCGTCTGGACTGCTGCTCGGCAATGACCGGGCCATCCAGGGCTACCGGGCGGTCGCTAGCACCGACGTCACCAGCACGGACGGCCGCACGGGTCGCGCCGTTGTCGTCGACGCAGCGCTTCGTCATGACGGCGTGGCCGTCGCGCAGCCCGCGCCAGCCGTCCGGATGGCTACCGCCCTGCTGTGCTACTCGATCGTTGGCCGGCCTCAAGGCCGGCGCGGTGCGACGAAGGCAGAACTGTTGGCTGCCATCTTCGGGCCGGCTGGTGCCGCGGTGCCCTATCCTGCCGCCGACGAGGTGTTCAACAAGCTCACCGGCGACGAGGGTCTTGGCGCGCTGGAGGTCACCACGCCAACGAACGCGCCAGCAAGATGGCACCTGTCCATCAAGCAGACACTGCGGATGTACTTCACCGCTGCGATGGCGTTGGTGCCGCCCGAGGCCCGTGGGGAGCTGGTGTGGCGGGAGGCGCAGCGGCTAGCGTCGAAGGGCACCTTCGACGACCTCGTGCTTGTAGACAAGCCCGCTGACGACCGGGCGCCGTTGGACAAGGTGTTCGAGGGCGTCGACAGTGCCGAGAACCGTCTCGTGCTGCTGGATCCGCGCCGATGGACACTGCTGAACGGCAAGGACTCGGCCAGCCGTGACGACATCACCGCACTGCTCGGGCTCGGTGACCACCCGCTGCGCGTCGACAACGCTGCCAGCTGCGTGGTCGTCTGTGTGAATACCCAGCGCCGCGACATTGCACTGAAGCGGGCTGCGGAGGTTCTGGCCTGGCGCGAGGTGATCAAGCAGCTCACCGACGACACCGAGGACGAACTCCGGGACGCCCGCAGCAAGCACGACGACGCGGCGGGGAAGTTGCGCCGCGACGTCGAACGGGCCTACCAGCACTACGCCTACCTGGTTCGTGCCGGGGAACTGTACGTCGAGTTCAAGCGGTTCGACGACGATAGCAGGACCGCGCTCAATGGCGGCCACGTATGGACCGCGCTCGTGGAGGCGGGTCGAGCGACGCTGCCCACGGCGCTGTCCGCCAGCTACCTGGCCGCGCTCCTCGACGGCTTCAATCGTGCGCTGACCCCACGCGAGGTCGTGCAGTCGTTCTACAAGAACCCGTCATTCCCGCTGGTCACCTCCACGGACGAGATCCGACGCGTCTTGTTCGGGCTGCTGACCACCGGCTGGGAGCTCATCGACGCGGACGGGAACCCGCTGTCGATCACCGGCCCTGGACAGATCTCCATCAACTCGATCAGCCAGTCGCTGCGCCGCCGAGTCGAACAGCCAAGCCCAATCCCAAAGCCGCGCACACAACCTGCTGGCACGACGGTGCCCGCCCTCGTCGGGCCCGGGGGGGACGGGGGTGGCGCCACCCTCTTCGGGGGCGACGAGTACCGCGCCGACCCTGACCAGCCCGACCCCACGCCGCCGCAGCCCTCTGGGCCGACCGTGTACAAGCGGTACAAGATCGAGCTGACCAATCGCAGCATCACCGGTGCGGACAAGCGCGACCAGGCCTGGCAGCTACTCAAGGAGCTTGCGAAGGTCATCGACAGTGCCAACCCCGCCGACCATCAGCTGCTGAGCCTCGACCTGACCCTGGTGACCGCCGAAGGGGACCAGGGGCAGATTGAGGCCAAGGCTCAGGCTCTCGGTGCACAGGTACGCGTCGAAGACGACGACTTCTAGGGCTGATATCGAACCGTTCGACGTACAGGATGCGAGGTCCTGCTCGCCTGCATTGAGGAGGGGCCGTGGCCGTCAAGAGGGTCACGCTTCCGACGGATGACGCGTTCGCTCTTGCAGAGCGCCTACGCGTCCTCGTCGACCCCGAAATCCTTGCGGAAGTAGTGGACCGGCTGAGAGGTGCAGAGGAAGTTCTGACAAGCCGTTACCACCGCACCGGTACGTGTCCGGAGATGCTTCCGAGCGATCCGTTACCTCTTGCAACCGAGGCCGGCCTCGGAGAAGACGGGTTCTGGCACCCCCTGCATCCGGCGACCGGCATCCCGCTCTGCGATCATGCCCGAGGGCAGGAACCTGCCCCAGCGCTGTCGGCGCCAATGGAGAGGCAGCCGATACTCTCCACGCCACGAGCCGTTCGCTGTGCTCCACACCCAGTGAGCGGACTAGCAGAGGGCTGGCCAGCAGTGCATTGGCCAGGGTTTGCAGAATTTCCAGCAGCAGCGCCCAAGTCGTGGCCGACCCCGCGGCCACCCAAGTGGTTCATCTGGTACGTGCTCTACCCCCTACAGAACGGACGATGCGCCGCCTGCCACCGTCGAGCACCCCAATCGATAGACCATTGCCATGACACCTTCCTCGTACGCGGCCTCCTGTGCTCCGCCTGCAACAACGCCGAGAACAAGTGTTGGCATGACCCCAATTGCTTTGCCGACTATTACGCGAACCCGCCGGCGAAGCCCTTTGAATGGGTCTACCCCGTTGGATGCAGCCATGGATCCTTCCGGCCACCTGTCCAGATCAGGGTGAAGGGAGGGCTGGTGACCCCCTGACGTCCCCTGAAGCGGGCAGCGCTTGCAGGCTAGCGCTGCTCAGCGTAGCTCGTGATCGGACAAACGGCGTTTTGGAGCCTACTCGCCGCAGCGGAGGCGTGTCTCTATCAGGTCACCTTGGCTACCGTTCAAGGCTGTGTCGTTGAAGGGGTGCTAGTAGCGCAATGGCCCCGGCCCACGTCGATGCACCAATGCGGTCCTTCGATTTTGCGGCGCATGCCTGGGAGCGCGATGCCTCTGATGTCTCCACACATGCGTTGTTCGAGCATGAAGTTTCTGAGGAAGTAGTCCCCGAATAAGGCGTTGCATTGGGGGCAGGCGAAGGCCACATAGAAGTCGCCGACGGTCTTGCTGTAGCGCCGACCGAGCTTGGCTGGAGATACGCGGAGGCGGCGGGCTTCGGCGAGCACGGCGCGACGGACTTCCGCGGCTGCCTCTGGCTTTTCATCGCCCCATATGCTTCCGTCCTCCCGATGTTCGGCGGTCGTGCCGCACGGGCCGATGATCGTCTCACCGTCGACCGCCCAGACGATGGACATGCTGTCGCAGCGGTAGCAGGGATGTTTGAAGCACGTAACGTTCATGGTCGCCGGTTGGCCGTTGCTGACATGATCTCGGAAGCGGATTCGCCCCTTGAGGAGAGCGATCACCGCGTCGGCGAGCGGCATTTGGATGCCGCTGATGGATGTCGTGACAGCCTCGTCGGTGACGCTCACATGGAACACGGGCACGTCGGCGCTCGACGGCGTAACGCTGCGATCGTGGCGGCTGAACCATGCGCAGCGGATGCCCTCGGCCTTGTATTTGGCTTGCCGCCGCTCGTACTCGTCGCGCGACTGGGCGCTCCACTGCACCTCGAACGCGACCTTGCGGGCGCCTTGGACCGCGAGGACGTCCGCGACCCAGTTGCTTCCGCGTACTTCAGGCTCGGCGTCCCATCCAGCCGTCCGAGCGGCCGCGACGATGATGCTCTTGGCGCGGAGATGCTGACCGGTCTCGCTGGGATGGCTGGCGCAGTCTCCGGCGCTCTTGTGAGCAAAGTGCCGGACGCCGAGTTTGCTGGTTCGTAGGTAGCCAGCGAGGCCGCAGTAGGCAGCAGCACGTGCCTTCGGCCGGCGCGAACGTCCGCCTTGAGCGACTGCCACTCCTCATCCGAGAGCAAGGAGCTAACGGTCCGGCTTCCATCGACTAGCCCAAGCAAGGGCACGGCGGCTCCTTCGCAGGCAATCTTCGGGGTGCAGCCCTGAGTCCAGAGCTGCACCTCGAGCCATGGCGGCAGGACAAGCAGGATCGGCCGCGACCGATGGGCAGATATGCCGATGAGACTGTGCTCGATCGCCAGTAGACGGCGGCGACCATCAGCGCGATGGGACGGTCCAGACGAGCGGTGTGCCATCGTACGGTGAGTACTCCACCGACTCGATCCGCGTCTTCGGTGGCAACTCGAACGTCAGCCAGCCGCGCTTGCAGGCGCCCTTCCGCGGGGTGTCCACTGAGCTGACGGTGTCGGTGAGGTTGGGTGACCGCGCGCCCACCTGCACGTTCCAAAAGGTGTATGCGCGGGAGTCCGTGTCCACGAGCTGGAAATCGCTGACGCTGAAGCCGTAGCCGTCGGCGTTCACCGTCCCGTTGGAGCACACCTTGATGTCGGCGACCGCGAACTGCATGCCCTTGGTTCGGATGCGGGTAGCCACGTCGTTCTGCGCCTGGACGGGGAACTTGATGCTGTAGACGGTGATGTCGCCCAGTTCAGTCACCTGCTTCTGGCCCAGCTTCGGCTGGGTTGGCGCCGGCGGGCTCGTGCTTGCGACGGGCGATGGGGAAGGAGACTCGCTGGGGGACGGAGACGGGCTGGCCGAGGTGGTTGCGGTGGACGGCGTAGAACTGCCGGTAGCCTGCGGCTCATGGTCCGCGCTGCAGCTGGCAACGGCGAGCAGCGGGAGCGCCGCCGCCAGCGCGGCGAGGGGTCGCTTCATACCTTGATCATGGCAAAGCAGCTTCAAAGTTGCCTGTCGGCCATCCGACTCGTCGGCGTAGGCGAGCTAGCCAGCGGGGCCGGTTTGCGCCAAGCGCTCCTCGAACCGCTGCCGTCGTTCGTTGCCTGTGTATGCGGTCGCAGTCCCTCCGCCTATGCTCATATGTGTGGTGGGCTTCGTCCAGATCTTCGTGGTGCTGTTTGTGGTCGCCCGGCTGACGAGGCTGGTCACCGCCGACGAGATCACCCGCGCGGCCCGTGAGGCGGCGGCGCGGCGGCTGCCCGATGGCAGCCCGATCGCGTACCTGCTTTTCTGCCGCTGGTGCCTGTCGGTGTGGATCGCCGTCCCTGCGGCAGCTGGCTGGTGGGCGTTGTCGGTCGTGCCGCGCTGGTCCGGGCGCTGGTGGGTCGACGTGCCGAGCATTGCCCTCGCACTCTCCTACGCGACCGGCCTGCTGGTGCGCGCCGAGCCCGAGGAGTAGCGGATGGCGTGGTGGGGCACGAAGCCCAACGTCGACAGCGCGGTCGGCAAGGCGACCGCGGTCGTCGCGTCGGCGGCGAAGATGCGCTACGAGTCCAGCGGCAGCCTGCGCAAGGTCACCAAGCAGCAGTGGCAGGACGAGGCGTGGCGGCACTACGAGGAGTGCGGTGAGTTCGCGTTCCTCGTCGACCTGATCGCGAAGGCGATGGGCCGGGCCCGGCTGTACATCACGCAGGTCGACGACGAGGGCCGTCCGATGGAGACGCCCGACCAGGCGCCGGCGGGCGTCAACGAGACGTTCCTCGGTGGGCCTGGCCCGCAGGCCGAGCTGCTGCGCGACGCCGGGATCCAGCTCGGTGTGCCGGGCGAGTGCTACCTGATCGGCGAGCCGGAGCGCGACGCCGAGGGCAAGGCCACCGACCGGGAGCGGTGGTTCATCGCGTCGGTGGAGGAGCTGACCGAGCGGGCCGGGAAGTACGTCCTCGACCAGGGCGACGGGGCGCGCGAGTTGGAGCCTGAAGAGACGGTCATCGTGCGGATCTGGGTGCCGAGCCCCCGCAAGCACGCGCTGCCGTCGAGCCAGGTGCAGTCCAACCGGCGGGTGCTGCGGCTGATCGAGCGGCTGACGCAGTATGTCCAGTCGCAGATCGACTCACGGCTGGCCGGGGCGGGCATCCTGCTGCTGCCCAATGAGCTGAGCTTCGTCGCGCCCGAGCAGGAGGAGGACGCCGAGGACGGGGTGTCGTCGTTCCTGTCGACGCTGACGGAGGCGATGACCACCGCGGTGAAGGATCGCGACAGCGTGGCCGCCCTCGTCCCGATCGTGGTGCAGGGTCCCGCTGAGCATCTGGAGAAGGCCCGGCTGATGAGCTTCGCCACGGAGTTGAGCAGCGCGGTGCCGGCGATGCTGGACGGGGCGATTCGGCGGCTGGCGCTGGGCTTGGACGCCCCGCCGGAGATGCTGCTGGGCATGACGCAGGCCAACCACTGGGGTGCCTGGATGACCGACGAGGCGACGATCAAGTACCACGTCGAGTCGAAGCTGGAGTTGTTCTGCGCGGCGCTGACCGAGCAGATGTTGTGGCCGGCGCTGGAAGGCGCGCAGGGTGTGGCCGACCCGCGCCGGTGGATCGTCTGGTACGACACCAGCGAGCTGACGCAGACGCCGGATAAGGGCGCCGACGCGAAGGACCTGTACGGGCTGGGCGAGCTGTCCGGGGACGCGCTGCGCCGGGAGACGGGCTTCGGCGACGACGACAAGCCGACAGACGAGGAGCGGGAGCTGCGGCGGCTGCTGGAGATCATCCGCACGGTGCCGGCGGCCGGGCCGCTGCTGGTGACCCGGCTGCTGGAGGTCGCCGGGGTGAGCGTGCGGCTCGACCCGGAGGCGTTGAAGCCGCAGCCGAGCCAGGGCGAGCTGCCCGGCGGGGAGCCGCCCGCCGACGAGGATCCGGCGACGGAGCCGCCGCCGCCCGGCGACACCGAGGACCGCGGCCCGCCCGAGCAGAACGCGATCGCCGCTGCGGCGGCCGGGCCGATGAGCGCGCCGTTCGTCGCCGCGTGCGAGGTGCTGGCGCTGCGGGCGCTGGAGATCGCCGGCAAGCGCGCGCTGGGCCGGGAGAGGTACCGGCACCAAGGGTTGAAGGCGTGGGAGTACCACACGGTGCGCCCGGCCGCGCCCGCGTCGGTGCCCCGGCTCCTCGAGGGAGCGTGGACGGCCGTGCCGGCCGTCGCGGCGAAGCTCGACGTCGATGACGAGAAGCTGACGGCGGCGCTGGCCGCGTACATCGGCGGGCTGCTCGTCACGGGCGCGCGGCACGACGTCGACGAGCTACGCGAGCACCTGGCCGCCACCGTCGCCGGGGAGCTGGTGCCGGCATGAGCGTGACGATCCTCGCGCCGGACCTGGTGCTCGCCCACGGGTACGCCTGCCGGCGGTCCGGGCGCGGGAAGGGCTGCGAGCGGCTGCGGTGGACGATCTGCCGCACCTGCGGATGGTGGGGCGACCTGTGGGAGGGCGACCAGCCGCCGCTGACCGACGCCGGCCACGTGTGCGACCCGGACACGGTGGCGCGGCGCAACGAGGCGAGGAGGAGAACCGATGGCTGACCCGGAGAGCGTGACCCTGACCCAGCTGCGCGAGTGTTTCGCGTCGGTGGGCATCGACCTCGGCGGCGACTTCGTGAAGCTGGAGCTGCACGACGACGTGCTCATCGTCCAGCGGCTCATCCGCAGCCCGGCCGGGCTGCCGGTGTCCCGCCCCGACGGCGGTGTGCAGATCCAGGGCGTGCAGGTCGCCGTGGTCCCCGAGCCACCGGCGGGAGGCTGAGCCGTGGCCGAGCCGGACCCGTGGCTGCCGCTGCGCCTCGACCACGAGGCGCGGGTGGTGGCCGCCGAGCGGCGGATGCTGCGGGCCGCCCGGGCGGCGCTGCGCGCCTGGCTGCGCGACGCGCGTGCGGTGACGCTGCCGGTCACCGCGGCGGCCCTGCCGCCGGAACCGAGCGCCCTCGCCGGCGCCGGGCAGGCGTGGTTCGAGGCGATGACGGTGCACCTGCTCCCGGCGGCCGAGCAGACGTTCCTGGCGGGCGTGCGCGATGCGGGCGGCGACCTGGAGCTGCTGCGGGTCGCGCAGATGAAGGACGAGTACCTGGCGGCGCTGCCGCACCGGCTGGTCGGCGTGCCCGACAGCGCGTGGCAGCAGGTGACGGCAGCCGTCGCCGAGCTCACCGCCCAAGGCGCGAGCGTGCCGCGCATCCGCGACGCCATCGAGGCGATCCTGGGCGAGCGGTCGTGGGAGGACCGGGCGGTGACGATCGCCCGGACGGAGACGATCGGCGCGTACAACGCGGGGACGCTGACCGCCTGGCTGACCGCCGAGGACGTCCTCGACGAGAAGCTGGACAAGGTGTGGGTGGCCACGCACGACGAGCGGACCCGGCACGACCACCGGGACGCGGACGGGCAGCGGGTCGCCCTGGACGGCGTGTTCATGGTCGGCGGGGTGCCGATGCGCTACCCGGGCGACCCGGCCGCGCCGCCCGGGCAGACGGTGAACTGCCGCTGCACGATGATCGAGGTGGAGGCCGATGAGCCCCTGCCTGTGGTCCCGAAGCACCCGTGGCCCCGGCGTGACCGGGCCACCGGGTTGGACATCACGGTGACGGCGGCGGCAGCCGCGAAGGGTGGCAAGCAGATGGCGACGTGGAAGGGTGTGCTGGCGCCGCTGGGTGCCAAGTCGGGCGACCGGCGGATCTTCGCGGCGGACGGTGACTGGTCGTTCCGCGACCTGCCGCTGCCGCTGCGATGGGCGCGGGAGGACGCCCCCGGTCACGAGGGCGCGGTGACGATCGGCCGGATCACGGCCGGCGAGGTGCAGAAGAGCAAGCTGGCCGGGACGGGCGACTTCATCGACGCGGTGCCGGAGCTGGGCGAGGCGCTGGAGCTGCTGCGCGCCGGGGTGCTGTTCCCGAGCGTGGACCTGGACGACTTCGAGTTCATGTTCACCGACGAGAAGGGCACCCCGATCGAGGACATGTCCGACGAGGAGTGGGAAGCCTTCATGGAGGCCGGCGAGGAGCCGTACATCACGGTGACCCGGGGCCGGGTGATGGCGGTGACGCTCGTCGGCACGCAGGCGTTCCCCGACGCGAAGCTGGAGCTGGTCGACGACGAGGAGCCGGCTGACGGCGCGCCCTCCGATGAGGAGGAAAAGGAGGAAGAGCCTGTCACTGCGGCCGGCGCGGCAGCGACATCGAAGCAGGTCGCGCCGCTGTACCCGCCGCGCGCCTGGTTCGACGACCCGGGCCTGGCCGAGCTGACGCCGATCACCGTCACCGCGGACGGTTGCGTTTTCGGGCACCTTGCCGACCGGGACTGCCACCTGTCGTTCCTGGTCGGCGGGCAGTGCGTGGTGCCGCCGGAGGAGGGCGGCTTCGACTGGTTCCACCGACCGGAGATCCAGACCGCCGAGGGGGAGCTGGTGGCGGTCGGACACATCACGGCCGGCACCGGGCACGCCGACCTGCAGGCGAGCGCGGCGTCCGCCGTGGCGCACTACGACGACACGGGCACGCAGGTGGCCGTGGTGCGCGCCGGCCGGGACGCCCACGGCACCTGGGTCGCCGGGTCGCTGGTGCCGGAGGCCACTGACGAGCAGGTGCAGCTGCTGCGCCGGTCGCCGCTGTCGGGGGACTGGCGGTGGATTGGCGGGGCGCGCCAGCTCGTCGCAGCGCTGTGCGTCAACGTCGGCGGGTTCCCGGTGGTGCGCGGCCGTTCGTCGGGCGGGCGGGCCTACGCGATGGTCGCCTCCGGCTGGGCCGGCTGGAAGCCGTCGGATCCAGCCGACCTGCGGCGGGACAAGCCGCTGTCGCCGGCCGCCCTCGACGCGGCGGTGCGGCGCGCGGTCGCCGCGGGCTTCGCCGCCGAGCGGCAGCGCGTGGCCACTGCGGCGGCGGCCGAGCGGATCGCCGCGTCGATCGGCCGGGACCGCAAGGCGCTGGTGGCGGCGCTGGCCGCCGAGGTGCACGGGGAGTAGGGAAGACGACGGTGGGCTGCAACTGCGGCGCGAGACGCCGGGGCGCGACGGTGTGGGTGCTGTCCTACGGGGACGGCCGCGCGGGCGGCGAGTTCGCGTCGAAGACGGACGCGGAGATCGCCGACGTGCGCCGCGGTGGCGGCGGCACCATCCGCCAGGTGCAGAAGTAGACAGCGGTGCGGCGCCATCAGGGCGCAGCACCGTAACGTCTATGTCATAGGCCGCCACCCGCGGGGCAAGCGGCGCCTTGCGTGAACCCCGATGGACTTGCGCTCGTGTTCACGGCACTCGGCGGGTGCTCAACCACCGTTCGCCGCAGACACAGAGAGGGCTTCGCTGAGTCGCGTGCATACGATGCGATCGGAGAGGTATCCGACGATCCCGTGCGGGTTGTCCTCCGGGTTGTGAATGTCGTCGACGTTTTCGATGTCGGCCGGGAAGACGTCGCGGTCAAGCCTGGAGAAAAGTGCGACGGGGTCCCGCCGGTCCGCTGCGTTGAGCCATTTGCGCACCCCGCCAGGCATGCCGAGCGGCACCGGGAGGTACCGCTTGACCACGTCGATGCCGAGCGGCGAGCCGACAGTTAGAAACAATCGGACATCCACGGCTGGCAGCTCGGTACGTAGCACCCAGTAGGCGACGACCGATCCCAGCGAGTGCCCAACCATGACCACTGGGCCTTCACCGATATCGGCTTTGACCAAGCCGTTGATCTCCTTGGTCACGTGCGGCCGGGTGAGGTATGCGGCGACGTCCGTGGTGAGCAAAGGGAGCAACTCCCGCCCCAGCCATGGGATTCGGCGACTCACCAGTCGCCCGGCTGCTAGAACGAACGGCCAGTTCTGTGGGCCACGCGCCACGACCGCCTCACCTGCCTCAGCGCTGATCTCCTCGTCCGTGATTCCAGCCCTGTGGGCGATGTCCAGGACAAACTCGCCCTCCACTGGGTCGACTGTGTTGCCTGGCCCGCGCCGGACTACGTCACCTGGCGCTGGCCCGGCCTCGGTGAGTTCGTCGAGACGCCGCCCATAAAACGGCATCCGGACCTCTACCGAGGTATCTAGGGCCGGGCATCCCGCCAGCTCGAGACCGCGGGTGAGCGCGTTCTGCCATGACAGCAGCAGCTCGGTCGGATCCTTTCTGCCCTGGCTCCGGCCATGTACGAAGACCAACCGCATGGCATACCTCCCATCAGTTCGGGGCGCGGGGTGACTCGAAGGCGGAAGGTGAAAGCCGGGCTAGCTCGTACGCCAGGTCATCATTCATCCGCCGGAATGTGGTCCACGGGGAGGGCAGGAGCAACCGGCGCGCCGCACGCAGGACGCCCGGCACCGGCGTGCCGGAGCCGTCGAGCAGCGCCCATCCGCGGGACATCAGCGGGAAGCATGGCACCACGGCAACGTTTAGCTCGGCCGGCGTCCGGTCGGCGAGCAGGACCAGGTCGAAGGGTACATAGCCGCGCAGGCTTACCCGCCGCAGGAGGCTTTCGAGGTCATCCTGCCGCCCGCGCCGGTCGTAGTAGTAGGCCGCTAGGACTACCAGCGTCGGGTTGAGCAGCTCGTGCAGAGCCACCCGGAGACTCTCGTCCCGTGAATCCGGGTCGAATCGGCCCACATGGTCGTCGGCGCCGGCGCGCGCGACGACCCGTCGCATCTCTTCCAACGGCAGCCGGTTGTTGTCCACCGGTAGGTAGCCCAGGTGTTCAACCCCTTGAGAACCGACGGTGAGGGTGCCGACATAGCCCGGCAGCAGTGCGGTGCCCGTCCAACCGGTAAAGCCGGGGCGCTCCTGGTCGGGAAAGAGGCGCAACAGGACGGCGGCGGGGCCGCCCGCTCCCCGCAGGTGCCATGCGCCGGTTTCCTGAAACAGGAACGATGAGGAGTCCGCGGCCTCGACACGGGCCACCTCGGCGCCGACGACGGACGCGCCGGCACGGGTTTCGAAGTTGGCCCGGCCGATGGATGACGCGTAGTGGTTGGCAACCTCTTCAACGAACTGCTGCTCCGCCAGATGTGTGGGCTCATGCGCCGTCGAGGCCGGCTCCACCTCGCCAGGCACGTCCGGCGCCCGCGCCGGTCCTGCATCCGTCTCGCCGGGCCCAGCCCACCCGGGATCCTCGCCTGTACCCCCTTCGGCGGGCCCTGCCCACGCAACATCCTCGCCAGGTCCCCACAGCCACGTGGACTCAGCGTCCCCACTGTTTCGGACCCGCTGTCGGTCTGGTTCCTTCTTGGAGGATCCGTCTCCAGCCTCTGGCTCCGCAGTCGGTGGATCGCGGAGCCAGGACACCACGTTGGGCTCCCATTTGGACATTGGCACGCACTCTGGGATCTGCAGCACGTTCGCCTCGCGAGAGGCGAGGTCGCGGACCGCTTCCTCGAGGTAATCCCGCAAGGTGGTGGCCAGTACCGCCCGCGACGACAGGCCGCCCGCGACCTCGACGACCGCGCCGGGCGCATCCCCACGAAGCGCCGCCATGAGGCAACGGCTGAAGATGCCGAACGCCTTCGCCGCTTGCCCGTCCGGGATCTTCTCCATCGCCGCGTTACCGGCCCGTGTCGCGTAGAACTCGTCTACAGAAACGAGGGCCACAGACCGGATGGCTGGGAAGATTGATCCGCCGATCACATCCAACTCCGCCTTGCCGGCCGGGCTACGACAGGCGTCGGCGAAAAGGACGACGTGCGGAATGCCGGACTGCTGGGCGTGCCGTTGACTTAGCCGCACGTTCACCGCCTCGTTCGGGTTGTCCCGAGCCTCGCTCAGCAGCCACAGGTCGGCGCCGAGTCCCAAGGTCACCCCGTGACCGGCGAAGTAGACGAAGAGCTGTTGCACGTCCCGAGCCCGCGCTGCCTTGTCGATCACCCGGTAGATGCTGGCGAGCCGGACGGGCTCACCGCCGAAGTCGGTGATCTCCTCAACCTCGAAGCCCTGTTGGCGTGCCCAGGACGTGAACTCGGCGACGCCGTTCACGGCGCCGGGCAGCGGCACGAGGTCCGGGACCGATTTCACGCCGATCGCGACAGCAATCCGTCGGGCCATTAGCCACCCCCTGTGGCATCGCAGACTCAGGCCCGCCGCTACGGCTCTAAGCCCGGCATCCCAACACCATATATTCGCATCATCTACTCAAATTGAGAGCCACGTGTCTACTTGTCGGCTAATTGACACCACCAACCAGAGCTCCTGCGTGGCGCGGTCGCCATGGAATTGAGCCCTCGTCATCACGTCCGACCCGCCACTGTCTAAGGTCGGGTATGGGGTGACTCGTCCGGGGGTGCATTGAACTCTTCTTCCAACTCTGCGTAGTCTTTTTGCCTCAAATAAAGACACCGGCAGACCCAGCGTTTCCCCGCCGCACCTCTACTTGGCTGTGGAATTTACGCCAGTCATTTCCGTTGTATGGGTTATTGTCATTTATGTTGAGCAGAAGCCGGCCGCCTTTTCCGTTCGGCGGAGATCCTTCCCAGAAGGACCCTGCCTCGATCCAGCTGCCGGCGGCACCGCCGAACGAGATGACTAATGCGAATGCGGTTCCATCAGGCTTGGGGGCAGCATTATCGGCCTTGTGGCCCGGCCAGCCCTGCGGCCCATGTAGGCCGGCCAAAAAAATTCCCGACCATATCTCTCCACTGGTGCTTACAGTGACTTTGTCCCCCGGGTTTACGTTGATCCCGGTATCGATCAGTCCTCCGCCTGGTCCATCATAGGGGTAAAAGTGGGCACCTGAGACGTCTGCCCCTTGCGCGGACAGTGCATGAACGTATTCGGCCGACACCGCGACGCGTGCGAGCGTTCCGTCGGCGATGTGCCGGGCTGTGAAGGAAATCGGCGCACCAAGGTTCTGACTGTTGAACATCAGACCACTCTTGTAGACCTGCTGTAGCTCGCCAATGGGATCGGAGAGAGTCTGGAAATTGAGCCCTCCCGGAACCCCTATCGTATAGGCCTTAACCTGCGAATTCTCCATTACTTCCTTGAACCGGGCGTCCACTTGGCCGGTCAACGATGTGGCTCCTTGAACGTTTGCCTTAAGTGCGGCAGTGAGTTCAGAGCTGGAGAAGGAACCCTGAGCAGTCAAGCATATGAGCCGGCCATACTGGACACTGTCTATGAATAGGGGCGGATTGTCGGCGCCCACAAACGGGGCGATATCCTTGAATTGCACGGAATCATCCCAAAAACCTTTGGCCTGAGGTCCTCCAGGAGTGAAGGTTACCGAGTAGAAGACCTGTCGGATGACGGCAACGGCAACGCTCTGTTTATAGCTTTGCGTCAAAGCAGCGTTTGCGTCAACGCCGAAGCTAGAGCCCTTAACCGTAAAGCCCAGCTTGACGCCGGCCTCACGTAGAGTCGACGCCTTATCGACACCAACCTTGAGGATTCCCGGGGAATCGGTGGGATTGACTCGCTTGATAATCGCGCGTCGGGCCGCATCGACGCTGGCAGAGGAAGGCTCGCCCACCGGTTCGCTCTGCCCTACCCCAACCTGCCTTGAGATTAGGTCGGTAACGACGCTGATGCTGCCCGGTGCCCGTGGCAGCGGTCCAATTGGCGCTACATCACCCGCGAGGAGCGATCTGCCTTGAATGACTCGTCCTGGCCACACACCCATTGCCGCAATATCCTGCAGAAATGCCTGCTCCACGATCTCGTTAACCAAACGGCGGCGTTGTTCAGTCACGATGTAGGCTACGCCGCTTGCGTCAACCGTGGATTGCTGTGGGGGCGCTAGGTCGCTGGACCCAGTCACAACCGGTGGTAGCCGGCCGAGCTGGTCCAAGGCGGCCGACAGGCTTGGCGCCACGTTCAAGAAGCCTACTCCAGCGATCGCTCCGGCGCCGCCGGGGATCCCTGTTGCCCAAATGGGTCGAATGCCGTCGTGCCGAATGACAAGGTTTCCGTCATTCTCAAGTACGATGAAGGGATCAATGAAGGCCGGCCCCCATGTTCCGGAGCTCCAGCGGGCGATCCCATTCTTGTCGTACAGCACGAAATGTCCGTCGGCCTGCATGGCAGCTCGAACAGGACGCTGAGGCTCTGGGATCGCCCACGTATCAGTAGACCAGTATGCGGTGGAAGACCCAAAAGGAAAACGGCGAACGACTGCGCCGAACGGGCCAATTTGCACGCGTCCCGGTTGGTGTAGGGTTCCAATATTTGGAACCACAACGGGAGTCGTTCTCTGGTAGAGGACTAGATTTCCGTCTGCCTGCATTACGAGCTCGAACAGGCCGTTTGCTGACGTGAGCTTGGCGCCCACCTGGAGGAATTCCCCAGATCGAAGCCGATCACCCATGCTTAGCCCCTCTCCGCGTCGCCTGCGTGGCCGTGTTTTGGGTAAGCCCAGTTCCACCGTCCCCCGCTACTACTAGCGCGGTAAAGAACGCCGTCCCACCTATGCATGGAAGAGTCAAAGCGACAGCGGCTGAAATTTCGGTCATGCGCCTCTCTAGGCCTGCTGACCACCTTGCGCTGCGCAGGAGGCATTTGGCGTCGTTTGTCCTCCCGGACCTTTCCAAGATCTTTCGGCTGCCGTAGCCAATCAATCTTCTCGGCAAGGCGGCTGCTCGCCGCAGGCCCATCCCCGCAAGCCGCATCCGGCAATGGTCGCGGCGCCCCGCCGCCGTACCGGGCTGCTCGTCTCTGATCGGTAGCTGATCCGGCTTGGGTTAGGCTGTGCCGGTACCACCGATGCTGGCTGCGGGCCGGTCGGGACGAGATCCCTACCGTGCTGAGGAGCCGACGGTGGACTTTCAGATCCCCGAGAGCCTTGACGGGCTCGACCTGGACGCCCTGACCGAGATGGAGAGCCAGGCCGTCGCGGCGTTCGATGCTCTGCGCGACGACCAGGACCTGGATGCCGACGGCCTCGCCCGGCTGCGGGAGTTGGCCACGTTCGTCCAGTCGGTGCGTACCGAGCAGGCGAGCATCGAGCAGGCGGCCGAGCAGGTCGCCTCCGAGCTGGACGACCTGACCGCGACGGTGCACGGCGCTCCGGAGGACGGCGATGGCGACGGTGACGAGGGCGACGGCGGCGAAGCCGAGGAGGAGCCGGTCGAGGAGACGCCAACCGAGGAGCCGCCGGTCGACGAGACGCCGGTCGAGGAACCTGCGCAGCGTCAGCAGGCGACGCCAGTCGTCGCGTCGCTGGCTCGCCGGGCGGCCCGCCGGCAGCCGAAGCCCAAGGTGACCAGGGCCGGCAAGTCGGCGGTCATCAAGGCGGCGGCCGACGTGCCGAACGTGCCGCACGGGCACGTGTTCTCGTCTGTGTCGGAGGTCGCTTCGGCGTTCGACGACAAGTTCGCCGGCTTCCCGCGAGGGGTGGGGGTCGCGACCCGCATCAAGCAGAACGTGGCCCGGGTGGAGCTGCCCGTCGACCAGGCGCTCGTCGCCGGGGGCAGGGGCCTGACCGACATGGAGCTGGTGGAGCTGGCCGCGTCGGAGTCGCGGCTGTCGGGCGGCAACCTCGTCGCGGCCGGCGGCTGGGGTGCGCCGTCGGAGACGCTGTGGGAGCTGTGCGAGGGCCTGGAGACGACCGAGGGGCTGCTGGACCTGCCGGGCATCACGATCCCGCGCGGCGGCGGTATCAAGGTGCCGGCCAACCTCGACTTCCGCGACATGTATTCGGGGATCGGCTTCGTGCAGACCGAGGCCGACAGCACCGCCGGGGTGGAGAAGCCCTCGTACCGGGTGCCGACGGTGAACTGGGCGGAGACGCGCCTCGAGGTGGACGGGGTGCAGATCGAGCAGGACATCGTGCAGAACGCGGTGTGGCCGGAGCTGACCCGGGACGTGGTGCGTCGGGCGCTGACCGCCCACGAGCACAAGATCAACGCCCGGCTGATCCAGCGGATGGCCGCCGCCCCGGCGCAGTCGACGCAGTTCGCCCTGACCCTCGGCGGCGACGTCGACGGCGATGAGACGACCACGGCGCTGCTCGGCGCGGTGTCCCTGGCGGCGACGGACTACCGGTACCGGTACCGGCTGGGCCGGCGGCAGATGCTGGAGTGCGTCGCGCCGCTGTGGCTGATCGACTGGATCCGGGCGGACATGTCGCGCCGGGCCGGGGTGAACTACCTCGACGTGACCGACGAGCAGATCACGGCGTGGTTCACCCGCCGGCACCTGCGGCCGCAGTTCGTCTACGACTGGCAGGACGGGTACGCCGCCGCGGACGGTGCCGGCTTCGGCGGCACGACCGCGCCGGGCCAGTGGCCGGGCACGGTGGACCTGCTGATGTACGCGCCGGGCACGTGGGTGAAGGGCACCAAGCCGATCATCGACCTGTCGGCGGTCTACGACTCGACGAAGCTGAAGGACAACGAGTACCTGGCCATGTTCACCGAGCAGGCGACGCTGCTGGTGAAGCGGTGCTTCGTGTCCTACAAGGTGAGTGTGCCGCTGTGCCCGACGGGCGTCACCGGCAGCACGGTGCCGTTCGACTGCTCGGCGGTCTGAGCTACCCGTTTGACGGGGCCGCACCCATCTCGGGCGCGGCCCCCCAGCCGGTGAGGAGATGACGGGTGACTCAGCCCCTGATGTATGTGGACGCCCCGGCGACGACGCCGTACCGGTTCGGGCTGTTCTCGGCGGCGGCCGTGGTCGACCCCGCCGACCAGCGCGAGTTCCAGGCCGGGGTGGAGTGGGAGCCGCAGTGCGTCAACGCGCCTGCGCCGACGAACGCGGCGGCGGCCTCGGACGCGAACCGCGCGGCGATGGCGCTGCCGGACGGGGTGCCGAGCGTGAAGTCCGGGGTGATCCGGCTGTACGCCGGCCTGACCGGCCGGTCGGTGGCCCGGCCGGACCTGATCGACCGGGCGCGGCGGGCGATGGGCCAGGTCGAGCAGCAGTCGCTGGAGCACTACGTGTGGACCGGGGAGGCGGGCAACGACGTGTTCCTGGCGGCGGCCGGCACGCAGGTGCTGGCCGGCTCCGACGCGGCGCCGGTGCCGCTGGAGGCGGGCGTGGGCCTGCTGGAGGCGCACATCGGCGACCGATCGGGCGTGCTCGGCGCGGTGTGGGCACCGCGGTGGACGGCCGGGTGGTTCGCGGGGAAGGGCCTGACGCGGATCGAGGGCCCGCGGACGGTGGCCCCGCTTGGGGACCCGATCGTGTTCGCGCAGACGACCGGCGTCGGGCCCGGCGGCGCGGCGCCGGCCGCCGACGAGGCGTGGCTGTACGGGACGGGGCCGGTGATGGTGCGGCGGTCGACGGTGTTCCTGCCGAAGCTGCCGGAGGCCCTGGACCGCAACGACAACGAGGTGTTCGCCGTCGCGGAGCGGTTCTACACGGTGGGGTGGAGCTGCGCGACGGCGGCGGTGAAGGTCAAGCTGCCGGGCGTGCCGGCGTAGGAGGAGACATGGCGCTGATCTACCCGAAGGACCGTGCGGACGCGCAGGTCCTCGCGAAGCAGCTGCTGGAGGCGGCCGGCGAGGAGCGTCGGTTCGAGGTGCAGACGACGACGGACGGCCCGGTGGGGCTGGCGTTCGACGTGCCCGACGACCTGGCGGAGAAGGTGCTGAGCTCCGGCGACGGCCGGCAGCGTGTGGAGGCTCCCGCGGAGGACGAGGCCACCGCGCAGGGCGCGTCGGCTGACGCCGGGGCCGACGGGTCCGGGGCGGACGTCAAGTCGGCGGACGGTTCCTCCCAGCCGCCGGCGAAGGCGTCCCGGTCGTCGCGCAGCTCGCGGAGCTGACCGGCACCCCTCGTCCTGGGCCGCGCCGCCCCACCTGGTCCCTTCCCCGTGCCAGGTGGGGCGGCGCTTTACGTGTGACCCGCTCCACGGCCCAAGGCGTACATAAAAGTTGTACGTAGAGATGATCTTTGCCTACAATGAATATGTACGTCACGCGCTACCCCTACAGGAGGGTTCGAGATGGAGAAGCGGGTCAACGAGCTGGCCGTGGAGTTCGGCGTCGAGGCCGAGGCGGCCGACCAGTGGGGCCTGGTCGCCCAGCTGGCGCGGCAGGTGGTGGAGGCCGAGCGGGAGCTGGAGCGGCACGCGCGTGAGCTCACCGGGGCGACCGAGGACGCGGTGGCCACCGCGAAGGCGGGCGACCTGCTCACCGCGGTGCGCGGCGACCTGCTGGCCGCCGTGACCGACAAGGCGGCGGCGTTCGACGCGGCGCTGATGAAGGTGGCCGAGCGGCGGACGGCCCTGGCGTACGTCGCCGAGAGCGTGAAGGCGGCGCGGCCGAAGCCGGCGCCGGAGTTGGCCGAGCGCGACGTGGTGACCTGGACGTGGGACGGGCGCGAGGAGCGTGGCGTGGTCGACCAGGTGAAGGGCGACAAGGTGGTGGTGGTCGACGCGGGCGAGGTGCGGTGGTACCTGCCGGCCGCCGAGCTGACGAAGGTGCCGCCGGCGAAGGTGGACGACCACCTGGGGTGCCGGGGCTTCGACAACCAGGAGTTCTACTGGCACTGCTATACGCACGAGCTGTACCGCCAGTCGTTCTGAGTCGAGCGAGCCGACGCCCCTCGCGCCCCACGCGGGCGCGGGGGCGTCGTCGTTTGTGTGGCCCGCTCCACAGCCCGCGGCGTACATAAAACTTGTACGCGAGCCCGGTGTCTACCTACAATGAATATGTACAGCAAGCCGCCCCGACTGCGTGAGGAGAGCCCGATGAACCCGATGGACCTGAACGTGACCGACGAGCACGGCCGGCGGGTGCTGAGCTGGACCGACACCGTGACCATCAACCGGCTCAACGCGATCACCGAGGCACTGCAGGAGGCGCTGCGGGCGCCGGTCCGCCGCCCCACCGAGGAGGAGGACCGGGCGCTGCTGGCCCACAACCGGCGGGTGCGCGAGCACAACGCGCGGGTGCTGGCCGGGCGGGAGCGGGTGGCGCGGGAGCGGCAGGCCCGCGAGAACGCGCGGGAGGTGGCGGCGGTGCGCAAGCGGCTGTGCGACAGCTGCTTCTGCGAGCTGCCGGCGTCGGGCGTGTGCGGCAACTGCTGACCGGGACAGACGAGAGAGAGGGAGCTGACCGTGAGCATCGAGCTGATCGAGGCCGAGCCGACCGCCGGGCAGTGGGAGGTCATCGCGCTGTCCGAGGTGGAGGACGGCGACGTCCTGTCGTTCGACCTGGCGGCGCTGACCGAGCGGCGGCACGAGAGCGTCCCGCGGGTCGACTGGACGCGGGTGATGGAGGAGGCCGCCGCCGTGGCGGTGAAGGAGGAGCTGGGCGAGATGGTGCGGCTGGACTTCTACGACCTGGCCTACCCGACGGTGGTGGGCGTGCCCGAGATGCAGGCGTTGCGGCTGGTCTGAGCCGCACCGAGCGCCCCCGCAGCCGTGCTGGCTGCGGGGGCGCTGCCGTTCCCGCCGGCGGGAGGCCGCCGGCGGTTCACGTGGAGGAAGAGCATGACGACAACGACGGTGGCCCGGCGCGCGAACGCCTGGGCGGCCGACCCGCGCGAGCACGCGCGGGCGATCGCCGAGGCGGTCGACGAGGCGTGGCACAGCCGGTACGGCGGCTCGCGGATCGAGGTGCCGATGAGCGTGGTGGCCGCCCTGGCGCTGGTGGCCCGGGAGGCGCCGGGCCCGGAGCAGCTGGACCGGCTGGCCGAGGTCGCGGAGCGCCTGGACCACGACGGCTTCTGGCTGCTGGTGCAGCGGCTGTGGTGTGAGTTCGCGGCGCTGCGGCCGGACCTGAACCCGCAGACGAAGCACCTGTGGTACTGGATCGACGAGGAGCCGGACGAGACGACGAAGCGCGCGGTGCACGCGGTCGGCCAGGCGGCGCTGCGGCGCGGCGTGTTCGGCCGGTTCGGGCCGGACGGCTGGGGCGACACGGACCTGCTGGGGATGCTGCTCCAGACGATGAAGAGCCACGGCGGCAAGAAGGGCATCGGGCAGTTCCTGACGCCGGAGAGCGTCACGCTGCTGCTGGGCCGGATGGTCGCCCCGGATGAGGGCGCGAAGATCCTGGAGCCGTGCGCCGGCACGGGCACGATGCTGCTCGGCGCGGCACAGGCGATGCGGGAGAACGGGCTCGACCCGACGACGTGCGAGTGGTGGGCGAACGACCTGGACCCGCTGGCGGCGGCGCTGTGCGCGGTGAACTTCCACCTGTGGGGGCTGGGCTGGCGGGTGGTCGTCGGCTGCGGCGACGGGTTGCAGGACGACTGGATGCACGAGGCGCTGCGGGACCGCCAGGTGGCGATCGACGAAATGCGGCGGGCGTGGCGGCAGGCCATGCAGATCGTGGCGGTGCGCCGGCTGCTGGACCTGCCGACGCCGGAGAGCGAGCTGGGCCGGGCGATGCGGCGCGCGGCGCCGAAGCCGCCGCCCCCGCCGCCCGCGCCGGACTCGTCCACGTTCGACGCCGAGGCGGTGTTCCGGCAGGGCCGGCTGTTCTGAACCGGCCGGCTGTGTGACGCGCTACACGACCCCCCGCGTACATAAAACATGTACGCGGGGGAGCCGGTTGCATACAATGAATATGTACGTCCCGCCCTGTTCACGTGGAGGTTGAGATGGGCAAGAGCGCGATTCAGTCCGGCAAGCGGGCTGCGGTGGAGTGCAAGCCGGGCGGCCACTGCTACGACGGCGAGAACCGCTGCGTGCACTGCCGCGAGCACATCGCGGACCCGCACCAGCCGGACTGCCCGCACGCCGACGAGCCGGACGTGGAGCCGCTGGAGGAGCCGGACGACGAGTGCGACGCGCGGCCGGCGGAGCCGGAGCGGGTGCAGGCGTTCATCGAGCTGCGCGGACACGGCGGCCTGGAGCTGGTGCGCCGGGCGGTGGAGACGTTGCAGGAGGCCGGCTTCGACGTCGCCGGCCAGTCGGTGAACGTGTTCCGCAAGGGCGACGGGCTGCCCGAGTGGATCGGCGTGGTGACCCTGCCCGAGCGCGTCTAGCGGCTGCGCAGGCGGGGCCGGGCGGCTGTCTGGCCCCGGTGCGGAGCCCCTAGCCGGGGTTCTGCTGTCCGGCCGCTATTGACGATTGCGACCGGACAGAGCAAGGTAACTGTCCGAGTAGGACCCGGTTCACGTGGAGGTAAACCATGGGTCTACGCGCGCTGGTCGGCACCGAGGGTGCCGACGGTGTGTACCTGGCGCGGCACGTGCAGCACGACGGGTGCCCGACGATGGTCGTCCCGGCCCTGTCGGTGCTGCTGCATGAGCTGTGCGGCCACAGCCCCGAGCGGGCGGCGGCGGTGCTGTTGCAGTGCGACTGGTCGCGGCTGTACGCCGTGCCCGGCACCGGGCCGACCGGCCACATGGTCGGCGTGCCCTCCGAGGGCTACCCGCCGCAGACCGGCCGGATCGCCGAGGCCCGCGCGGGCGACCGCGAGTGGGCGTACCTGTTCGGCGACCACCGGCTGCACGTCTACCTGGGGGTGTTCCCCGAGCGCGGCCCGAAGCGGTGGCAGCCGTGGGCGTGCTGGTCGCTGCACGAGCTGCCGAGCCTGAGCCAGCTGGACCTGCTGGAGGTCCAGAAGGCCGGCTACGCGGCGCAGTGGCGGGCGTCCGACTACCGCGGCTACATGGAGGCCGTCCGCCAGTCGGTGCGGGACGCGACCCGCATCGGGCTGATGGAGGCCGGCCGGTGAGAGCGCTGGTGGGGCAGTTCGCCCCGGGCAGCCGGTGGTACCGGGCCCGCCTCGTCGAGCTGGAGGGCCAGCCGAGCTGGACCCTCGCGCAGATGCGGGCGATGTGGGACCGCAGCTTCCAGCGGAACACGGCGGTGATGGTGGACGTTCTGCTGCACCGGCACTGGTCGGTGCTGGCGAACACGCACTGGCCGGCGCAGGCGGTGTCCGAGAAGCGGCCGGAGTGGACGTACGTGTGCGGCGTCGGCCGGGGCTACCGCGACGAGGTGGGCAGCCCGGCGGCGGTCGGGCTGATGGGCGCCGACCAGCCGTTCCACGACGAGGGCTGGGCGTACCTGTGGGAGCACAAGCTGGCGGCGCTGCACGTCTACGCGGCGCACGGCGGCCGATGGCACCACCTGGCGACGCTGCCCGCCGACGTGTGGGCCGGCCTGACGACGCAGCTGGTGATCGATGTGGAGGCCATGTTCTGCTGGCTGGAGCGAGAGGAGGCGGCGGCGTGACCGTCGAGACGAGGAAGCCGGCCAACCCGACGATCCGGGTCGAGGAGCTGCGGCGCCGCGACGAGGTGCTGCTGTTCGGGCAGCTGGTGGAGGTCGCCGACGTGCAGGGGGTGCGGGAGTTCCCGAGCTGCGTGAACCTGGTGATCCTGCCGCGCGGCGGCGGGCAGCCGAGGGAGACGCTGGTGCCCCGGGACATGTTGCTGCTGGGGATGCGGCTGCCTCGCCTGCTGCCGCTGCGGTGCCAGGGCTGCCAGGCGCTGGTGCAGACGCCGGTCGACCTGGCGCAGGGGCCGGCGCCGCAGACGGTGTGCGGCGGGTGCCGAGGCCGGATCGTCGAGGGCACGGCGCGGGTGACCTCGTCCGCCCCTGTGGGGAGGTACTGATGAACGACGTCCTGGCGGCCCTGATGGCCGACAACGACGCCGACCGGGAGAAGTTCCTCAACCGGGAGGTGCTGCGGCACGCGGTGATGCGGCAGATCACCTGCGAGAGGACGGGCCAGGTCCTCGACGTCCGCACGGCGGTGCTGGTGACGTGGATCAGGGGCGACAGCCGGAGCGCCGTGGCGGTGACCGGTGAGGCGTGGGACGAGGTTGCCGCGCACGTCCAGGCCAAGGTCGCGGACCTCGGCGCGGAGCTGGAGGTGATCGACGGCCGGACGCTGAACTGACCGCCGCAGCGAGCGGGGCCGCACCCAGCCGGGTGCGGCCCCGCTCCGCTTTGGCAGGGCCTCGTCTCGGCTACGCTGACGGGGTATTCGCCGCTGGCTGCGGGCCGGGCATGGACCTTCGCTGTTGAGGGATGCCAGATGACCGCAGTGTGCGACACCCCGGTGAAGGGGAAAATGCTCCGGGCCACGAAGCTCGGGGTGTGCGGCGACCCGATCCTGGGCGCCGGAGGATGGCCGGTCCACGTCACGTCGAAGGGCTTCGTCAGCGTCGAGTACGCGGCCGAGGTCGACGACGGCGAGGAGATCGACCAGAAGGACGCCAACGGCGACCCGTTGGTCTACGAGCCGGCCCGGCGGCGAATCAAGCTGTACAACGTGACGGTGACCTGCGGGCGGGTCGACCCGGAGCTGTACACGCTGTTCACCGGGATGCCGGTGGTGCTCGACGAGGACGGCAACGCGACCGGCATGCGGATCACGTCGGCGGTGAACCTCGACTCGGCGGTGGCGCTGGAGGTGTGGTCGGGCACCCAGCTGAAGAAGTGCGTGGCCGGGGCGATCCAGCGGCCGAGGTTCGGGTACTTCCTGCTCCCGCAGATCATCGACGGGCAGATCGGCGACTTCACGATCGAGAACGGGGCGGCGAGCTTCACGCTGACCGGCAAGGCCATCGAGAACCCGGGCTGGGGTGTCGGGCCGTACGACGTCTACCTGCGCAAGACGGGCGTCGAGCCGCTGATGGACCCGATGGGCGACCGGGACCTGCTGCACCTCGACTGGACGCACCTGCCGCCGCCGGCGCCGACGTGCGGGCTGACCGCGCGGCCGCCGGACGGGGACGTGGCGGCGGACGCCGCCGACCCGACCGGGCGCACCGCGCAGTTCACCGCGACGTACGTGCCGGACGCCCCGAACGACACCTACTCGGTGGATTGGGGCGACGGGGCGTCGTCGGCCGGGCCGACCGCCGGCCAGAAGGTGACGCACCAGTACGCGGCCGACGGCACGTACCTCATCACGGTCACGCACACGGGGAGCGGCGCGCAGCGCTTCAAGTCGCTCGTCGCCCCGGTCGCCTGAGGGTAGACGGTGACGCAGCCGGCGCGGACCGGCCCGTGCGACTGGCCGCTGAACACGGCGTCCTGCAAGGGCTGGGACCAGTACGACGAGGCGGTCCGGACCGCGGCCACGGATCTCGCGACGGAGGTCCTGTGGGCGCTGTCCGGCCGCCGGTTCGGCGTGTGTACGTCGACGGTGCGGCCGGTGCGGCGCGGCGACAGCGAGGCGTGGCGGCGGTGGGAGTCGTGGCTGGATCTGCCGTACGGCAGCAGCTTCGCGGTGACGTTCTGCGGCTGCCCGGTGGGGGCGTGCGGGTGCGGGCCGGTCGGGCGGGAGCTGAACCTGCCCGGCCCGATCCACGCCGTGACCCGGGTCGTGGTCGACGGCCAGGAGGTGCCGGCCGAGGCGTACGCGGTGTACGACCGGCGGTGGCTGGTGCGGATCGACGGCGGGACCTGGCCGACCCGCCAGGACCTGACGAAGGCCGACGACCAGCCGGGCGCTTGGGCGGTCACCTACCAGCGGGGCGTGCAGGTGTCCGGCGGCGGGAAGGTGGCGGCCGGCGCGTACGCGTGTGAGCTGGCGAAGGCGATGGTCGCCGACACGACGTGCCGGCTGCCCCGGCGCGTGCAGTCGGTGGTGCGGCAGGGCGTGCAGCAGACGTTCGTCGACCCGGCGCGGCTCGCCCGCGACGGCATGACCGGGCTGCCTGAGGTCGACCAGTGGCTGCGGGTGGTGAACCCGAACCGGCTGCCCCGCGACACGGTGGTGTGGTCGCCGGACCTGGATCGTGGACGAAGGAGGACGTCGTGACCGAGCCGGTGGTGGAGCCGCAGGACGACGTGGCGTGGCCGGTGGCGGTGAAGCTGCGCGAGATGATCGGCGGCGCGCTGGACGGGGCGCTCGGCGGCACGCCCGCCGTGGTGGCGGTGGTGCCGGGCCGGGACGTGGCGATCGACTCGTGCTGCGAGGGCCAGGCGTGGGTGCGGGTCGTGCGGACGTACCCGGTGCTGCCGGAGGAATTCCCCGGCGGGCGGGGCACGCCCCTCGACGACGGCGTCGATCCGGGGGCGTTCTGGACGGTGGAGCTGGGGGCGGGCACCGCCAGGTGCGCGCCGAGCCCCGACGACGCCGGCAACCCGCCGACCGGGGCGCAGCTCGAGCGCAGCGCGGCGGAGCTGGCCGACGACGCCGGCCGGATCCGGCGGACGGTGCTGTGCGAGCTGCAGAAGCTGCCGGCCGTCGAGTCGGTGTGGATCGGGGAGCAGTCCAGCGTCGGCCCGTCGGGCGGCTGCGTCGGCCAGGAGGTCCTGGTCGCGGTGATGACCAACGTGTGCGTGTGCGAGGAGTGAGGGCGATGCGCAAGGGCCAGAAGGTGACGGTACGGGCGCTGACGGCGATGCCGGGCGTGCCGGACGGGGCGGTGCAGCACATGGAGTGGGGGCCGCGGCTGGCCACGCTCGTGGGCGCCGGCCGGTACGAGGTGCTGGAGGGTGAGGAAGCCGAGCAGGCGGCCACTGCGGACCTGGAGCCGCCGGACGCCAGCCAGCCGACGCTCGCGCCGACGACGGAGGCCGACGGCGACGGCAAGACGCGGAGAGTGAGCCGCTGATGGCGGTGGTGGTCCGGCCGCGCGTCGACCTGTTCGCCGGCGAGGTGCGCCAGCTGCTCACCGGCTCGACCGGGCAGGTGGTGTCGTTCATCCGCAGCGTGGCCCGGAAGGTGCGGACGCGGGCGGTGCTCAAGTGCCCGGTGGACACCGGCCGGTTGCGGGCGGCGCACCGCGAGGAGGTGGGCGTGCGGGCGGGCCAGGTGTACGGGTTCGTCGAGAACGACGTCGAGTACGCGGCGGCGGTCCACGACGGGACGGGAGCGCACGTCATCCGGCCACGGCGGGCCGGGGGAATGCTGCGGTTCGAGACGGGCGGCCAGGTGGTGTTCACCAGCCTGGTGAACCACCCGGGGACGCGGGCGCAGCCGTGGCTGCGGGAGGCGATGGAAGAGGTGGCGGTGCCGGAGGGGTTCCGGCTCGTCCGCTCGTAGGGAGGAAGCGGGATGCGGGAGTTCACGACCAGCGCGAAGGCGGCGAAGCAGAACGGCGGCGACAAGAAGCTGCCGGATGTGCCCTTCAAGCTGGACGGGGTGGAGATGGTGTGCCGGGCGCCGAAGGACGCGCAGCTGGCGTACCTGATGGCGGCGGCGTCGTCGAGCCGGACGGAGGCCGACCAGGTGGCGGCGGTGCTCGACTTCTTCGAGCAGACGCTGAACCCGGCAAGCCTGGCGGTGTTCCGGAAGCGGCTGCTGTCCACCGACGACGAGTTCGACTTCACCGACGCCATGGGGATCTTCCAGCACGTGTGCGAGGAGTGGTCCGGCCGCCCTACTGGATCGGGCAGCGCCTCCTGACCCTGGCGGTCAAGCGCTGGCCCGAGTTCCACGGCACGCTGCTGATGCGGACCGGCCGGGAGCCGCTGGACCTGCCGCTGCCGTCGCTGCTAGACGTGATCTACGCCTGGTGGGTGGAGGGCGGCACCGAGAAGGACGTGGCGAAGTTCCGGCAGGCGTTGGAGGCCCCGCCGGTCGAGGCGGAGCTGGAGGGCCGCGAGGAGTGGTCCGACGAGGAGACCGACCAGAGTTTCGCCCGGGCGCTGTCAGGCTCCAGGTGAGAGGTGAAGAGTCTACTTCCGCACATGGCTGTTCTGAGCTTCCATGCCGATGGTCGCGAGCCTGCGGTGGTCTCGGGGCCCCACCCCGGCTGGCTGTCATCCGTACCGGCAAGGGCAGCACCCATAAGCCTGCTTCTGCCTTGCCCTGGGCGGCAGTTCACTCCTTATCTGACCCGTCGGCCTGGCGTGGCAAATGCGCCGGTACGGGGCTGGGCGGTAGAACCGGAACGTGACACTCCACTTCTGTCGGGAACTGTCGGCCGCCGACTGGATCGCCCACAGCGACCTGCCGTGGCAGCAGCTTGTGAGCCTCGGCCCCCCGGGCTTCGACGCCTACGCGCGGCTCCGGTTCCTGCCCGATCCGACACGCCCCGGCCAGAGCGAGAACGATGTCGACGCGGACTGGCCCACCGACCAGCTGCCCACCCTTTTCGAGGTGCTGACCACCCACACCACGACCCCCGAAGACTGCTACTTCTGCGTCTGGGAAGGCTTCGGCGACGCCGACGTCGCAGCCGACAACGACGCCGTGTACATCGACGAAGGGGACATCGCCCCACTCGGGCGGCCCAGCGCCCAGCCAGGACTGGCGCCCACACCCGCTGCCCCGCCCTCGACGCCGCGGGCACCCAAGGTTGTGGTGCCCCACCGTGCGTACTGGCTGTTTCGAGGGCCGTTAGCCGACGTCGGCACATGGGACACCGCAGCGGAGTGGCCGGGCCAGCGTCGTCTCAGCAACGCCGAGCCGGCGTTCGCCTGGCCCGCTGATCACGCCTGGTGCGTGGCCAAGGACGTCGATCCGCACTGGGCCGGGATCGGCGGGACTCGGGCGCTGATCACCAAACTCACCACCGACCCGCGCCTCGACGTGGTCCCCGCCGACCCCACCCAGCACCAGCCGCTCTACCGATAACAGCCCGTGCTCAGTTGACGGGTGCTTTGCGGCCCCGAAACGTTCACCGGCTGACTGGGCGGCGTCCGGCTATGCCCCTGAAAGGCTCGCCTCGCCGGGGAGCTCTTCGACGGCCGTACGCCGGCGTGGCCAGCAGCGGCAGACACGCAGCTCGCCGCGCCTTCTTTACAGCCACAGTCTTATCTCACCTCAGTGGAAACCGGATCGAGCAGGAAGAGGACTTGGTTCCCGGCATAGCGCTCTACCTCAGCAGTGATGCGAAGCTTCTGCCCCACGCCAATGGTGTCGGGGATGTTCGAGCCTGTGAGGCGCAGATCGCTGGTGATGTTGACGTCTCTGAACTGGAAGTTGGGCCCAGTCGCTCCCGCGCCGGTGCTATCTCCGGCGAGGACCAAGATGTCGTACCGCGTCTTGTAATCGCCGTGATGGTTCATTGCGCCGATGATGCCATCGAACTTGATGGTTCGGCCCTCGTACTTGACCGCGAACTCCTGGAACAGGTCGTAGTCCTCCACCGCTGCCAAGAGCGCTGCGAGATCCTTGTTGTTCTCCACGGTCAAGACCGCCTCGGCCTTGGGCTCGGCAGACGCAGGTGTCGGCGACGACGCGGCCTCTACCGGCTCTTGCGCTGCCGGGGTTTCCGTCGTGGTGGCAGCCGGAGGCGTCGGCGCGTTCCTCTCGTTGATCGCTCCGATAGTGATGATGATGGCGAGAATGGGGAGCAGACCAGCCGCAACCCCAAACCCGACCTTCTGCTCCTTCGTCAGGGGCGGCCCTTGCTTGCTCATAAGTGGATCATAGCCGCGCCCTCAGCGGCTCATCTGCGGCCCTTCCGGCCAGGTGCAACGCCGAGATAGGGCGCTGCGGCCGGTGTGCCGGTCAGGTGCCCAGCAGGCTCCGGACATCGAATCCGTCGTAGGCAGTGGCAATCCCAGGCGCTCACTCGACATCTCCGTCATCAGGTGCGTTACCCAGTCGAGGTAGTCCTTCAGCTGCCGCACCTTGACCACACGATCACGACAGTGCCGAGCACCCCAGCGCCGGAGGGCTTCGAGATCACCGAGGTCGCTGACACCGCCGCCGCGAGGCCGCCCATCAAGCAAGGTCGCGTGTGCGCTTCTGCCGCTGTCCGCGCGCGGCGCCGCGCCCATCCCGCCGTACGAGCCCCAGTTAGAGCCGTCTTGTCTGCAATGGAGTGGTTGCCAGTGACCTTTGGCTGGGTTACGACAGAGGTTCTGCGATCTGGTGGAGGGTCCGTCCATCATGTGTCCGGTACCAGTTCGGCGGCCAGAGTTGGGCTCGCGGCGGCTGCCCGGTGGCGGCTTCGATGATGTGTCGGATCAGTGGGAGGATCCGATAGCGTTGCCCATCAGCAGCCCATTTGACGGGCCCGCTGACGTCGTTGTGCCACTGCACTCGCGCCCGATTCGGGTCGGTGCCGAGCCACGCGCGAATGCTATCTCGATCTTGGTCGACGAGATCGGGTACGACGATGGTCAACTCGGTGCCGTCCGGGATGGCGCTGTGGGAGATGAGACGCTGGACAGCTGCCGCCCGGCGTTCGCCCGAGGCCCGGGCGGCTGCCTGTGTTGCGCTGCTGGATCGCGGCCGGATCATGAAGTCCTCGGCATCGGGCACGGGCAGCAGTTGCGCGACGGACAGTACTTTCTCACCGGCTGCGGCCTGGTACAGCTGGTAGCGGACCAGCCGGATGTCGATGCCTGCTTCGTACAGGAACAGGGCGGTGTTCGTGACAGTCGGGCCGAAATCCGCGGCCATGAGCACGATCCGTGGTGGGCCCAGCGTCTCGTCCGAGACTCCTTCGGCCCACTCCATCAACTGGACCAACGCCTCCTCGGCAGTCGTCGAGCCGCCAAGATGGGCGGCATGCACATCGGCCAGGATGTCCAGGCTGAAGCGGCGGACCATGGCCGCATAGTTGATCGCCTGCATGGTCACCGTGTCCGGTGCGCGGTCGCGCTTGAGTTCCACAACCACCAGCCGTCCGGTGCGGTCAAGACCCAGCACGTCCAGCCGGTCTGGGGTCGCGGTTCCGCCAGCGGAAACCCATTTGCCGAATTCGAACGTGACGACCTTGACTCCTGAGCCGATTAGCTCCGGATTGTCGATCACCCACTGCTGCAGGTGTTGGCGCTCCAACAGGCCCGCCTCGGCCAACGAGATTCGTTGGGCGGGAACGGCGGTCGCGCCGTCCACGGTGAACAGCAACTCTTCGGCCACGGTGCACCTCCGGCACAGACCGTACACCTCGGCAGACCTCGTGAAAGCCAACCGTGGTGCCGGCGCTGGACGGTCAGCCGCATACCTCGACGATCGTCCTGGGCCCTGTAATGCTTGTGGCGGATAGGAGCTGACATGCGAGTGACGGCCTGGAGTAACGGTTCGGCGAGTTCGTCAGGTGCGGGGTATGGCTTTCGCGTAACCTCCGCAGACCGGGATACGTACTTCGACCGTGGCTGGGAGCATGTGGATGTCGACCTGGGCGTCCACGGTCGCGCCGCCATTCCGCTTTCTGAATCCTTTTGGGCTAGATGTACCGAACTTCGGAGCGCGAGTGTTGGTCGTTGGCTCCTCGCCCATCGCCTGGCACCTTGGCCCAAGGGCTTCCCACCCACGCTCGAGTTGCTACATCTCGGTGGAAACGTGTTCCAACTGTCAACGCTTAGGTAGGTGCGGCATCGGCAGCCTCATTTGCGGCTGACCGCGGCCGGGGATCGGGCGCTCCCGTTGGCAGTTGGTGGCGGAAGCGGGCCAGGTTCGGGTACCCCGACTGCGCTGCGGGCATTGCGGGCGTTTCGCGACCGGCTATGACGTGTCCAAATGGCGACGTCGAGCAGCCGAAGCAGGCTGATTGAGTCGGCGCCGGCTGGGCGGAGCGCCTCGATCTCGTGGCGGAGCGCGGATTGGGTCAGCGCGGCTGCCAGCGTCACCCAGAACTTTTTCTCTGGCGGAGCGAGCACACGAAGCACGACGTCGTCATGGATGGGCACAAGCCGGGGTCGCTTCCGGGCCAGGAGTTTGCTCGCGATCACTGGGCCGACCCCAGGCAGATCGTCGAGCCACTCATGCAACACCGTTGCTGACTGTAGGGCGTCGGGACCGGCATTCCATAGGTCCAGGTTGGTGGGGATCGCAGCGAGCCCTGCGGTGACGGGGCCGCTGCCAGCGAGGAGTGCACGGATAGCGAGCGGGCGCCAGGAGATGTCCAGCAGTGTGGTTGCGAGCAGGTCGTCGAGCGTGAGCACATCGGGCGGGTTCTCGCCGAGCAGGTCGAACGACGTGCCGGCGAATGGCCCATCGGGATTGAAGTAGGTGGCAACGAGCCGGTCGATGCCTGGAACGGCGAGCACATCGCGGATGCGGACGCGGACTAGATCCTCAGGCTGCACCGCGAGAGCATGCCACACCGGTGTTTGCGGATGCAGATCATGTTCGATCCGGCGCGGAGATCGTCGTGGGTGTTCTAGCGAGGGTGCTGTCAGGGCGGCCCGTTAGGATCACCGCCACTGGACAACCTACGGGGAAAGGTGCAGGGATGTCGGCGATCCTCCTGGGTTGGAACCCGCAGCGGTGGAATTGGGCCGATTACGACGAATGGGCCGCCCAGGTGCAGCGCGACGGGACGAAACGCGACAGATGGAGTGTGGGTCGACACGTCAACATCGCTGCAGGATCCGACGCGTGGTTGCTGGTGCAGGGCAAGTACCGCGGTCTGATCGGACGTGCCATCGTACGGTCCGAGCCGTACGAGGCCGAGCACTATTCGGATCCGGACAAGACCACCAACTATGTGGAGATCGACTGGCTGAGCCTCCTGCCGATCCCGGATCGGATTCCCCCGGTCGTGCTGAACGCAGAGGCCCCGGGCGTGCGGTGGGACCACGTCTACGGATCGGGAAGATCGGTCCCGGTGGAGTCCGAGGCGGCCGTTCACGCCTTGTGGGAGCGTTTCGGCCCGCAGCACGAGGCCCGCGACCCAGGCGAGCTCCCCCCGGGGCTGTTCCCAGAGGGCGCGGTGCGGACCATCGTCGTCAATCGTTACGAACGCGATCCACGCGCCCGCGCGGCGTGCGTCGAGCATTGGGGCCTGGCCTGCATAGCGTGCGGGCTCGACTTTGCCTCCGTCTACGGCGAAATGGGCAAGGGATTCATCCATGTCCACCACCTCACGCCAGTGTCGCAGCTCGGACCCGACTACCAGGTTGACCCGATCGCGGACCTACGGCCGCTTTGCCCCAACTGCCACGCGATGGTCCATACGCAGGACCCGCCGATGCCACCAGATGATTTGGCCGCCAGGATCCGGGCATCCCGCACCAGCGTCGGCCCGAGACGCACCGTGCCTGCCCAGAAGTCACCGGCCGCCACCTGCCCTGACTGTGGTCGGACGGGCGTGCCGATCATGTATGGGGCGCCAGGCCCGGAAATGATTGCCGCGGCGGAGGAGGGACGGATCGCACTCGGTGGGTGCGTCATCTACGAAGGCCAACCGACGTGGACCTGTTCTGAGGGGCACGAGTGGCGCGTGGATGAGTCTGCGCGGACGTAGACACTCTTGTTGTGCTGGGCAGCATGGCCGACGCGGCCCCAAAATAGAAGGAGGGCGGCCCAGCACCGGTGGCCGCCCTCCTCATCATCGGGGTCATCTGCGGAAGCCGTCGCCCCGGAACAGGGTGCTTCCGGGCTCACGCCGGGGCAGCGGCGGCGGAGCCTCGCCGGCCGGCGCCGACGCCAGGAACGGCAGGTACCGGCGGAGGAAGTCGTCGACGCCGGGGATCGCGAGGACACGGGTCACCGCGGCGGCGACGGCGAGGGCTTGGGCGACGAGCGGCACCGCGTCGACGCCGGCGGCGGCGGCGATGGTCGGCAGCAGCGACAGCAGCGCGACGACGGCCGCGAAGGTGGTGCGGGCGACGGCCCGCCACGGGTAGCGGGTTTGCGTGGTGCTGACGGTCACGGGAGCTTCCCTCCTAGTTGCTGGATGAGGGCCTTGAGCTGGACGTTCTCAATGAGGAGCTTGTCCCGCTCGGCGGCCAGGGTTTGCCGGGCGGCCAGCTCGGCACGGAGCTGGGCGACCTCGGCCTTGGTGATGGCCAGCTCCTCGTGGAGCTGGTGGATGGTCAGGTTGGCCGCCGCCATTTGCGTCTCGGCGAGGCTGAGCTTCGTCTCGGCGCCAGAGAGCTGGGCGTCCATGCGGCCGAGCAGCCGCTCGGCGATCTGCGTCTCGTAGTCGGCGAGGCTGGTGCGCTCCTTGCGCCGGCCGAGGACCGCCGTGAGCACGCGGTCGACGACGGCGCCCGCGACCGACCCGCCGCCGACGAGCGCGGCGATGAGCACGGGCTCCATCGTCGCCGCCTCAGGTGACCGGGTTTTTGAAGGCGGCGTTCCAGCTGGCGACGCCGATCAGCCCGTCGACGCGCAGCCGCTGGTCGCGCTGGAACGCCTCGGCGAGGGCCTTGTACTCCGGGCCGTAGATGCCGTCGTTGCCGGCGCCGCCGAGCCACCGCTTGCCCTTGCCGATCGACCAGCCCCGGCGGCTGAGCTGGGTGGCCCACTCGCGCAGCCAGGCCCGGTCGGTGCGGCCCTTGAAGTAGCGCTCGTACTTGCCGGAGACGCTGTAGTCGGGGCCGGACGCCGGGCCGAAGTACCAGCCGGCGGGCAACGGGAACGCGATCGGCGTGCCTGGTGCCGGCTTGCCGGCGGCCGGCGGCTTCGGCTGCGGGGCGGGCGTGGATCCGCCGACGATGGGCAGGCCGGCGTGCAGCCAGGCGTAGATCTCGTCGCCGGGGCAGGAGGTGTTCCCGCGGTCGCGGTGGCCGAGCAGCTGGAGCCGCTTGCCCTTGCGGTCGTTGGCCTCGTCGTAGAGCCACTTGAAGGCGCGGCGGGCGGCGTCGGTGACGTCCTGGCGGCCGGGCTGGTCCTTGCCGATGATGCAGACGCCGATGGCCTCGGTGTTGTGGCCGGAGCAGTGCGCGCCGAGCAGGTTCCACCCGCGGCCCTCGTAAAGGACGCCGGTGATCGAGTTGATGAGAAAGTTGTAGCCGATGTCCGACCAGCCCTTGACCCGCATGTGGTAGTCCTGGATCTGGCGGGGGGTCTGCGTCGCCGACGCGGCGGAGTAGTGGCCCATGAAGACGGTCCGCTTCGACCAGGGCACGGTCGAGCGGGACTCGGGTGGGCGGGCGCCCCATTCGGCGCGGCTGATGATGTCCACTGGTTGTCCTCCCGACGGCAGTGATCGTCTGTCGGGGGACAGCGGCTCTACGGTAGCGGCCCGGGGTGACTGGCGCGGGGCGGCTGGAAGGTGGGCGGGCGCGCCGGGTGCTGTCCTGGGCGGCGCGCCCGCCCGGGTGAGCGGATTGGCCCGCCGCCGCACCAGTTGGAGGACAGCCGGTCCGCTCGCCGCGCGACGAGCACGGGGGGAACCGCGTCGCACGGTGGCTGAGGCCCGCCGGTCACCGCGTGAACTGCGCGGGTGCGGTGACCGGCGGGGGTCTACATGCGCCAGGTGTAGGTGATGTCGGCCTCGGTGGGGCCGATGACGACCTTGGCGAGCAGCATTTCCAGCACGGACTGGCGGTAGGCGAGCTGGATGTCGGTGAGGGTGGCTCGGCGTTCGGCGGCGGTCCAGGTCTTCGACTCGATGGCGGCGGCGTCGATGAGCTGCTTGTGGCAGCCGAGCCCGCACTTGTAGGTGCGCTTGGGTGCGTGGGTCTGCTGCTCCTCGTCGAACTCGGTGGTGTTGACGGGCACGAGGCGCAGGTCGCAGTGCCAGCAGTGGAGCAGCAGGCGCAGCAGGTACGGGTCGTTGCTGGCGGTCATGCGGGATCGCAGTGTCGGTTGGCTCATCGCGGTCCGTGCGCCGGGGGGCGGCGGTCACCCCCCGCCTGCCCCCCGGCCAGTGCCGGCCGGGCCACGCCGGGAGTTGACGCGACGCCCGTCGGGTTTGCCGGCCACTGCGCCGCCCCGGCACCCCCTGCGGGGACGGCGGACGGAACGGGCCGCTCGTGCCACGGTTTTGGCGCGGCGTCGGCGGCCGTGACGGACGACGGCTCGACCCCTGCCGCCTCGATCACTCGGGATGCGTTGGAGCGGCACCGGCAGCCGAGCTGTCCGCAGGAGCAGACACCGTTCGGTCCAGGCCGGTGGCGCAGGTAGCTGTCGACGGCGGCGCGGTAGAGCACGCTGCCGGGCAGGGTGGTGATGATGTCGGCGGGCAGCCGGGTCGCGGTGCGGAGGCGGTTCACCGGCGGCCTCCGTTGCCTCGGAGCTGCTGGGCGGGGGTGGTGAGCAGCCCGGTTTCCGGCCAGATGATCTCGGTGGGCGCGTTCCAGTTGGGCTGCGCGGTGGCGTGCGGAGGGGCCGGGGTTGCCGGGCCCGCCGGCCCCTCCGAGTTCAGGGCTCCGGTGGCCCACTGCACGGCGGTGCAGGGGAACGGGGAGCTGCACCAGGTGCAGCGGCGGTGGACCTTGACCTTGGGCGGCCAGGCCCGCACCTCGATCTGTGAGGAGCCGGGCAGGTGCACGGCTAGGACGTAGCCGGCGAACGCTTCGCGGTGGTCCCGGCCGGTGAAGACGATGTAGCCCTCGTGGGGGACCAGCTCGCCGGGCGGCGGCGGTGGGACGTCGCCGGCGACCAGCGTGGACGGTGGTGGTGCTGCGTGTGGCACGTGTCCTGACTGGACCATGAGCTGCCCCCAGGGGTGCGGTTCTCGATGGTGGTCACTTGCCGCACGGTGCCGCCTCGGCACCGTGCTGTTTAGCACGGTGCCAGCATGGCACGGAGCCGGTCTATGTCACAAGGGGAACGTGGAAGTTGACTCGGCGTGTCGGTCGTGGACGCGCGAGGGGCCGGCACCGTGCGGTGCCGGCCCCTCTCTGGGGTGCTGCGGTCGGTCAGGCCAGGTCGAACTGGCCCTTCCTCGCGCCGGCGATGAACGCGGTCCAGCCGGCGCTGTTGAAGGTCAGGACGGGGCCAGAGCGGTCCTTGCTGTCGCGGACCAGCATGGTGCTGCCGTCAACGGCGTCGGACACCTCGACGCAGTTCTGGCCCCCGTCGGACTTGGTGGACTTCCGCCAGGGGCGGAAAGCGAGATCACTCATGGTGACTCCCTGGGTCAGGCTTCGGCGGCCACCAGGTCGGCCGCCTTCTGGATGAGGTCCGCGCTGGCCTCGGGGGACAGCGCGGCGTCACGCAGCTGGTCGAACAGCCGCGCGTACCGCTGCGCCTCCTCGGCCTCGGTGACCAGCAGGTCGGTCGTCACGGTGTCGACGGCGACCAGCGTCAGGTCCTCGGGGTCCGGGTAGGCGTACAGGGAGAACGGCGAGCGTGGGACGTACCCGCGTCCCAGCCGGGCGTCAACCGGCAGTATGCGGACGCTGACGTTCTCCCTGGTCGTGGCCAGAGCGAGCAGGTGGTGCAGTTGCTCCCGCATGACGGCGGGCGGCACGGGCAGCCGCTCGATCGCCTGCGGTTCCAGCACGACGTCGTACTCCGACCCGTCGGGGCCGGAAATCTGGAGCTGCCGGCGTGTCCGGCCGGCGACGGTGCCGTTGAGGTCGAAGTCGGCTCCGTCGTCGAGCGCGACCTGGCCCCGGTGGCGGGCGTATGCCTCGGTCTGGAGCAGGCCGGGCAGCAGCGAGTTCTGGTACTCGCGGATCGTGCGGGCGCCGCACTCGATGTCGGCGGTGCGGGCCTGCCGGTCGCCCATGGCGGCGTACTTGGCCTCGGTCCACCAGCCCTTGGCCAGGCCGTCCCGGGCGACCCGCTGGAGCGCCCGGTAGCGGTCGTCGCTCTCGGGGAGCAACACGTCGAGGATCCGCAGGATGGTGTCCAGCGGCCGCCGCTCGCCGTTCTCCACCTTCGACACCGCGGTGCGGTCCAGGCCGGCCTCGCGGCCGAGCGCCGCGCCGGTCATGTCGTTCGCCTCCCGCAGCTCGCGGATGGCGCGCCCGAGGCGAAGACGTCGGGCGAGGGGGCTGATCACGTGTGCTGCACCTCCGGGCGTTGGCACGGTGCCAGGTTGGCACGCGGCCTGCCGTGAGGGTACGCGGCGACGGCGGGGGGCGGTATGCGTGAGGCTTTCGGCTGGCCCGGCGTGGTGGCTAGGCTGTGCGGCAAGACTCGGCGCGCGGGACGGGTCGGGCTCGCTGGATGAGCGCCCGCGGAGGGCTCCGGTTGCGTCACCGGGGCCCTTCGTCTGTCCACATCGCCATACGGTCGCAGTGAGAGACTGCGACCGTTGAATCCGGTCTACGCTGGGGGCGTGGCGCTGGGCAAGGCGTATATCGAGATCATCGGCGACGTGCGGAAGTTCGCGCCGCAGCTGAAGGCCGGACTGACCAAGGCGCTGAAGGTCACCGCGATCACCGGGGTCGGCGCGGCGGCCGCCGCATCGGCCGGTCAGGTCGTCGGCCTGGCCGCCGCCTTGGCGCAGACCGCCGGGGCGGCGTTCGCCCTGCCGGCGGCGATGGCGGTCGGCGCGTCGGCGATGGCGGCGTTGAAGGTCGCCATCTCCGGCCTCGGGGACGCGTTCTCCGCGGCCGTCGAGGGCGACATGAAGAAGTTCGAGAAGGCCCTGGAGGACCTGTCGCCGCAGGCGCAGCGGGTGGCCCGGGAGTTCCTGGCGATCCAGCCGGCGCTCACGTCGATCAGGACGGCGACGCAGGACGCGTTCGCGGCCCCGCTGGTGGGGCAGATCCAGGCGACCGCCTCGGCGCTGTCCGGGTACCTGCGCGTGGGCCTGGCCGGCGTCGCCGCCGAGTACGGCAAGGCGGCACGGCAGGCGCTGGAGTTCGCCCGCCGGGGCGCCACCGTGTCGGTGCTGCGCGGGGTCCTCGACACGACGCGCGCCTCGGTGGCGAACCTCAGCGTCTCGGTGGGGCCGGTGCTGGCCGGGTTCCGCGACCTGGCGGTGGTGGCGCTGCCGACGATCCGCGAGCTGTCCGGTGTGGCCGGCGGGCTGGGCGTGAAGTTCGGGACGTGGCTGTCGTCGATGGCGCAGAGCGGCCAGGCGGCGGCGGCGATCCAGGCGGCGCTGGGCGTCATGCGTCAGCTCGGCGCGGTCGCGGTGAACGTCGGGTCGATCATCAGCTCGGTGTTCGCGGCGGCCAACGCGCAGGCCGGCGGCGGCGGGCTGCTGGGGACGCTGGTGACGGTGACCGGCACGCTGCGGCAGTTCCTGTCGTCGGCGGAGGGTGGGACGGCCCTGCAAGGGCTGTTCGCCACGCTGGGCACCCTGGCGGCCGGGCTGTCACCGGTGTTCGGGACGCTGCTCGGCATCATCGGCGAGTCGCTGGTGCCGGCGCTCATGCCGATCGCGCAGGCGGTCGTGCCGGCGTTGCAGGCCCTCGCGTCGGGGCTCGGGCCGGCGGTCGCCGCTCTCGGCCCCGCCCTGGGGCCGGTGTTCTCCGCGCTGTCGGTCGGCATCCAGGCGCTCGCCCCGGCGCTGGGCCCGATCGGTCAGGTCATCGCGTCGATCGCACTGGCGCTCGCGCCGCTGCTGCCGGTCATCGGGCAGCTGATCACCATGCTGATCGGGCCGCTGGCCACCGCGCTGAACGCGCTGGGCCCGCTGCTCGGACCGCTGGTGTCGGCGCTGGGCCCGGTGCTGCTCCAGATCGGTCAAACGCTCTCCGCGGTCCTCGCCCCTGTCGCCGGGCTGCTCGCCGAGCTGTTCACCCAGCTGGGCCCGCCGCTGGGCCAGGTGGTCGCCGCCCTGGGCACCGCGCTCGCGCCGATCCTCGCCGCGGTCGGCCCGCTGATCGGGACGCTGGTGCAGGCGATCATGCCGCTGATCCCGACGATCGTGTCGCTGCTCCCGCCGCTCGTCGAGATCGTGGTGGCGTTGACGCCGCTGATCCAGCTGGTGGCGCAGCTCGCCGCTGTGGCGGTGCAGCTCGTCGCGCCGCTGCTCAAGGTGGGGGCGCTGCTGTTGCAGTTCCTGGTCGCGCAGGCGGTCGCGCCGCTGATCTCGGCGATTGCCGGCGCGCTGGCGTGGCTGCTGTCGCCGCTGACCGGGGTGGCCGAGTGGCTGGGCAGGGTCGCCGGCTGGCTGGCGGGCATCGACTGGGCCGGGGTCGGCTCGGCGATCGGTGGGGCGTTCTCGTCGGCGTGGAACGCGGTGGTCGGGTTCTTCCAGTCGATCGGGCAGTGGTTCGCGGAGCTGCCCGGGAAGATCGGCTCGTTCCTGGCCAGCCTGCCGGGGATGCTGTGGAACCTGTTCACGTCGGCGCTGGACATGGGGTTGCAGGCGGTCGGTGTCGGGATCGGCCTGCTGATCTTCTCGGTGACGCAGCTGCCCGGCCTGGTCCTCAACGGGATCCAGGCGCTGCCGGGGCTGCTGGCCGGGTTCTTCACCCGGCTGTGGGCCAGCGCGAAGGCGCTGACGACGTCCGGCGTCACCGCGGTGGTGTCGTTCGTGACCGGGCTGCCCGGCCGGATCATGTCGGGGCTGTCGCGGCTGCCGGGGGTCCTCGGCGGGGCGCTCACGTCGGCGTGGGCGGCGGCGAAGAGCGCGGCGTCGAGGGGCGTGAGCGCCCTGGTGTCGTTCATCAGCAGCGTGCCGTCGCGGCTGGCGGGGCTGGCCGGGAAGTTCGTGTCGGCGGGCCGGAGCCTCATCGGCGGGTTCATGAACGGGCTGAAGAACATCGGCGGGTTCATCGGGGACGTGGCCGGGTCGATCACGTCGGCGATCAAGGGGTTCATCAACCGGGTCATCGGCAAGATTAACTCGGGTATCGCGTCGATCGACGCGAAGCTCCCCGGGTCGCTGCCGCGCATCCCGATGCTGGCGAACGGTGCGATCCTGCGGCGGCCGACGCTGTTCGTCGGCGGTGAGGCCGGCGACGAGGTGGTGGTGCCGCTGACCCGGCCGCGTCGGGCGCGGGAGCTGGCCGAGCAGTCCGGGCTGATGCGGCTGCTCGGCGAGCCGGGCGGCGGCGCGTCGGTGGTGTTCGGGCGCGACGCGATCCGCGTGACCTTCGAGGGTGTCCTGCCGACCCGGCAGGAGGCGCTGGACACCGGCCGGGCGGTCGGCGAAGGCGTGCTGGAGACGCTGGCCCGCAGGGACGTGGCCACGACCGTGAGGACGATCTGAGTGGGCGAGTACAACCCTGACCGGCCCTACGTGCTGGGGATGCAGTGGGCGCCGCTGGTGGCCGACACGGTGCTGCTCGACACGGGCAGCGAGGTGGGCTACACGTTCCGGGCCCGCGCCAGCCACGCGGCCGGCAGCGGGCTGCGGCGGGTGCGGCTGCACGTGGCGTCACCGCCGCCGGGCCTGCCGAACCGCAAGGAGCTGCTGGTCAACCTGTACCCGGCGGGTCAGGTCGCAGGCACCGGGCCGGTGCGGAAGCTGACCATCCCGGTGCGCGACGGCGCGCTGGTGACCGGCGCGGCCCTGGCCGGCGGGTCGGCGACGCCGCCTGACGCGGTGAGCAACCCGTCCGACCCGCGGCACCTCACGCTGACGGGACCGAACGCGGCAGCCCGGTTCTGGTTCGACACGAACTCGTCGCTGACCCACGCGAAGCTGGACGGCCGGCGGATCCTCGACGTGACGGTGCTGTACGTCATCAGCGGGCCGTTCGCCGACCTGGCCCCGGCGGTTACCCTCGGCCTCGAGCGCCCGTCGTCCGGGGTGAACTGGCTGATGGACGAGACGCTGAACGGGCCGGCGGTCCACAACGGGGTGACGGCGATCGGCCGGTCGCGTCTCGGCGAGCTGAACCCGTGGTGGAACACGGCGGCGGCACCGACGACGGAGCGGGGCAGGGTGCCGTGGCGGGCGCGGAACCTCGCCGGCACCGGCAACCCGCCGGCGGGCCTGCCCTCGCTGTCGGCGTCGGGCGGGACGAACATCAACGTGCGGCTCCAGGTCGCCGCCAACGCGGCGGCCACCGCGGTGTTCCAGGTGCACTACCTCGCGCTGGAGGTGTCGTACGGGGAGGAGAACCGGGTCGGCGGCGGCGGCGTCGACCTGTCCCAGGGGGCCAACTACATCGGCGGCTACTACTACGAGGTGCCGGTCTGGGACGCGGTGAACTTCTCCGGCTCGGTGGACCTCACCGGCGGGCGGGAGTACGCGGTGACCGTCGGGCAGGCGTACGCGGGGCAGCTGTCGGTGGCGTCGCCGGTGCCGGTGAAGGCGGACCGGCTGGGGCCGGTCGAGCCGTACCCGGCGCACCGTGGGGTGCTGCTGCGCAAGACGCTGCGGGCCGGGCAGACGCCGACGGTGGAGACGGTCGACGAGCTGCCGTCGGTGGTGCTGTTCACCGGGATCAGCGCGCCGGGCAACCCGGACCTCAGCTCGCACAGCTACGTGACGCAGGCGGTGGCCACGGTGTCGAAGCTGACGCCGGTGGGCTGGACGATGCAGCAGCTCGTCGAGGACGTGGCGGCGGATTGGGTGTGGGTGCGGTTCTACGCCCGGCACCTGCCGGGCACCCGGGCCCCGCTGGAGCTGGCGCAGGTGTCTGAGCTGGACACGACGCGGCGGCTGGGCCCGATCGCGCGGGTCACGGTGGAGGAGTTCGACGCGCTGCCGGAGATCGCGGACGGCTGGCGGGAGGTGACGGTGCGCCTCGACCCGCCGTACCTGTCCGACGGGCTGGGCGCGACGACGTACTGGACGTTCACCAGCAGCGCGGACGGGCAGTCGCCGTGGCAGGTCCTCGGCGCCGACGCGAACCCGTGGAGCACCCAGCCGGCCGGGTCCGAGGCGGACACCGGGTACGGCGGCCGCACCGCGTGGGCCGTCATCGACGGGCAGTCCGACGAGTCGGCGGACCTGACGCTGATGTTCGCGCAGGAGATGGACGCGGTGACCGGCCTGGCGGTGCAGCCGGCCGTGCAGCCGCTGCGGGTCGTCGACGAGCAGTGCGACCGGCCGGCGGCGAAGATCCCGACCGGCATCCGCTACCACCGGCTGTCGTGGACGGCGGTCAACTCGGCGGTGGTGGGCGGCTGGGGGCACTACGAGGTGCAGCGCCAGGACGACACGATGGCCGCCGACGAGTGGGAGACGATCGCGAAGGTGGTCGAGCCGTCCGTGACGGCGGTCGACGACTACGAGGGGCGGGTGGGCGTCGAGTCGCGGTACCGGATCAGGATGGTGCACCGCCTCGGCCTCGCCGGGCCGTGGTCGCCTCCGGTGGCGGCGACGGTCGCCGTGCCGGGCGTGGAGGGCCGCAACGTCGGCACCGGGGTGCTGATCCTGACCAGCAACCACAACCCGGCCGGGAACCTGGCGTACGTGGAGAACTTCGACCGGTCGTCGGTGGAGGAGTTCGTGTTCCCCGAGGCGGGGCAGGTCGAGCTGCAGGAGATGTTCGACCGGGACTTCCGGACGGCGTTCCGGCCGCTGGAGCGCGGCGGCGTCGAGTTCACCCGGACGGTGCTGGTCAACGTGGCGGCGGTGCCGCCGGACACGATGGACCGCGGCTTCACCGACCTGCGGGACCTGGCGTGGGACACGGTGCCGTACGTGTGCGTGCGGGACGAGCTGCACAACCGGTGGCTGTCGACGCTGCTGGTGCCGTCGGCGTCGGTGAAGCGCCGCAAGGCGGGGCAGCTCCAGCTGGCGCAGGTGCAGGTGGTGGAGGTGACGGCGACGCCGGCCCCGCTGGACGGCGGCCCGGCCGCGTGCGAGGGCCTGCGGCCGGAGGGCCAGGTGTCGTCGGTGACGGCGACCGCGCCGGTGCCTGCGGCCGGCCTCGCCCCGGTCGTGTTCTCCGACGGGTTCAACCGGAACGTGTCGGGCGGCCTCGGGAACGGCTGGGCGATCATCGAGGGCGCGGCGGCCGACTACTCGGTGGCCGCCGAGGCGGCGACGATCAACGTGGCCGGCGGGGGCTCCCGAACGGCGGTCGTCGGCGCGGGCTGGAAGGACGTCGACGTCCAGGCGCGGTTCCAGTTCAACGCCGTGGCGACGGGCCAGCCGATCAACGCGTACCTGATCGGCCGGCACGCCAACGCCAACACGCACTACCGGGCCCGGCTTGCCGCGCAGACGGACGGCAAGCTGGGCGTGGCGATCGAGCGGATTGTGGGCGGCGCGCTGACGAATGTGACGGCGCTGGCGACGGTGCGGGCCACCAACGGCATCGACCTGCTCGGCTACCAGGCGGGCCCGTGGTACTGGATGCGGTTGCAGGTCCGCGACGGGGCGGTCCGGGTGGCGGTGTGGCCGGACGGGCAGAAGATGGCGCGGTGGGAGCAGTCGGCGAAGGACAGCGCCATCGCCGGCGCCGGGCAGGTCGGTGTGCGGGGCGTGGTGACGGCCGGCAACACGAACGCGGCCCCGACGATCAAGGTCGGCGACCTGTCGGTGCGGCAGCCGGCGTCGAACGACCTGGACGTGTGGGTGGAGCTGCGGCCGACCGGCGACGAGTGGACGGCGGAGCTGTCACGCACCGACGACAGCGGGGCGACCGGCTGGAAGCTGACCGCCGACCAGGTGCGGACCTGCCTCAACCTGTGGGGCGGCGCAGGGTTCACCGGCTGCGATGACACGCGGGACCTGGTGGTGACCCGGCAGCGGCGGTGGCTGCGCGCGGTGTACCGCAACGATTTCGTGGGCGACGGCGTGGTGTCGTTCTGGCGCTCGGACGACGGCGTGACGTGGACGGAGCTGGGCGGCCCGGTCGCCGCGCCGGAGCCGCCGACGGTGGACGCGGGGCGGCTGGCGTTGACGCTGACCGGCGGCGTGACGGTGGCCCGGGCCGAGGTGCGCCGGGGCGTCGACGGGTTGGTGCTGGCCGCGCCGGACTTCGAGGGCCAGGCGGCCGGCACGGCCCGGTTCGTCGACGCGCAGGGCAACACGTGGGAGGTGGACGGTCGTGGCATCTGCGCCGTCGCCTGACCTGCTGGACCTGCCCGGCTGGCGCGGGCAGCGGTCGGCGTCGTTCCGGTTCGACCTGATCGACGGGCCGACCGGCGTGCGCCGGGGTGAGCTCACGCCGCTGCGGGACAGTCCGCCGAGCCTGAGCCACGACAGCACGTCGACGATCCCGCGGCGGCTGTCCGGGGTGACCCTCGGCGTGGACGACGCGAAGCGGATCAACCAGCTGACCGACCGGATCGCGCCCCGGATGGTGCTGGGCGACGGCTCGTCGTACCGGCTGGGCCGCTACCTGGTGTCGGACTCGTCGGACCTGGTGACCAGCGCCGGGTCGACGGCGCCGCTGACGCTGCTGGACGAGATGTTCGTGGTCGACCAGGAGCTGGACGTCGGTTTCGACGCGGGCGGGCAGCTCGTCGACCAGGTGGCCGCGCGGCTGGTCGACGGGCTGCCGATCGGGCAGCTGGTGGTCGACGCGACGGAGCTCACGTCGGTGGCGGCCTGGTCGCCGGGCACGTCGCGGGCGAACGCGCTGCGGGACCTGGCCGCGTCGGGCGGGTACTTCATGCCGTGGTTCGACCATCGGGGCTGGCTGCGGATGCGGCGGGCGTTCGACCCGGCCGATGAGGCGGTGACGATCGACCTGGATGCCTCCCGGCGGGTGATCCGGGGGTCGATCTCGCGGGGTACGGACCTGCTGACCGCGCCGAACCGCTTCGTGGTGGTGTCGAACGACCCCGGCGAGGAGGCGGAGCCGGTCGTCGGGGTGTACGACGTGCCGGCGTCGGCGCCGCACTCGATCGCGCAGCGCGGGTTCGTGCTGCCGAAGACGGTCGACGTGCAGGTGCGCTCGCAGGCGCAGGCGACGGTGTACGCGCGGACGTTGGGGCTCCAGCAGACGGTGTACGAGGTGGTGGAGCTGAGCACCCCGGTGGACCCGCGGCACGACGCGTACGAGGTGGTGCGCTGGGACGGGGCGCGGTGGCTGGAGGTCGGCTGGACGATGCCGCTGGTGCCGGGCGGGGAGATGCGGCACACGCTGCGGCGGGCGTACCCGGAAACGGAAGGCGGGCAGGCGTGAGCGGGGACGGGAAGCTGTCGGGCCTGGCGGTGCCGGTGAAGGCGCTCGCGGAGGCGGTGCTGGACCGGGCGGTCCGGCTGGGCCTGGTGTGGCGGCTGCGGCCGGCGACGGTGACGAGCGTGGCGGCCGACGGGACGATCCGGGCGCTGCACGATGGCGACAGCCAGGCGATCCGGGTGACGTCGATGATCGGGCCGGTGGCGGTTCGGGCGAGGGTGATGGTGCTCAAGACGCCGCCCGCCGGAAACCACATCGTCGGCTGGGTGGGCACGCCAGCGCCGGGCGAGCCGTCCGACGCGCTGGTGCAGACGTTCACGCAGAACGGGACGTTCACCGTGCCGGCGGGCGCGCGGTGGATCCGGGCCTACGGCGTCGGCGGGGGCGGCGGGGGTGGCGGGGTGACCGGCGCGGCGAGCGGCAACGGCGCGGCCGGCGGCGCCGGCGGTGGCGGCTACTGCGAGAGCCTGTTCGCCGCCGCGGACCTGGCGGCGAAGGTGGCGGTGACCGTCGGGGCCGGCGGCGCCGGTGGCGCGTTCGGCGGTGGCGGCGCTGGCGGGGCGACGAGCTTCGGTGGGCTGTGGACGGCCGGCGGCGGCGGCTCGGGCGGCCCGGCGGCGGCGAACGCCGGGGACACGGTGGGCGGTCGCGGCGCCGGCGGCACCGCGACGGGCGGAAACGTTCTGAACTCACCCGGCGAGCACGGCGACTACGGTCGGTCTCTCGACAACCGGCACCTGTTCCGCGGCCGGGGCGGCAACTCGTTGCTCGGGTTCGGTGCTCCCGCGTCGGGGTCGGTCAACGGGAACGGGAACAACGCGGAGGGTTGGGGCGGCGGCGGTTCGGGCGCGATCGCCAGCGTGACGTCCCGCGCGGGCGGTAAGGGCTTCGGCGGGCTGGTGGTCGTGGAGGTCGGCTATTAGCCAGCGCCCCGAAGGGCTACCCACTGCAGTAACCCAGGACCGTAACGGGCGGGCGCGGTAGCCACGCCGCGCCCGCCCGGATCTTCCACACGATCCCGTTGAACACCCGCCGGTCGCCGCGCGCGGGCGACCACCCGTTACCGTCGCCGGCAGGTACCGTGACAACGAACTGCCCCACTGCCTAGCTGTAATAGGACTCCAGCGAGTCGGCTTCCACATCACCGGCACCACCGGGGTAGGGGACGTTCAGTTCCTGGAACCAGACGTGCGCCAAGAGCTCGGTGTGGTGATAGAAGATGAGCGCCGACTTCAGCGATCCGAAGGAGGGCTGCTCTTCGAGGTTGTCGAGCGCCCGCTTCAGGTACCCTCCCGCCCGCTTGGCCTGCCCCTCGTAAGTCTCCATCTCGTGCGCCTTGTCCAGGCTGGTGTTCTTCACTGCACGCATGATGCGATCTGCCACAGCCTGGGCGTACTCCTCGACGAGATGCTTCGCCGACCGGCCCCGTGCTGCGCGTACCTGGTCCTCGTCGTCGACAGCCCCGGCGTGGACCAGCGCCACCGCCTGTTCGTTGACCTCGGTGACCGAACCGTTCCGTCCGATCCTGAACAGAGCCACCCCAATCTCGCCTGCGGCGGCTATGGCGGCAGGGGTGTAGCCCGATGTCGAGTAGAAGAGGTGGTACGCGACGTGGGGCCGCGTGCCACGCAACTGCTGGACGGGCGGGGCACCGACGGGTTGAGCGAGCATCTTCACCTGAGCGACGGCCCTGTCCGCTACGACGTCCAGTCCGCCGTCCCGGCCGCTGGTTGTCGTCTCGGCGTCAGAGAAGCCGAGGCTCCGCATGTGAGCGCACGCAATCTCCTCGGCCGTTTGCCAGTCAGCCGGCAGGAAAACCGCGGGTACGGGCTCTACCACCGCCGGCAGGGCTTCCAGGTCCGGCATGACAGGCACGGCGGGAGCCTCGGGCAGACGAAGGATGTGCTTGCCAGCACCGTTTTCGATGATGTCGGGTTCAGGCCCGTCGCGGTCATCGAGGAAGAGCTTGACGCCGTACGACCGTTTGTCCGCGCTCTGCAGGACGGTTGCCCAGCCGGTGTTCGGCCAAATGGTGCCCCCGCTGGTGGTGGCTTGCATGTAACCCCAGGCCTCACCGGCGAAGACGGTGGCGAGGCCCGTTGAGCGGTCGATGAAGATCCAGGAACGGAGAGTGCGGACGGCGACGAACGGGGCGGTTGCCGGTCTCGGCAGGCCGACCGCGTCCAGCACACCGATATCCTTCCTGAGGATGGCATCCGCGATGAGTTCGGCGTGGTCGCCAGGCTCGAGGGAGGATAGGAGCCGACGACCAACCTCGGCGTTGATCCCTCCGGGCGCGCGCTGGGCCAGGTACCTCCGGTAGGCCCAGGCCGTACGGGCGTCATCGCGCAAGAAGTCCGCCATCGGTTCCTCCTCATGAACGGGCCGCTCGGCAGGTCCCACGACCTCCCGAGGCTGTGGGCGGTCACCGTCCGGCGCCGCCGCTACTGGTTCCGGTTCGTCGACGGGCTCGTCGGCTGCTGCCACCGCCGCAGGGAGCGGGGGGCGGTCACGGCTCGGCACCGCCGACTTGGGTTCCTTCCCATCGCCGGTGTGCGGACCACCCCAAATCCCGACGATCGTGAGCCCGACAGCCAGCGCCAAGACGATCCCCCCGATGAGCTTCAGCAGGTTGAGCCAGCCCGGTCCGGGATAGATGGTTTCGCTCGGTACCGCGGCGCATGGTGCAACGAGCAGCACAGTGGCGAGCACGTAAGGCCAGTTCGGCCTCGGATCCTTCTTCGGACCCGTCGCGCCACCTTCGGGAACAGTGGAAGGGCTGATCACGGCGTGGATTGTGACAGGCACTCGGCATCGACGCGTAAGGGTGTTGTCGGTGCCCTGCCGGCCCTGGGCGGTTACCGGGTCAGGCGGACGCCGTAGCCAGCTGACCTGGCCTTGGAAACAGCGCAGCCCCGGACCGCGAAATCCGGGGCTGCGCTGCGTTCACGTGGAGACACCAGCATAGCGGCCCGGTCGAGCGGCGGGCAAAGCACCGCACCGTACGTACATAAAACATTGACGCCACGCCTTGATTCACATACAATGTCTTTGTATGAATCGTCGCCCTCAACAGGAGGTTTGGATGGGCAAGGCATTACTCGTGGCCTGGGGCCACGAGTACGTGGACGAGGTGGTGGACGCCCTCGGCGACGCCGAAGTGGACGTCGTGGTCGGCAAGCCGACCGTCGCGCGGTGGCGTAGCGCACCGCTGGTGCTGATCGACGCCCGCGTGCTGACGCTGGCGGCCGGGATGCCGGCGCACCCGCGGATGGTGGTCGTCGCGCCGGAGAAGCTGGACGGTGACCGGCTGGCCGCCGTGTACCGCGGCTGGCAGGCCGAGTACCCGGAGGTGCCGGTGTATCACCTGTCGACCGGCGCGCCAGCCGTCCGCCAGCTGGTCGCCGAGGCGGCCAAGGGTCAGGCGGCCGAGGTGCGGATCGGCGTGGTCGGCGGCCACGGCGGCGCCGGGGCGACGTCCCTGGTGGTGGCGCTGGGGCTGGTCGGGGCCGAGGAGGGGCGGCGCACGCTGCTCGTCGACGCGGTCGGGCGTGGCGGCGTGGACGACCGGCTGGGCACGCCGGCCGACGAGCTGCGGGTGGTCGACGAGCCGTTCCGGCCGCTGCGGGCGGTCGAGCGGCACGCCGCCGAGGTGAAGGTGGTCGACCTGGACAGGGCGCTGGACGCCGGCCAGGTCGAGGTCGCCCGGCAGTGCGACCTGGTGCTGCTGGTCGCCAACGCGCAGCGCAACCCGATGGCCAGCCGGTGGGTCGCCGCGAAGCTGTCCGAGCAGGGCGTGCGGTGGGCGCTGGTGCCGACGTGGATGCACGACAAGGTGGCGGAGGAAATCGCCCGGGAGTCCGCGGTGCGGCTGCTGGACGAGGTGCCGCTGGAGCCGCCGTCGATCTTCTCGGACGGGCGGGTGCACCTGCTCGAATGCTGCCCGCTGCTCGACCTGGCGCGCGATCTGCTGCGCAGCGCGCCGTACGCCGCCGCCCGGGTGGCGGCCTGACCGCCCCCGGCGGGTGCCGTACATTGACCTTGTATGGCACCAGGCCGTGGGAGGAGAGGAACAGTGAAGGTGAACCAGGCGAAGCTGAAGGCGGTCACTCGGCGGATCGCGGCAGACCTGATGACCCCGGGCCCGGTGGAGATCCCCTCGATGGTGGGGCTCAAGGAGCTGGTTCGCATGTTCGGCGTGAAGGACAACACGCCGTATCAGTGGCGGTCGAAGGGCCAGCTGCCGAAGGAGGACGGCGAGGTCAGCAACAACCCGCAGTGGAAGCTCATGACGATCTACGCCTGGGCCGAGAAGACCAACCGGAAGATCGTGTGGGACCCGTGGGATGTCCTCGAAGAGGCCGACGAGGCGGCGTAGGTATGCACACGCTGGTTCCCATTGCGGCCGTACATGGCGGGTGTAGGGTGCCGGAAAACGTCTCGGCCCCGCCAGGCGGTCATCTGGCGGGGCCGAAGTGGACGTACCCGGAACGGAGAACGGGTCGCACGCGCATCGTACGCCAGTTCGGGCGACGGTGCGCTGGCGGCGCTGCACAGAGAGGCCGCCTGCATGGTGGACCGGTGGACGGTCGAGAGGGCGGTGAGGCACGAGCTCTGCATGCTCGACCCTCCCGGCCGGCAGCTCGTCCTGACGCTGCTCACGTGGTCCGACGCGGCCACGGCGACGATCCCCGAGCAGTTCACGCCAAGCCTCACCGACCTGGAGAAGGCGACCGGGCTCGCCCGGTCGACGGTTGCGGCGTGGCTGAACAAGCTGGAGGGCCAGTGGGTGTGGCGCGACCGGCCGAGCGTGGCCGACGCGCGGCGCAAGAAGGCCCGGACGGTGTACCGCATGGGGGTGCCGCCGGAGCTGTTGCGGAGGCTCGCCGAGCTGGGGCTAGTTGGTCCGCGTGCCGGACCAGCCGTGCCCGAACCGCCCGGGTCTGGTAGTCCGGTGGGCGGACCAGCGATGGGCGGTTCTGGTCCGGGTCGCGGACTAGAACTAGTCCGCCAGGCGGACCGAGTTGGTCCGCCACGCGGACGCAAGACATACAGGGAACCTGAACCGGTTGGCGTCCGCGCCGCGAGCGGTGTCGACCACCGGTACGTCGAGGGGCCGAATGGCTCCTGTGCCTATCCCGGGTGCAGGAAGTCGGCTCCGCTGCACGGGCCCGCGCTGCGGGCCGTGCCCGAGAAGGGAAGGAGAGTGATCGGGGAGTGAGGGTGTACCTCGCGCCGGTCGACGTCGCGCAGTGCGCGACGTGCAGCGGCGTGCTCGTGGCCGCCGGAGACGACTGGCGGCACCGCGAGGGCACGGGTTGCACCGAGCTGGCCGAGCCGGTGATCTGCCGGTACCCGGACTGCGGCCTGCCGGCCGCTATCGGGAGTGAGGCCTGCGCGGGCTGCGCGGGTGCTTTTTCGTCGGTCAAGGGTGTGGGGTCGCAGTCCCTGACCGCGACCGTATAAAGTCTATGTAGGACGTTCGTTCACGTGGAAAGGAACGACATGAGTTCGAGGTTCATGCCAGCCAGCCGGAAGAAGGCGAAGGCACGGGTCGCCCTCGCCGGGCCGAGCGGTGCCGGCAAGACGCTGACCGGGTTGAAGCTGCTCTACACGCTGACCGGCTCGCGGACCGTCGCGGACGGTCTGGAGCGGATCGCGTTCATCGACACCGAGCGGGACTCGGCGGACAAGTACGCGGTCAACCCGGAGCTGCCGGGCGTCGGCGACATGACGCCGGACGAGGCCGGCGGCTACGGGTTCATGAAGGTCAGCCCCGTGCGGTACGACCCGCGGGAGCTGGTCGAGCTGATCGACGAGGCGGCGGTCGCCGGGTTCACCGGGCTGATGGTCGACTCGCTGTCGCACTACTGGTTCGGACCGGGCGGCGTGCTGGAGCTGGTCGACCGGTTCGCCCGCAACCACGGCGGCCGGTCGATGGACGGCTGGAAGGACGTGCGCCCTATCGAGCGGGCGTACATCGAGGCGCTGATGAGCTTCCCCGGGCACGTCGTGGTGTGCATGCGGTCGAAGCAGCGGTACGAGCTGGTCGAGGGCAGCGACGGCAAGGCCAAGGTGGCGAAGCTGGGGATGCAGCCTGACCAGCGCGACGGCCTGGAGTACGAGTTCGACCTGGTGGGCGACATCGACCAGGAGCACTACCTGCGGGTGACGAAGAGCCGGTGCGACGCCCTCGCCGACCAGGTGATCCACAAGCCGGGGTCGGAGCTGGCGCTGCAGCTGCTCGACTGGCTCGACTACGGCGAGCCGCCGAAGGACGTCGACTGGACGGCGGCCCTCGCGGCGTGCGCCTCGCGGGAGGACCTGCTGGTGCTGTGGCAGCGGGCGCAGCGGCTGGGCAAGACGCAGCAGCTGCGGACCGCCTTCGACGCGCGGGGCGCGGAGATCGCGGCCGCCAGGAACGCGCCGCTGCCGGTGCCGGGCGAGAAGCTGGACCAGGCGCTGACCGACGCGGCCGGTGCCGCATCGGCCAACGGCCGGCAGCCTGAGGCGGCGGGAGCGGGCCGATGACGGTGCAGCAGGCGGCCATGCGGGCGGCGGTGCTCAAGGCCCTGATGGACGAGGTGAAGAAGGTCTATAACGTGGCCCGCGGCGAGGCCGACGGCCGCCTGGTCGAGCTGAACGGCGCGCTGGGCGTGAAGACGATCGAGGTCCGGCTGCCGGGCTACGACGGCCCGGTGGCGCAGGTGACGCTCTCCGACCCGAAGACGGGCCTCGTGGTCGACGAGGCCGGGTTCCTGGCGTACTGCAAGGCGGAGCACCCGTCCGAGGTGCAGGCGGCCGTGCCCGAGCCGGTGGAGTCGGTGCGGCCGGCGTTCCGCAAGGCGCTGCTCGGCCGGATGAGGGTCGAGTCGGACGGGACGGTGGTCGACGGCGAGACGGGCCGGGTCCTCGACTTCGTGGAGGTCGCGGAGCCGCCGCCGCCGTCGACGACGCTGACCTTCAAGAAGGGCGGCCGTGAGGAGGTGGCGGCGGCCTACCGGGACGGTCGGCTGGCGCTACCCGAGCTGCTGGCGCTGCCGGCGGCCGAGCAGGAGTGACCGGGTGCGGGGCTGGGCGGGGGGGCGACCCTCGCCCGGCCCCGCGCCACATCGGAGCCGGGGAGGTGGGCGGTGGCGATCGACGCGCGGCTGGTGCGTGACGGCCTGGTCGACGTCGAGGCGTTCGCCGCCGCCGCCGAGGCCGGCCCGGTCGGGGTGTGCGACTCCTGCGCCGGGCTGCTCGACGGCTCGGCGACCGAGGGCGGTGGCCTGGTGTGGCTGACGACCAGCTGCCGGGGCTGCGGGCGGGAGCGGACCGCGCCGGGCGGCCGGGCGCTGCCGCGCCCCGCGGGCCGGCGGCCGGGCCCGCCGGCGTGGCTGCTGGAGGCGGCGGCCGAGTTGGACGCGCGGCGGCTGGGGGAGCGGCCCGAGTCGCGGCCCGTGTGACTCGCTACACGGCCCAGAGCATACATAAAACCTGTACGCAAGGAGTGCTGTCTGCCTACAATGAAGTTGTACGTTCTGTCCCCATCCTGCACTTAGGAGGAGCACGATGCTGAGCTACGAGGAGATCCTGGAGCGCGCCCTGCTGGCCGCCGCCGAGGAGCTGGCGCCGGAGGAGGCCGCCGAGACGATCGGCGACGAGCCGCTGCGCGACGAGCGCGACAGCGAGCCGGTGGAGGTCCGCGAGGTCCAGACGCTGGCCGACGCGGGCTTCATGACGCGGGACAACGGCATCGTGATCCGCCTGACCGACGGCCGTGAGTACACGGTGACCCTCAACCGCTACCGCTGACCGAGCCGGCGGGCGCGCCTCGAGCGCGCCCGCCTTCTCCGTGCCCGCCCCGACCTGACCCGACCCTGACCTGAGGAGAGAGACATGAGCGACCTGACCTGCGCCGAGCGCCTGGTGATCCCGACCTTCAACGCCGAGTTCGTGCCCGAGGAGGACGGCGGGCCGTGCACCGAGCCGGCCGTCGCCCGCCTGGTGATCGAGCACGACGGCGAGAAGTGCGGGGACGGCGGGCTCTGCCTGTTCGACCCAGAGGAGGGCCTGGAGCTGGACCCGTGGCGGCAGGTGCGGCTGCTGTGCGCCAACCACCTGCACGAGCACGAGGCGGCGGTGGCCGAGCGCGGCGAGCTGGTGGGGGAGACGCTGACCCGCCTGTGACGACCGAGGAGAGCCGCCCGGGACCCCGGGCGGCCTCGACCTGTTGGAGGGAAACCGATGGAGAGCAAGACGGTGCCGGACGTGCCGGCACTGCCGACCGGCGGCCGTGCCGCCGAGGCCGCCGGGTAGGCCGGTGTGGTTCACGTGGAGAAGGTCGACGTGCCGGAGCGGCCGAGCAAGAGCGCGTGGGTGTCGGTGTGGCTGGCGTTCGGTGCCGGCATCGCGGCATCGCTGGCGGCGAACATCGCGCACGCCGGTGCCGGAGCCGGGGCGAAGGCGGTCGCCGGCTGGGCGCCGCTGGCGCTGCTGCTGTGCTCGGAGGTGATGACGCGGGTGCCGGCACCGCGGCACCGGCTGTTGAAGGCGGCGCAGGTCCTCGGCACGATCATCGTCGCCGGGGTCGCCGCCCTGGCCAGCTACCGGCACATGCGGGGCCTGGCCTTGGAGTACGGCGAGGACGACCTGACTGCGAACACGCTGCCGCTGTCCGTCGACGGCCTGGTGGTCGTGGCGTCGATCGGGCTGGTGGTGCTGTCGCAGCTGCGGCACGCGGCGATCGCGGCCGAGCGTGCCGCCGCTCTGGCCCGTGCCGCCGAGCAGGAGGCGTTCCTGGCTGCGGTCGCCGCGCCCCCGGTGCCGCCGCCTCCGGTGCCGGTGGCCGTGCCGCAGCCCGAGCCGGTGCCGCCGGCCGCCGTGCCGCAGCCGGAACCGGACCCCGAGCCGGAGCCGGACCCCGTGCCGGTGCCGCAGTCGGCGCGGGTGCCGCTGCCGCCGCTGGACGTGGTGGTGCCGCCGGAGCCGTGGCCGGCCCGGCAGCCGGTGCCGGACCCGGACCTCGTGCCGCCGGACGGCGCCGACGAGAACGCGGCGGCGCGGAAGGCGTGGCGAGATTCCGTGGCGGCCAGCGAGCCGCTGACCGGCAAGGCGCTCGGCGACCGCTTCAAGCGGAGCGAGCGGTGGGGCCGGAACCGGATCAAGGAGGCCCGGCGCGAGCTCCAGGCCGAGCAGGAGGCCGGCGGCGACGTCGCCGGCGAAACCGACCAGCAGGACGCCCGGGTGCCGGTCGGCGCCGGGGCCGAGTAGAGGAGGAGAGACAGATGGTGTCGATGGCGATGATCGCGGCCGAGCGGGCGGCGCAGTTCCCGGGGAACCCGTACGCCTGGGTGATTATCCGGGATCGGGACCACGAGCTGCACGGCACGTCGGAGTCGGAGGTGGGGTCGGCCGGTCCCCGGCAGGCCGACGACGAGATGATCGAGCGGGCCCGGACGGAGGGCCGCCGGTTCCGGCTGCTCGACGAGGGCGACATCGACCACGGCGCGATCGAGGACGGGAAGGACGTCGACCCGGACGAGCGCGGCGTGGTGTACGAGGGGCTGATCTGGACGGCGGGCGAGCCGGGCGGCGACGAGGACTTCGGGCCGCTGCACGACTTCGGCACGCCGAACTACGGCTGCGTCGAGATCCAGTACCGCGACGGGGACCGCTGGGTTTCGCTGTAGTGGCGAGCCGTCCGGCCGCAGTGGTTGAATGTGACCGGCCCCATCCGAGGGAGTCGTTCGGAGCGCGGGGCCGGTCAGGGGAGCCGTCGGGGGACAGCGCAATCTGACCGGGCCCGCACCGGGCAAAAGAGCCCGGCACCCATGCTCAGGGGGTGCCGGGCTCTTGCGTGCCGGGGTTGCGCGGACGGGGTGGGGGGGTACGGTGTCCGGAACGCGACAATCACGCGTCGGTAACTCCTACGCACCTGTACGTAGCACGGTGCTATGGGGCACTGCTAGCTTATAGGCCGGTCGAGTTCAGGCCGGCCTTTCGTGTGGGGGTCAGACGGTGCGGTGCTACGGGTACGACGAGACGGGACGCCAGATCATCGACGCCGAGGCGACGGTGATCCGTGAGGTCGTGAAGCGGGTCCTCGACGGGGACAGTATGCGGTCTGTCGTCGCGGGCCTGCGGGCGCGCGAGGTCGCGACGTCCGCCGGGCGGCCCTGGACCCAGCAGTCGCTGTCGCGGCTGCTGCGTAACCCGCGGCTGGCGGGCCTGCGGACGTACCACGGCGAGGTTGTCGGCGACGCCCCGTGGCCGGCGATCATCGACCGGGACACGCACCGGAGGCTGCTGGATCTGCTGGACGCCCCGGAGCGGAAGCAGCCGCACGCGACGAACCAGCGGAAGTACCTGCTGTCCGGCGGGTTCCTGGTGTGCGGGTACCCGCTGCCCGACGAGAGTGGGTCGGGCACGCACATCGACGGGAAGCCGCTGTACACGCAGCCGAGCAACAGCGGCAAGCGCGGGTACGTGTGCCGGGCCGGCAGCCCCAGCTACGGGTGCGGGCGCATCCGGATCGCGGCGGAGAGCCTGGAGGAGGAGGTCGCCGCCCGGGCCCTGGCGCGGCTGGCGTCGCCGAAGATTCGGGCGCGCCTGGAGCGCGCGGTCGGCTCGGCGAAGGACGGCGCGGCGACGATGGAGCAGGTGCTCCGGGCGATCGAGGACCGGCTGGCTGAGGCGGGGCAGGCGTACGCGCGGCGGGAGATCAGCCTGGTGACGCTGACGGCGATCGAGGCCGAGGCGAAGCGAGAGCAGAAGCAGGTCCGCGAGCGCATCGCCCAGGCGGCGCGGTTGCAGGCGCTGCCGGCGACGACGCCGGAGGGCCTGTCCGAGTGGTGGGTCGACGCGCCGCTGGAGCGGCGCCGCGAGTTGCTGGCGCTCGTCCTGGATCGGATCATCGTGAAGCCGGCGACCCGGGCCGGCGCGGCGCAGCTGGACGTCGACCGGCTTGAGTTCGTGTGGAAGTAGTGGGGTGACACTGCTCCATATCGGACTATCGGTGCAGAGCCGGGCAACGTAACCAGATTGCGGGATTCTCCTTTCACTGAGGACAGTTGCCCTGTTGCACGCCGTGCTCTCGCCCATATGATCCCCCCTGTTCGATCTTTCTTTGGTCCTGCATAAGCCGCCTACCTTGTGGGGTCACAGTGGGATGGCTGGCGCATCGAGACGGACGGGGAGCTGCACGTTGCATCGCAAGCGCACGATCGAGATCCAGATGTTGGCGGACAGGATTGAGGCCGAGCTGGCTTCGGGGCGGGTGGACGACGCCGACCTGAGCGACGAACAGGCGGAGCGGGTCGCGGAGGTGCTGCGGCCGTCCTCTCCGGTCGAACTGTCCGGCATTGTCCGCCGGGCGGTGCGCCGCAGCATGGTCTACGTGGCGGCCGGTCCCTTGGTGCCGACATTCCTCTCCTCTCTGACCAACGCGGTTGCGTGATGTGCTCCACGGTCCGGCATGCATAGTTTATTGACGCCAAGATCGACTTTCGCCTACAATGAATGTGTACGCACCGCGCGTACTGTGCACGTTCACTGTGGAGGAAGCGATGACTGCGACTGCGACCGCGAAGCGACCGGCGAAGGGCAACAAGGGGCCGGTGGTTCGGACCATCCCGGTCGCCAAGATCGAGGCGGACCCGGACCAGCCGCGCAAGCAGTTCACCGAGGAGGAGCTGGCCGAGCTGGCGGCGTCAATGCAGAAGCTCGGGCAGCTCCAGCCGGTCGCCGTGCGCAAGACGGCGAGGGCGGGCCAGTACCGCCTGGTCGTCGGCGAGCGGCGCTGGCGGGCTGCCCAGCAGGGCGGCATCGAGGAGCTGCACGCGATGGTGTGGGAGATGGACGACGAGACGGCGTTCATCGCGCAGGTGGCCGAGAACGTCAACCGGCAGGACATGACGGCGATGGAGGAGGCTGCCGCCTACCAGCGCCTTGCCCAGGCCGGCTGGGAGACGGAGCGGATCGCCGAGCTGTTCGGCAAGAGCCAGCCGTACATCGGGTGGCGGATCGACCTGCTCGGGCTGATCGACGACGCCAAGCAGCTCGTCGCCAAGGGGCAGCTGCAGGTGGGCGTCGCCTGGTATGTGTGCCGGTTGTCGGCCGACCAGCAGCGGCGGTTCCTGGTGAAGTGGGCGCGGGGTGAGTTCAGGTCGGCGCGGGACGCCGAGGAGTTCGCGAAGGCGTGCAAGTTGGCTGAGGAGCAGGCCGGGTTCTTCCAGATCGACGAGGAAGAGCACAGCGAGGAGAAGCAGGCGGAGGTGGTCGCCAAGCGGAAGAAGGTGACGAGCAAGATCGACCGCCTGGCGGCGGCCGGCGAGATCCTGGCCGAGCTGGCGGCGATGGACGCGGAGGAGCTGGCGAAGGTCCTGGCCGGCGCCGACGGCGGTGTGGCGGCGTACCGGCAGCGGGTCGACCACCTGCGGACGGCGGCGGGGAAGGTGTCGGCGAAGCTGCGCAAGGCGCAGGCCCTGGCGGCGTCGGTGACGGTGGAGCTGGACCCGCAGGCCGTGGTGCAGGTGCCGGCCGAGGTCGTCGACGTGACGTCGACGGGGCCGATCAAGGTGGACCCGAACTGCACGTGGGAGGGCCACGCCAGCGCGGTCGACGAGGCCGGGTTCTGCCCGGTGTGCCAGCACTGAGCTGAGCGGCTGGTGAGAGTGGACGTCCCGCAGGCTGACCCGCGGGCCGTCCCGCGTCCCGGCGATCCCTGTGCGGGCGCAGTGGGAATGCGTATGCTCCGGGCGTGGACGGCTGTTCGCGTGGAGCGTCCTGATGCCGGTCGTCGGGCCGATCGACCTGCCGTCGTGCGGGATCTGCCGGCGCAGCCGGATCCGCGCGCGTCGGGGCGACCGGGACCCGGTGGTGCTGTGCCTGGCCTGCGATGGCGGGCCGTTGGTGGACGAGGCCCGCGCGGTGCTCTCCGACGACCAGCGGCGGGCCCTGAACCTGTGAGGCGACGTCGTCGTGTCCGCAGGCTGTACGGTCGCAGTTTGACCGTGCATGCTCTGCTAGATACAATGTTTATGTACAATCCTCGGCTGTTGGAGGCGATCGGTGCAAGGCGAGTGGTCACGGTCCTGTGGGCGTGGCCGCTGCCGTCTGGGCCGGACCGCCTGCGGCAGTCGATGCGGCGAGCGCAGGCCGAGCTGTACCGGCAGGCGCGGATGCTGAACGCGGTCCCGCTCGGACCGGCGGCCTTCCGGGTCGCCCGATGCGCGGTGTTCGACACCCACGCCGGTCCGGCGCTCGTCGCGGAAGTCAGGGCAGCGAAGCTGCCGGAGCAACCGAACGGAGAGGGGACGAGTGTGCCCGCAAGCTGTACGGCCGCAATGCTCGACTGCGGCCACCGAACGGTGAGGAACGAGGTCGGATGAGCCGGAACACCCAGCACGAGGAGCAAGCCCGCCAGGTGAAGGCGGCCCTGCCGGGCTACCTGGCGGTGCGGGAGACGGCGGCCGCCGTGCTCCTCGCGGCCGGGAAGGACATCGGGCTGCGCCTCGACGAGCGCGACGCCCGGGACCTGGCGCACGCCGTGGTCGACGCAATCCACAAGGGCGCCGAGGTGCGCGGGATCGCGTTCGCCTGCGACGTCGCCGACATGGAGCTGGCCGCCCATCACCGGTACCTGCTCCCTCGGGCGAAGGCGGAGGCCGAGGCCGGCGACCCGCTGGCCCGCCGGGTCCTGCACGACCTGGAGAAGTACGTCGAGGGCGCGGCGAAGCTGCGTGACGAGCTGGTCGAGCGGCTGGCCCGGGTCGGCGGGCAGTGGATGGCCGAGCGGCAGAAGGTCGTCGCGGTGGTGCCCATGCCGTCCCCGCCGGAGGGCCAGCACCGGGCCAAGGCAGCGGCGTAGTGGCCGACGGGCCGCAGACGGCGCGGGACCGGGCGTTGGCCCGGGCCCGCGCCACCCGGCGCGAGACGGGGGCCGAGCCGCCGCCGCGCCGGGGCCGGCCGATGGTGACCCGGCCGCCGGCGGACGCCCCGCCGGTCGACGACCGGGTGGCGACCCTGGCCACGAGGTACCTCGTCGACGGCTACAGCGCCGACGAGGTGGCCGAACGACTCGGGGTCGACCGCAGATGGTGCCGGGGGATCGCCGCCCGGCTGCGAGGAGGGAGGTAGCCGATGACCGACCAGGTGGCGGCCAGCCCCGACGAGGAGCCCGTGGAGTGCGAGGACTGCGGACGTCCCCTGCGGACGCCACGGGCCCGCGCCGAGCGGGTCGGACCGAAGTGCCACCGCAAGCGGCTACTAGCGATGGGAGGAGCAGCGTGAGCGTGATCCTGAGGCACGAGGGCGGGATCTACGTGCCGATGGTGGAGGCGACGGCGAAGATGCCGCTGCCGCCGCTGCCGGACAGCCAGCGAACCGACGCCGGGAACGGCGAGCCAATCGAGTGGCTGGAGCTGCTGACCGTCCACGGTCCGCCGTCGGTGGTCGCGTCCGCGCTGGACGCGCTGGGCGCTCACCTGGACGAGCTGGTCCCGTTGATCGGGAAGCTCTACGACGACCACGAAGAGCCTCAACATGGAGGTTGAGTTGCAGCTGTTCACGAACCGCTACCAGCGGTTCAGGCCCGACCAGGGGGCGCCGGTCCGGACGACCGTGGGGAAGCCCCGGTTCCAGTTGCCGTACGACGTGGCCGGGTTCGCCCGGCTCCTCGCACCCAGCTACGCGATGCTGCGGATGCAGGAGGGGCCGTACCGGCACATCTACCTGGAGCGGCTGGAGGCCGCCGGGGTGGACCTTATCTCCGAGCAGCTGGCGGAGATCGCGGACGCGGCCGGCAGTGACCGCCTGGTCCTGCTCTGCTTCTGCGACCTGAACGTGCCGCCGCCGGACAACTGGTGCCACCGGCGCATGTTCGGCGCGTGGTGGGGAGACCAGACCGGCAACGAAGTACGCGAGCTGGACCGGCGGCGCGAAACGCCGGTAGCGACCTTGTTCTGACGACGAAGGAGTTCACGTGGAACTGACTCTTGACCGACCGGAGGCGAGTGTGCCGCTCGACCTCAACCCGCACCTCCAGCCCGACGAACCCGGGTACTTCTCCGGCGAGTGGCTGGAGTACCCGTACGACGGCGGCCGGCGCTTCGAGTCCGCGTACGCGGGCACCCTGATCAAGCGGTGGAACGGCTGGGCGGTGTGGTCCTGCACCCGCGACGTCGCTGACGCGGTGGTGACCGACCAGGAGATGGCCCGGCGGCACAACCGGGTGCTGCTCGCGCACTCCGGGCTGACCGGCGAGAAGCTGGAGCGGTACCTGGACCAGGACGTGCCGCCGATGCGCTGGGAAGACGACGTGATCGTGGTCGAGCGCCAGGCGCTCGGCGCGGAGGACCTGCGCATCGAGCCGGACGAGCACGGCCGGTACGTGGTGATGGGCGGCCACTGGATGTGGGAAGAGGTGCCGGTCGACGCGGCCGACACGGTGCACGGGGTCGCTGAGCGACCGTAGCCCTACAGCTGGGGGCCGGTCCGCTGGGCCGGCCCCCTTCGCTTGGACGAGATCAACGATGTTCCCGCCGGGAACATCGCCGGGAACAGAGGGCCACAAGCGGCCACAATGGAACACGAGTAGACACACGCTGAGCAGGAGCGATAGAATTTGCCCAGCTCAGCGGGCTGCTTCGTGGGGGTTCAAGTCCCCCCTCGGACACGTTATTTCCACACGAAGCGTGATGGTTTTCGTGTTTTGCGTGATCCCCGTCCCGTTGGGCGGGGATTTTTGCTGTGGCGGCGAGGAAGCTCCCCGCAGGTGTGCGGCAGTCGATGCGTTCGCGCTCACGTGGGCGCTGGGAACGAGGACGTGTAGGTCGAGCGCCTGCTGGCCCGTACTCGTGCAGCCGGACGACGAGCTTCGCCGGCTCGGCCCGCGGCTTTGGATGTTGGCCGCCCAAGCCGCGCTCGACGCGCGACGGCCCGGCGGTGTCATCCGGCGTCAGCAGGGCAAGGGTGTCTTCGTCACCGACCCCAGACTTGGATGCGCGAAACCCTGATCTTCCGTGTGTTGACCCATTCCGGCGCTGAGTGTGCGATTATCGCACCATGGCTGATGGCTGGGACTGGCCCCTTGTCGGTGAGCAGGTACGGCAAGCCCGCTTGTCGTTGGGGATCTCGCAGCAGGATCTCGCGGCGATGGTGGGGTTAGACCGAACCATGCTGGCCAAGGTTGAGGCTGGCAGCCGCCGTTTGGACGGCTTGGAGCTGGCTCGGCTTTCCAGGGCGCTGAAGGTGTCGATGGAGTACTTGATTCAGCCGCCGCCAGCGGTGTTGTCCCGACGGGCGGCGCCGCTGACCGAGGAAACGGACACTGAGGCAGCACGGTCATCGGAACGCCTCGAAATCGCGATGGTTGAGTGGCTGCGCAATGTTCAGCAGTTGCTGGACATTGGCGTGTTGCGTGCCCGTCCTTTGCTGCGCTACCCGCATCCGGTGGCATCCGAGGATGATGCGCGTCAGACAGCCCGGTGGTTGCGACAGCGGTTCGGGCTCGGCGATGAACCGATCGGCAGCATCATGGACGTCTGTGAGCGCGCAGGTCAGTGGGTTCTGGTCACCGACCTGCCAGGCGACGGCGCATCGCTCATCGAGGGCGACATCGCGGTTGCTGTCGTGAGCACCACGGGCGATCCTGGCCGCCGTCGGGCTACCGCTGCGCATGAGTTGGGGCATCTCATCATTGGTGATGAGTATTCCGCCGACCTCGGCGTGAGTGCCTCGCGTGCAGAACGGGAGGCGGTGATTGATGCCTTCGCCGCGGAACTGCTGCTGCCCGTGCAAGCGATTGCCGCAGCGGGAGCCCGTGGGACGGTGAGCCGGGATCAGATCGTGAGCTATGCGGCTCGATACCGTACCTCTTGGTTGCTGGCGTTGCGGCAGGCTGAGCAGGCAGGGGCCATCGACCCGGAGACGCGTAGGTCCTGGAGCCAGGTTCGGCCTACACACGTGGAGTTCATGGAGGCGTTGGGCTGGGCGCCGCAGCCCGACCTTGCGTCGGTACGGGTATCGCCCGCCTACGCACAGGCCGTGATGGAAGCGTTGCGGAACAGGCGAATCACCCGGGCCAGGGCTCTGGAGTTGATGCATGGCCACATCGCCGAGGCGGATCTACCGCAGGACGACGACCTGGAGATCGCGCCGTGAGCCGGTCGGCGCAAGCCACCTCCGTCCTTGTGCTCGACACGATGGTTCTCAGCCACTTCACTCTCGCTGACCGGCTAGACGTCTTGCAGGATCTGCTGCTCGATGCCGATTGTTGGACGACTCAGGTGGTTCGGGAGGAGTTGCGGGCGGGATCTGAGGATCATCGCGAACTGGCCGTCGCTTGCGAGGCGGACTGGCTGGCCACTGCCCAACTGGACACGCTCGATGAGGTGCGGTGCTTCACCAAATGGGCCGCGCGGCTCGGCTCGGGTGAGCGCGACCTCGGGGAAGCGTCCGTCCTCGCGGCCGCCGAACTGCGGGGAGGCGTGGCCATCACGGACGACAGGAACGCGACGCAGGTCGCCCGTGCCCACGACGCCCGCGTCCACGGCACCATCTGGCTTCTCGCGGGGGCCTGCCGGGACGGCAAGCAAACCCTGACGGCTTCGGGGAACCTCATTGAGGCACTGAGAGCAACCGGTGCTCGTCTGCCCTGCTCCGGAGCGGAGTTCCCGGACTTCGCCCGTAAGCACAACCTCCTGTAGTCGCTACTGACAACTTCTTAACTTAACGGAGGGCAGTGCCTCGTACGCGGCGGCTAGAGTCTTCGCGTGGTCGACTGGAAGCTGCTCTTGTCCGACCTGCAGAAGTAGTCCCGACGAGTACAAGACCGCCTGGCACACCCGCCAGAACGACCTGGCTGAGCCAGCTATCGCCACCCCCTGCACCAAGCGGCGGCAGGTAACCGCCGCTCCATCAATCCGGGGGAAGCTTACGTGGCAGCCATTCAGCTTCGTCATGAAATGAGTAATCCGGAGTCCTGCCCACTCCGACCGTCGGCTAATTCTCCACAGTGCCCGCTGACTGCTATAGGATTACGGCCTGAGCACCCATGCTGAGCATGGGTGCCGCAAATTCGTGTACGAATCCCCCCCTCGGACACGATCTTGAGAACCAACGCAACAGGCCGCTGAGCTGGAAGAATCCAGCACGGCGGCCTTCGTCGTTTCCGGGGCCCGTGTACGTGCACGCGACCCGCCGGCACCACGAACCGGTCCGGCAGATCGTGGGGGGACTTCCTCGGTGTCGATGCGTTGGTCACGGGCTCACCCGTCGGGTAGCGAGGTCCACCCGACAGCGAGCGGGCGGCGGGTCACTCGCCGCCCGCTCGGGCGCCATCGACCCTTGGCTGCACTGGCATCGGCGAGCAGGCAAACGCGGCGTCGACTGGTCGCCGGGCCCGGCGCCTTGAGTGGCGAGGCGTGCCGAGCAGTGGCTCTTGAAGAACTGTCCCCGAGATGCGAGTCTCACTCGCTATGAGCCGCAACGGACACGGGCGCCCACGTCAGCCGAGCGACGAAGTCGCGGAACGACGCGAACGGCGCGATGCACGGATCCGCGCCGAACGCACCGAGCTCGCGATGGCGGAGATGGACGACAAGCCGCCGACCGATGATCTTGAGTTTGGACCCGGTCGTGATACGCGTGCATGGCGCGGAGGATCGCCCGGGCTCGGACGAGGCCGATGACCTGCCCGAACGTGGCGCCGTAGCGATCGGATCGTGGCAATGGCGGATGGGCGTCGATCACTCGGTAAGGAATGCGATCAGGGTCCCGAGGTACTCGTCGGGCAGGGTCTCGTGCACCAGGTGGCCGGCCTCGATCGCCGTCAGCCGGGCGTCGGCCAAACGATCGGCGAGTTCGGCGACGTGCTTCTGGGGGACCGGGCTCGCTGCTCCGCCACTGATGAGCAGCGTGGGTGCCGTGATCCGGGCGACGATGTCGGCCCATCCTGGATCCGGATCGTCGATCTCGGGCCGGACCTGCTCCACGACGTGCCAGTCGAAGGGCAGATCCCCTGCGGGACGGTCGGGCAGTTCTGGCGGGCGTGGGTGCGGGAAACCGATGTCCTCTAGCACGAGTTTGCGGACGTGTCCCTGCCGTTCGGCGGCCACCGTACAGGCCACCAGACCGCCGAGGGAATGACCGACCAGGTCCACCGCGCCGATGTCCAGCTGGTCCAGGATGCCGATGACGTCTTGCGCGAACAGCTTCAGGCGGTACGTGCCGGGCCAGTCGCTGGCGCCGTGGCCCCGCAGGTCGACGGCGTAGACGGTCCGCTCAACACAAAGGCCCGAGGCGATCACGTCCCAGTCGCGTGCGGTCTTTCCGGTGGCGTGGAGCAGCACGATAGGCGCTTTACCCTTGTCGACGGCTTGCCATACCCGCAGTGAGAAGTGTAGGTCACCGACCGTGATGTTCATCAGCTCAGGCACGCCCTGAGCCTCTCCGACCGTCGCCTCCGAATTCAAGACCTTCCGCCGTGGGCAGAGCCATATGCAGCATTCGGTAGGTCTGGGCACCGACCGTCCCGCTCGCTGTTACTGGGCGTAGCGCGCGGATCGCCGCAGTCGATCGGCCGCTCTGCGGCCAGGTCACGGCCGCTACCCGCCGTACCTTGCGCGACGCTGTTGGCTGCCGGGATGGGTACCGCGGTACTACGCCGGAACCGGGAGATCATGCCGTGGTACCGCTGCCGGAGGGCGTTCGGTCTCTAGCGTCGTTGGCGGGACGCCGGAAAGGCGGCGGAGTCGAGGCGAGGGATGGTCGATGATCGAGGCACGGCAGCTGACGAAGCGGTACGGCGAGAAGACGGCGGTCGACCGCCTCGACTTCGAGGTGAAGCCCGGCATGGTGACCGGGTTCCTCGGGCCGAACGGTGCGGGGAAGTCCACCACCATGCGCTTGATCATCGGGCTGGACGCTCCGACCAGCGGGTCGGCGACCGTCAACGGCCGGCGGTACGCGCGCCACAGGGCGCCGCTGCAGGAGGTCGGAGCGCTGCTGGAGGCGCGGTCGATCCACCCGGGCCGCACCGCATTCGACCACCTGATGGTCGTCTCCCACACGCACGGTATCCCGCGGCGGCGGGTCGACGAGATGATCGAGCTGACCGGGTTGCAGTCCGTGGCGCGCAAGCGTGCCGGGTCGTTTTCGCTGGGCATGGGGCAGCGGCTCGGCATCGCCGCCGCGCTGCTCGGCGACCCGGCCACGGTGATGCTCGACGAGCCCGTCAACGGCCTCGACCCCGAGGGCGTGCTGTGGATACGCAACCTGCTCGCCGGGCTCGCGGCCGAGGGCCGCACAGTGTTCGTGTCGTCGCACCTGATGGCCGAGGTGGCGCTCGTCGCCGAGCACCTCATCGTCGTCGGGCGCGGGCGGCTGCTCGCCGACACCACCGTGCAGGACCTGGTGCGCCAGGCCGGCGGCGACACCGTCACCGTGGCCACCGCGGACCCGGCCCGGCTGCGGGCCGCACTGGCCGGCCCGGGCGTCGAGATCACCGGGCGGGCCGGCTCCGAGCAGCTGCAGGTCAGCGGCCTGTCGGCACGGCAGATCGGGCTCGTGGCCGCCGAGCACGGCATCGCCCTGTTCGAGCTCACCCCGAAGCACGTATCGCTGGAGGAGGCGTTCATGGATCTGACGAGGGACGCCGTGGAGTACCACGGCGCCGTGACGAGCGGGGTGACGGCATGAGCACTGTTACGGAGGTTCGCACCGGGGGAGCCGGCGCCGGGCCCGCGTCGCGGCCCGCGTACAAGGTCACTGGGCGGCGGGTGCTCCGCTCGGAGTGGGCGAAGCTGTGGACCCTGCGCTCCACCTGGATCACGCTCGCCCTCGGGCTGGCCGGCCTGCTGGTGTTCGGCACCATCGCGGCAGTGCGGTACAAGTCGCTGACCACCTCTGGCGGCACCCGGACGGGCTCGGGGGAGTTCGTCAACGCGAGCGCGGTGACCCTGGCGCTGTTCGGCGTACGGTTCGGCCAGTTGGCGCTCGGCGTGCTCGGCGTGCTGGTCGCCGCGGGTGAGTACTCCACGGGCATGATCCGCTCGACGCTGGCCGCGGTGCCGCGCCGGCTGCCGGTGCTGTGGTCCAAGGCCGCCGTGTACGGCGTGGTCGCCTTCGTCGTCGGTGTCGCCGGCGCGTTCGGCGGGTTCCTGATCGTCAACGCCGTCGTGAACGGCACCCCGGCCCACATGTCCCTGTCGGACAGCGGCGTCGCCCGGTCGCTGCTCGGCGCCGGCCTCTATCTGAGCCTCGTCGGGGTGATCGGGACCGCGCTCGGGATGCTGATGCGCTCGGTGCCCGGGGCCATCTCGGTGCTCGTCGCCACGCTGCTGCTGGTGCCCGGGCTGCTGTCGCTGCTGCCGGCCTCCTGGCAGGACAACATCGGGCCGTACCTGCCGAGCAACGCCGGCGAGGCGCTGTACGCGCTGCACCACAGCACGGGCATGTTGTCCGCGCGAACCGGCGCGCTGGTCTTGCTGGGCTGGACGGTCCTGGCGCTGGCCGGCGGCGCCTACCGCCTGGTACGCAAGGACGCATGACCATCGCAGGCGTTGGTGACAATGAGCCCTGAAGACACCGACCATCTCGCCGCCCATCCGCTGGTCGACCGGCTCGCCGGCCTTGGCCAGCGGCTGCGGCGGTTCGATGCCAGGCGGCCATGGCTGTTCGACGCGGCGGTGGTCGCCGCGGTACTGCTGGTGTTCTGCATTCCCGACCTCGTCCGCACCGACGAGCCGCGGGCGCTGCACCATCCGCCCCTGGCAGCCGCAGTCGCCCTGCAGCTCGGCCTCGTCCTGCCGCTGTTCTGGCGCAGGCGGGCACCAACTGCCGCGTTCTACGCCATCGCCGCGGTGTTTGTCCTGCAATGGTCCCTCGGCGTGCTGCTCCGCGCCGACGTCGCGCTGCTCATCGCCATCTACAGCCTTGTGCTGCGGGTCCATCCGGCCCGGCTGTTCTGGGCCGGGCTGACCGTCGCTGCGGCGATGGCCCTGGTCGCGTGGCGGGCCTCCGCCGTCGTGGCGCCGTGGGACGCGCTGTTCTTTCTCTACAGCGCCGCTACCGCGGCCGCCGCCCTGGGTGTCGCCATCCGCATCCGCCGGGCACAGCTGGCCGCGCTGCGTGACCGGGCGCTGCGTCTGGAGATCGAGCGCGACCAGCGCAGCCTGCTCGCCGCAGCCACCGAACGCGGCCGGGTGGCTCGCGAGATGCACGACATCGTCGGCCACAGCCTGTCGGTGATCATCTCACTGGCCGACGGCGGCGCGTACGCGGTCGGCGGCAACCCGCAACGCGGCCGGGAGGCGCTCGAACTCATCGGCGACACCAGCCGGCAGGCCCTCGCCGAACTGCGCCGGGTGCTCGGCGTCCTGCGCGACGAGACCGAGGCCGCCGAGCTCCACCCGCAGCCCGGCGTCGCCGAGATCAACGCCCTGTGTGAGCGCATCCGGGTGGCCGGACCGGACGTCGTCTACCGCACCGCCGGCAACGTCGACGCCCTCGACCCCGGGGTACAGCTCACCGCGTACCGCATCGTGCAGGAGGCGCTCACCAACGCGCTGCGGTACGCGGGGCCGCACACCGCCCTCGACGTCGGCCTCACCGCCACCGACGGGCGGCTGCAGATCACCGTGCACGACACCGGCCCCCAGCTGCCCGACCGACCGCCACCGCCGCCCGCGAAACCCGGGCACGGACTCGCCGGCATGCGCGAGCGAGCCGCCCTGTACGCCGGAACCGTCGAGGCCGGCCCGCGCCCCGGCGGAGGCTGGACGGTGCGGGCGATCCTCGACCTGACCCCGCTCGCCACACTCGAAGGCCGGAAATGATCACTGTGCTTATCGTCGACGACCAGCCCCTGCAACGGCTGGGTTTCCGCATGTTGCTGGAGAGCAACGAGGAAACGGACGTCGTCGGAGAAGCCGGCAACGGTACCGAGGCGGTGCGCCGCGCCGAGCAACTGCACCCCGACGTGATTCTCATGGACGTACGCATGCCCGGCATGGACGGCATCGAGGCCACCCGACGCATCGTCGCGGCCGGCGACCGGTCCCGGGTGCTCGTGCTGACCACTTTCGACTTGGACGAGTACGCGCACGCCGCCCTGCGCGCCGGGGCCAGCGGCTTCCTGCTCAAGGACGCGCGCCCCGAGGAGCTGCTGGCTGGCATCCGGGCGGTCGCGGACGGCGACGCCGTCATCGCGCCCGCGCTGACCCGCCGACTGCTGGACCGCTTCGCCGGCCAGCTCGCCGCCAGCCCCTCGCAGCCGGGCCGCACCGACCCGCGGCTGGCCAGCCTCACCGACCGGGAACGCGAGATCCTGGTGGCGATCGGAAGCGGCTGGACCAACCGGGAGATCGCCGAGCGGCTCGTGCTGTCGGAGTCCACCGTGAAGACCCACGTCGGCAGGGTCCTCGCCAAGATAGGTGCCCGCGACCGCGTACAGGCCGTCATATTCGCCTACGACCAGGGACTCACCCGACCGAACACCGGCGGATGACAGTCCATGCGATCCGGCGACCGATCGGGCATGCACACCGCACGGCAGGCGTAGTCGGACAGGCCGCACGCGGTGGGTCGCGCGCCAAGCGACGAGATCCGCCTCGTAGTCGGGGCCGGCTCGACGTTGTGCGAATTGTGCGTTGAGGTCGACGACCGTAGAACTGGGAATGCACGTGGACGGCGTCGCCGGCTGGCAGGGTTCGGCCGTGTCGGTAAGTGTCGGCTTGGCGTGCCTGATCCCTTTCCGCCCGGCTGACCGCGTGCCGGTTGACCGGGCTATTTGCCGAGCTGTAACCCCCGTCGACGCACCGCCAAAACGGTCACAATAGGTCCATGAGTTGCTGGAATGTGGGTCGGGTTCTGCCACATTGACGTGATCTCAACAAGATTCCGGTAGGTATCGGTATTCGAAGTGGGTGAGGTGGAGAGCGGCGCGGACGATGTCGCCGACGTGGCGTGGGCTGGCTGTGCTGTGACGCAGGGTCCGCCAGCGGCCGACGAGGATCGCGAAGCCGCGTTCTCCGAGGCACCGCATGGATCGAAGGACGGTGTTGTAGGTCCGGTTGTCGACGGCGAGCCGGCGGCCGTCGGCGGGCTGCTTGTATGGAGCGTGGATGCCCTGGCCAGCGCCTTCGTAGCCTGAGTCGGCCAGGGTCGGCAGCCGCAGTTCGGAGGCCGCCCAGTAGAGGGCGCCGGTGACGTTCAAACGCTGGGCGCAGGTCAGGTCATGCAGATGCCCGGGCATCGCATCCGAGGTCCAGATCGGGAGCCCGTCGGGGCGCATCACCGCCTGAATGTTCGCCCCGAAGTCGCGGTGTTTCCCGGAGTACCACGCGTCGATCGTGTCGCCTTTCACGCTCACGGTGGTCTCGGCAAGGCGGTCGGTGTCGAACAGCTTCCCGTCGAGGATCACGTGCGACCAGCCGTCGGCGGCGACCCGGCGCAGCGCATCGTGCAGGGTGGGTGTCTGCGCCGCCAGGACCCGCACGGCCTCGGCAACGTACCGGTAGGCCGTAGCCCGCGAGACCCCGAACCCCGCCCCGAGGGTGGTCTTGTCCTCGCCCTTGCGGAACCACACCAACACCAGGATCGACTGGTAGAAGCACGTCAGCGCACGGGTTCCCGGTCGGGTGCCCACCGTCCGACGCTCGGCACGAAGCAGCCGCGCCACGTGCTGTACGAGTTCCCTGGGCACGTCGAGCCTGGCAGAATAGGCGATCACGTGGAGCCCTCTCGAAGACTGGATTCTGTCGCAAGAACCTGTCTATCGATGGCTCCACGCCGCATATCCAACACCGTCTGGTATGGACGTTACGCCCGTGTCATCCCCACTCGGCCGCCGAACCTTGCTGAGATCACTTCATTGAGTCCACTCCATGTAGGACCCGTTCGTCCGCACGACCGGCGGGTCCGCAGCCAGCGGTGCCGACGCTCGGTGTAGGCAGGGTGATCCTCAGATGGGATCCGCTCGTCGGCGCGGATGCTCGCTCCGTGGATACCGTTCCGTGGTACGCCGCCGCCTGGCTGGTCGACGGCCACGACAGCCAGACCCTGCGAGAACTGGCCGGACTCAGCGGCCGGGACCCACATGCCGTTCGCGACCTCCTGCCGGCCGCGCTGGCCGAGATCGGCATCGCCCTGCCGACCACCGACCTGGCCGCCGCGGCCGATGCCTTCCGGCACTTGGCCGAACTGTGCCTGACCGGCCGGGCCGGTGAACGCTGGGTCGCCCGGATGGTTCGAGGAGATCGTCATCCGGGCGACTACAGCAACAGCGTCGTCGACCTGCCCCTCGGCCAGCTATACGGCGCGGACGTTGCCGGGGAAGGCGGTTGGGGCCAGCCGTCGAGGAACTGGCCGCCACCGTACGCGCGGCATACGTCGAACAGATTTCCTTCGACGGCTTCACCCGATCCTCGCCACCCACGACGACGAGCCGGTCACGAAGCATTACCCATGAGTGAGTATTAGCAGCAGCTACGCGACCGGTTCCCCGGTGCGTTGGTCATGCCTGCACCTGCTACATGGCCTGCCCTGTCTACGCCATACACGTATCTGTGGGCGGACTGCTGGCGTCGGCTCCGCAGCAGTTCCGGCGAGCGGCGCCGACATCCTGATGGTCGTATCGCACGACGGGTGAGGTCTGTTCGATCCGTCCACGGGCGCGAAGATCGCCCGTGATCTGGACTCCGATCCGGACTACTGAATCGGCATGCTCGAGTCCCCAGCCGACGCGGTCTGCCCTGCGAGGAAGTGGTTGTTGAGCTGTCGCGGCCTGGTTCATCCTGCAGGGGTGGTGGTGTATCCGAGGGCGCGCAGTGCGCGGCGGAACTGTGTTTCGTGTTCGACGGGTACGGCGAGGTGGCGGTCGCCGACGAGGGTGCACAGGGTGCGCAGTTTCGGGTCGCGGGCGACGAGGGTCGCGAGGGGCGCATCGGCGCATTCGACGAGGCGGACGAGGCCGCGGTCGCTGATCCTCGTCGCCCGGGTGGTCACGTCGTCAACGAGGACGGCGAGCGCTGCCGGCAGGTCGTGCATTGCACGATCCGCCAGAAAGGTGACGAACTGGCCGAGCGGCCGTCCGGTTTCGGCTGCGGCGAGCAGCGTGTCGGCGCGTACCGTCCAGACCCGGTCGCTGGTGCGTTCGGCGTGGGCGTCGAGGACGAGCCGGTCGGTGGCGGTGGGGTCGCCGACGGTCACGATGTCCAGGGTTGGCAGGACCTTCAGGGTCCGCTCCGGCTCCATGGTGCTGGCGGGTGGCTGGTAGTCGCCGGTCAGCCCGAGTGCGTAGGCGCCGAGCGGGTTGAGTCGGATGGCGCGCAGGCCGTCGTAGCGGCTGAGGTAGTCGAGGTCGTCGGCACCCCAGTTGCCGTGGTAGTCGGTGCGGGCGCCGACCGGGTCGGTGTACTCGATGTCGATGAGGCCGAGGGTCGCGGCGTACTCGAACAGCACGGCGAGGGTGTACCGGCCCTCGAGGATCGGCCAGTCCGCGAATCCGCTGTAGCCGAGGCTGCCGTACTGGGGGTCGACAAGGTACAGCTTCCACAGCCCACGTTCGCTACGGGCGACGGTCGGGGAGGTCTCCCGGCGGCGGCGCATGGCGGCGAACAGCTCATCGACGACGATCCACTCGTTGCATCGGCAGGCGGCGAGGGCGATGGCCACGGCCTTGCGGCGGGTCTTGACCGACGTTAGGACGTTCGCGGCCCGCTGGCCCTTGATCCGGTCGATCCGGTTGAACTCGTCGAGCAAGGGGGTGGTGACCCAGGACCGCCAGAGCCGCCGGAGCGTCGCGGCGGCCGGTTTACCGAGGGCGGCGCGTCCGCGATCGGTGAGCTGGAGTCGGCCGCCGGCGAGTTCGGCCAGTCCGCCGGCCTGCAGCAGCAGCGGCCACGCGAACGCCGCGATCGGCTCGGCGGGGTAGAAGTCCCCGCCGTCGAGCACCCCGGCGACGGCGGCGACGGTCGCGGCGGCGGGTCGACGGGTCGTTTCGCTGCACCGTAACCGACCGGCTGCCACGAGGTGCAGGACGGCGTGAAGGTTGACCTCGGCCTGTGCGGCGGTCGACCGGAGAGTGTCAGGCATCGAGTCCTGCCAGGTCGAGGCGTTCGATCAGGCTGGGCTTACGTGCGTGCACCGCCCGTAGTTCGGCCAGCCGCTGCCGGAATCTCGTGGTGTTGCCGTCGCGTTCGCTGAGGTCGCGCAGGTCGACAAGGAGTTGAACGCCCGTGTCGTAGTCGCGGGGTTTCTTCGTGGCGATGAGTTCGTTGACCCGCTGCCACGCGGCGGGCTGATCGACTGCGAGGGCGTCGAGGTGCCGTTGCCGGGCGGCCGCCGCGGACCGTTCCTGGCGGATTCGGTCTCGCTCACGCTGCTCGGCGACCTGGCGTTCCCGTTCGGCGCGGAGGTGTGCGGCGGTGGCGAGTAATTCGCCTGCGGTGCGTGGGGCGGTCGTGGTGGACGTGTCCGGGAGGTGTTCGTCGCGGTACCGGCGCAGCAGCCGGCCCCGCAGGTGACCGTCGCCGCCGCTGACCAGGTCGGCGAGGATGGCGTCCTTCTCCCGGACCGGGAGTCTGGTGACCCACGAGCGCAGTTGCGCGGCGGTCGGCTCGACGGCAGGCTGCGCCGAAGCGGCCGCCGCGGCCGCGATCAGATCAGGGTCGATGCACAGGAACTCGGCGACCGCGGTGAGCGAGGCGTCAAGCGTGTCCAGCCCGGCCGGGACCGGCGGCTCGGGCTCCTCGTCGGTGAGCTCCAGGGACTGCGCACAGCGCAGCCAGCCCAGGTACAGCAAGCGCAGGTCCCCGGCGGCGAGGCCGGCCCGGACCGGGATGATCGAGGCGAGCAGGCCATGACCGTCGAGGTCCCACTCATCGGTGCCGTCCTCGTCCTCCCGATACAGGTGAACGATGACGTGCCTGCCGGCGGTCCAGGCGGACGCACTGTCACCCACGCAATAGCCGGCGACGGTGGCGGGGTCGACCACGTGCTTCGGCAACCGCAGCATGAGCTGGCGGGTGCCCCAGTTCGCCAGGTACAGGTGCGCGTCGAAGTATCGCTCCATCAGCCTGCGCGGGTCACCTTTGAAGTCGCCCCACTGGTAGGTGTTGACGAAGCTGGTGGCGGTGATGTCGGCCCGGGTGGACAACGCACGCAACTCGCCCTGCTCCCGGCTGGTGAGGGGCCGGTCGACGGCGGTGAACTCGTAGTACTGGTACTCGCTCACTGTGACTACCGCCCGGCCCAGTGCCGGTAGGCGTCGATCCAGTCGGCGCCGTCCGGTGCAGGTGTGGGCAGCGGCAGGTCGAGCAGGTCGATCTTCTGCCGGTGGCGGCCCCGGGCGCAGACCGCGCCGATGCTGTCGACGGTGAGGTCGACCTTCTGCACGACTACCTCCATGCCGAGGACGGTGGTGGTAAACGGCACCGCCAGATGCTCTTCGAGCATGGTGAACAGGCCGGTGAGCTGTTCGTCGTCGTTGTACGCGTCGACGGTGGCCTCTTCGATCATCGCCTCGAGCGCCGCATTCCGCTTCGATGCCATCGGCGCAGGATAGCGAACCCGTTCCGGGATGCTCGAAGCCCGGTACCCGAGGATGGTCCGGTGGATTCGGTAGACGAGTTCGAAGGTCTTCGCCGCGAGGTGAAGCGGTTACGGGCGGAGAACGCCCGGCTGTCACGGGTGCTCGAACTGCGTGGTCAGGACACGGCTCCTGCGCCGGAGCAGCTGTCCGCGCCGGTCGCTGCGCCGGGTTTGGTGACGATGGCCTCACCGGTGGCGGACAAGCTGGCGCTGTTCGCCGACCGGTTCCGGGCCCGCGTCGACGTGTACGCCGTGCGGTGGGAGAACACCCGCACCGGTGCTGCCGGGTGGATGCCGGCCGTCGCCGGCGGGTGGCGTAAGGGCATGGACCGGCGCGGCGCTACTTACCTGCCCCGTACGGGGGAGGTCGTCGCCGCTCATCTCGTCGGCGACGTGTTCCTGGGGCTGTACCCGCTGCTGCCTGGCAACACCTGCCACTTCGTGGTGGCGGACTTCGACGGCCCGACGGCGATGCTCGACGCCCTGGCCTACATCAAGGCGGCGCGGGCCAGTGCTGTGCCGGCGGCATTGGAGATCTCCCAGTCCGGTCGCGGTGCCCACGTGTGGATCTTCTTCGCCGGTGTGGTCCCGGCGACGACAGCGCGGGCCGTCGGAACCGCCCTGCTGCACGAGGCGATGGTGCTACGCGGGTCGATGGACCTACGGTCGTACGACCGACTGTTCCCCAACCAGGACGTCCTACCCGAGGGCGGCTTCGGCAACCTCATCGCCGCGCCGCTGCAGGGCCGACGCCGCAAGGACGGACTGACCACGTTCCTCGACCTCGGCACGCTCGAACCGTACGCCGACCAGTGGGCCTTCCTGTCGACGCTGGACCGGCTCAGCCCTGCGGACGCCGAACGCGTCGCCCGGCAGGCGAAGCGTGCCACCACCGGCGCCGACATCGCCACGATGAGCCGGTCCGCCGCGACCCGGGTACATCCCGCGCTGCCCCCGGTGGTGCACGCGGAAGCCGGTGCCGGGCTGAGCCTCGACGCCGCGCAACTCACCCCGGCCGCGCTGGCGACGTTCAAGCACGCCGCCGCCATGGCCAACCCGAAGTTCTACGAACTGCAGCGGCTGCGCAAGTCCACCTGGGACACCCCACGATTCATCCGCGGCTACGACCTCACCCTCGACGACCGTCTGGTACTACCGCGCGGCCTGCGCCACACCATCGCCGCCATCGTCGAACACGCCGGGTCTCGGCTGTCCGTCACCGACGCACGGAACTCCGGAAACGAGATCGATACGGCGTTCACCGCCGAGCTCACCGACAAGCAGAGCACCGCAGTCGGTGCGCTTCTCGCCCACGACGACGGGGTGCTCGTCGCCCCACCTGGCTCCGGCAAGACCGTCATGGCGTGCGCCGTGATCGCCGAGCGCGGCACCTCCACCCTGGTCCTCGTCGACCGCAAAGCCCTCGCCGACCAGTGGCGAACCCGCATCGAACAGTTCCTCGGCATCCGGGCCGGCCAACTCGGCGGCGGCCGACGCAAGCTCACCGGCACAGTGGACATCGCACTGCTGCCCTCCCTGGCCAGACGCGACGACATCACCACACTCACCCAGGGGTACGGGCACGTCATCATCGACGAGTGCCACCACCTCGCTGCCGCCGCTTACGAGCACTCGGTCAAACGGATCGCCGCGCAGTTCTGGCTCGGGCTCACCGCCACACCCGCCCGGCGTGACGGGCTCGGCCAACTCGTCACCTGGCAGCTCGGCCCCATCCGGCACACCATCACCGACGAGGAACAGGGCACCATCGCGGCCGCGATGGCGGTTGATGCCGGACCACGACGACTGCTGCACGTCCACGACACCACGTTTCGTGCCGGCGACGTGGACCTGAACGAACCGGGCGCACTCGCCGAGATCCACCGTTGCCTGGCCCTCGACCAGACGCGCAACACCCAGATCGCCGACGACGTCGCCGCAGCCCTCGCGCGCGGACGCAACTGTCTCGTCCTCACCCGGCGGATCGCCCACGTCGACGCCCTCACCGCGATGCTCGCGGCGCGCGGACACCAGGCGCTCGTACTCCAAGGAGCGATGAGCGCCACCGACCGGCGAACCGCCGTCGACCGACTCGGCGAAGCCAAGGCCGGTGACGGCCTCCTCGTCATCGGCACCACACCGTTCATCGGCGAAGGCTTCGACGCCCCAGCGCTCGACACCCTCTTCCTCGCCGGCCCGATCTCCTACGACGGGCTGCTCATCCAGTGCGCCGGACGCGTGATCCGGACGGCACTCGGCAAGGACGCCGCCGAGGTCCACGACTACCACGACCCGGCCACCCCCATCCTCGCCGCCTCACTTCAACGCCGCATGCCCGGATACCGAGCACTCGGCTTCTCCAAGTCGTGAGCGCACCGGATCCCCCGACCTCGCATGAACGCCCGGCGCGTTCGGCGGTGAAGGTGTAGGTCAACTGCTCGCCCGGCTTGATGGGACGCATCTGCGTGGTCGAGGCGACCTGTGAGGCGTGGAAGTCGATCGAGTGCCCGGTGGTGCCCTTGTTCATCAGCGTGACGATGAACGTGTCGCCGACCTTGCCGCGCAACGTCGGGCCGGGCACCGTGCCGTTGTAGGCGCAGGCCCGTTGGCGTACCGCAGGGGCGACCTCGACGACCTCTTCGGTGACGGTCAGCGTGACCTTGCGCTCCCGACCGGCTGGCACCGACGCCAACGCGGCGTCGCGTGCCCTGAACCGGGGCCCGGTGTGGCATTCGGATCGTAGGTCGCCGGCGCTCCGCCGAGCAGGGCCGCGGTGAAGGCCTGCGCATGTTTCGTCGTCCTCCAGGTGGCGACTGCTTGCCTGCTTTCTTCTGCTCAACGGTCCCACCAGGCCCCGAATCTATGATCGGGGCGATCGTGAAGATTCGCTTAAGCTGCAGCGCGATGCCCCAGGTCAGCGCCCCGTTGCATGGACGAGTTGAGCGCGGCCCGCGCATGCGGAAGCCAGGTTCGCCGACAACGCGGCCAGGTGGAACATCCCGGCATCCTTCCCACCAGGACTGAGGTTCCCCCGGTAGCTCGGAGACTTTCGATCGTGGTCTGATAGGCCCTGACCAGGAGGTTCTCTGTGCCCGCCCCTCGTAAGTACCCGGACGAGCTGCGCCAGCGTGCGGTGCGGCTCTACCGGGAGTCCGACCCCAAACCGGTGATCAAGCGCCTGGCCGAGCAGCTCGGTGTGCATCCCGAGGCGCTGCGTAACTGGATCCGCCAGGACCAGGCTGATCACGGTGAGCGCTTCGACCAGCCCACCACCGCCGAGGCCGAGGAACTGCGGCGGCTCCGCAAAGAGGTCGCTGAGCTACGCAGAGCCAACGAGATCCTCAAGGCCGCGTCCGCTTTTTTCGCCTCGGAA